>JANQMI010000223.1 GCA_028280165.1 Oceanicaulis sp. | reverse complement strand
CGCAGCTCCGCGCGGGTCTGCTCCAGCGCCCCTGACTGGGCCCGTAAGCGCGAGAGCTCAAGATCACGCTCGTTGGGCAAGAGGGACAGACCATGCTCGGCATCGCGGCGTTCGGCCTCGCGCTCACCGAGCAAGCGCGCAATGTCGGCCGCCGAGGCCTGGGCGCTGATCCAGGCCTGCCGGCGCGCATCGACCTCGACCGACGGTGCCAGCCCCCGTTCGGCCAGGGATCGCCAGCGCTCCCACTGGGCCTGGGCGATGGCTTCGCTTTCCCGCGCGAGGCCCTGGCGCGCCCGCAACTGGGAGAGCTCTGCGTCCAGACCGGTCAGGCGATCCTCCAGCCGGGTTTGCTGGGCGTCGAACCGGCGCTCGGTGACGGCGAGCTGGAGGTTGGTCTCCTCCAGCCGGGCGTCGATCTGGCGAATCTGGGCCTCCAGAGCGGCTTCACCATCATCAGCTGCAGCGTCCGTGGTCAGGCGCATAAGAATCTGGCCGGCCTCAACCAGGTCGCCTTCGGCCACCAGCACTTCAGAGACGACCCCGCCGCGCTGGGCGAACAGGGCGGCGACGCCGTCCTGGGGCGCAAGATAGCCGATCACGGTCTCCTTGCGCGAAAACTGACCGAACACAGCCAGCAGGCCTGCGATGACGGTCAGGACGACCGCGATCGCCGTCATGACCATGAAAATGCGCGGCTGGATGATGATAACCTCGCCCATGCCGGCCTTCGAGCGGGCTTCCATGACTTCGCGGCGGAACAAGGACATGGCGGTGCAAGCTCCAGGGGACGGGGTGGGGTGTAAGGGGCAGTATGAAAGATGTTTTCATGCAATTTCAAACTGTTCAAGTCAGATATTTTGGAGAATATTGACCAAAATACAGCTGAAGCGCGAGCCCGTCTGCGGTCATGATGGACGACCTTTTTCACCGAGGGCAACTGCCCGCGATTCTCCAGTCCGAAGCGTCGGAATGTGGTCTGGCGTGTCTGGCCATGGTGGCCACCAAGCACGGCCGCCGCACGACCCTGAATGAATTGCGGAGCCAGTTCTCGCTTTCGCTAAAAGGCATGACGCTGAAAGATCTGAGCCATGCCGCCGACAGCCTGGGCCTGGCCGCTCGCGCCCTGCGCTGCGAGTTGGACGAGCTGGATCAGGTGCGCACCCCGGCCATTCTTCACTGGGATTTGAAACACTTTGTCGTATTGGCCGCCGTGCGCCGGGGTAAAATCGTGATTCACGACCCCGCCCGCGGCAAGCGAGAGCTGCTTCCTGAGACCGTCTCGAAACACTTCACAGGGGTTGCGCTTGAGCTGACGCCAACGCCGATGTTCGAACCCAAATCGACGGTCGATCAGATGCGGCTCGGCGACATGTGGAGCCGCATCCGCGGCCTGTCCGGCAGCCTTTGGCAACTCTTTTTGCTATCGCTGCTGCTCCAGGCTTTCGCCTTGGTTGCACCGCTCGCCAATCAGATCGTCGTGGACGAGGCCATCACCAAACAGGATCTCAGCCTGCTCAACACGGTGGTCCTGGGCTTCGGCGTGCTCGCCCTGATCCAGACCTTTATCGGAGCCCTGCGCGGTTTTGTGGCCATGTATCTGGGCAATTTGATGACATTCCAGATGCACTCGAACCTGTTGCGTCACCTGATGCGCCTGCCTGTGGATTATTTCGAAAAGCGGCATGTGGGCGATGTGGTGACGCGCTTCGGGTCGCTCGGGCCGGTGCAAAGTCTGATCACCTCAGGGGTGATCGGAGCGGTTCTGGACGGGATCATGGCGATCGGCACGCTAATCTTCATGGTCTTCTACGCGCCGACGCTGACTTTAGCCGTGCTGGGACTGCTCTTAGTCCACTTCGCCGCGCGCTTCGCCAGCTTTCCGTATGTGCGCCGCTTGAATGAAGAGCAGATTCAGACCTCTGCGGACGTGCAGAGCCATTTTTTTGAGACCATACGCTCAAGCCGGTCGGTAAAGCTGTTCGGGCGCGAAGAGCAGCGCCATGCGCGCTGGCAGAATCTCTTCGCGGAAAACATGAATGTGGGCATTCGTTTGGCCCGGTTCGGCATATGGTCAGGGTCGGGATTCTCGATTCTGTCGGCCGTGCAGACCCTGGTCGTTCTGTATCTGGGAGCGCGGGCAGTGATCGCCGGGGACATGACGCTCGGCATGCTGTTTGCCTTCCAGTCCTATCGCAGCTCATTCACCGGGGCGGCCACCGGTCTGGTCAATGTCTTCTTCCAGTGGCGGCTTGTCGGCCTGCATCTGGAACGCCTGGCCGATATTGCCCATACACAGCCAGAGGAAAGTGACGCCAAGCCCGCTAAGCTTCCCTCGCGCCTGTCAGGCCGGATCGAAATCGAGAATCTGCGCTTCCGCTACGGCGATAACGAGCCTTGGGTGATTGACGGGTTGAGCCTTGACGTGGCACCGGGCGAGCGGATCGCCATCGTCGGGCGCTCGGGCGGGGGCAAATCCACCTTGATGAAAACCATGCTCGGCCTCTACAGCGCCAGCGAGGGTCGCATCCTGTACGATGGCAGACCCGTTGAGCATTGGGGCCGGCGCGGCGTCCGCGCTCAGATCGGCAGCGTGATGCAGGATGACCGTCTCCTGTCTGGTTCACTGGCCGAAAATATCGCGTTTTTCGACGATGAGGTGGATATGGCGAAGGTGGAGGCCTGCGCCCATTCCGCCGCGATCCACGATGAAATCCAAGCCATGCCCATGGGGTATCAAAGCCTTGTCGGGGACATGGGCTCGGCTTTGTCCGGCGGTCAGGTGCAACGTATTTTGCTGGCGCGGGCCTTATATAATGAGCCCTCCATTCTGATGCTGGATGAAGGAACAGCCAATCTTGACCCGGTGAGCGAGCACCGGATCGTGCAGGCCTTGAACGCTTTGCCGCTGACACAAATCATCATTGCGCACAGACCCCAGGCCATTGCCGGCGCGCATCGCACCTTTGAGCTTTCAGCCGGCCGCTTGCGCCCGATCGATCCGGCCTTGAGCCACGCGCCATAAAGGCTATGCCAACGTGAACGGCCACGTGTGCTTCAATGCCCGGATCAATCGTCACGTGCGTCAGCCCCAGGGGCCACCAAAATCTCGGCGGTCATCCTGACCCGGCTCATCGGACCCGCCCCACGGACCCTGCTGGCCCCAGGGGCCTGCGGGCGAGCGGGCGGCATGGCCCGCCATCTGGCGCAGGCGCGCAATCCGGTTGGCGGTCGCGGGGTGGGTGGAGAACAGATTGTCCGCGCCCTGGCCGTTCAGCGGATTGATGATGAACAT
>JANQMI010000181.1 GCA_028280165.1 Oceanicaulis sp. | reverse complement strand
GATCTGGCGTCGATCATTGCGCCGTTTTCCGGTGTCGTGACAGCCCGGATGGCCGATGAAGGAGCCATCGCTGCGCCGGGTGTGCCCGTGCTGTGCCTGGTGGAGGACAGTCTTTTGGAGCTGCGCGCAGGCGTGCCCGAGCGTGAAGCGGCCGCCCTTGTGGTGGGACAAAGCTATGACGCCCTTATTGACGGCCAGCGTATTTCAGCGCGCCTACGCGCCGTCACCGGCGTGATCGACTCGCGTCGCCGAACAGTGTCCGCCGTGTTTGATGTGGCCGAGGAGGCCGGTGTCAGCAGCGGGGCCGTGGCGCGCCTGGTCTTGCCGACCACCATCGATGATGCGGGCTTCTGGGCCCCGGTCACCGCGCTGTCAGAAGGCCGGCGCGGCCTGTGGTCGATCTATGTCGTGGCGCGCAATGGCGATACCGAAACCCTGGAGCCGCGCCCTGTCGAGATTCTGCATACCGAAGGCGAGCGGGTGTATCTGAGCGGCGCTGTGCGCGAGGGCGAAGTCTTCGTGTCTGCCGGGGTGCACCGGGCCGCGCCGGGTCAGCTCGTCCGCGCCGCGTTTGAAGGCTAAGGTCATGCATATTTCCAGCCTGTTTTATCGCCTTCCGCGCCTGACTCTGTTGGCGCTCTTTCTGGTGGTCATCAGCGGTTTTGCCGCGCTGGGCGTGCTGGGTCGCCAGGAAGATCCCACCCTGGTCAAGCGCTATGGCAATGTCATCGTCCCCTTTCCCGGGGCGGATGCGGCCCGCATTGAGGCGCTGGTCCTTGAACCCATTGAACGCGAGCTCTTAGAGCTGGTTGAGATTGACGAGATCAATTCTCAAGCGCGCGCCAATATCGGGATTCTCGACGTGGCCATGCGCGAAGACCTGAGCGAAGCCCAGGTCGAGCAGGCCTGGACCATGGTCCGCGACCAGGTGTCGATTGCCGAGGCCGGCCTGCCGGACGGCGTTCTGCCCATCGAAGTGCGCCAGAATTATCTGGGCGCGGCCACCTTGGTGGTGTCGCTGACTTGGCCTGAGGGTGTTGACGCCGGGCTTGGCAGCCTCGGGCGGCTCGCGAGGGATCTGGAAGACCAACTCAGGGCCGTCCCTGGCACTGAAGAAACCGACACGTTCGGCGCGCCCAGCGAAGAGGTGCGGGTGGTGCTCGATCCCGAAAGTGCCGCCTCACTCGGGCTGACCGCTGCGGATGTGGCCGCTGTCCTGGCGCGCTCTGATGCCAAGGACCCGGCCGGACGCCTGGCCGGCGACACGCTGGATATCACCGTGGAAGTTGCCGGTGCGTTTGAAAGCTTGGACCGGGTGCGCGATGTCGCCATTGCCGAGACCGATCAGGGCTTTTTGCGCTTGGGCGATATCGCCACGGTCACCCGCGCGATCACCGATCCACCCCGCTCCATGGCGCTGAGAAATGGCGAGCGTCAAATTCTGGTGGGGGCGTTTCTGGAGCCCGGCCTGCAGGTGGACAGCTGGGATACCCGCGCCCAGGCCGCCGTTCGCGAATTTGCCGAGGCCAATCCCGGCGTCGATGTCGAAATCCTGTTTGATCAGTCCAGCTATGTCATCGACCGGCTGGCGGGCCTGGCCCAGAATCTGGGCTTCTCGGCCCTGATCGTCTTTGCTGTGCTGTTCTTGATGATGGGGTGGCGGTCCGCCTTTATCGTCGGGTCCGCGCTGCCGCTGACCGTGCTGCTGGTGATGGTGTTGATCAATCTGATCGGCCAGCCGCTGCATCAGATGTCGGTGACCGGCCTTGTGGTGTCGCTGGGGCTTCTCATCGATAACGCCATCGTGGTGGTGGATGACTATCGATTGCTGCGATCGCGCGGCATGGAGCGGATCGATGCGCTGGAAAAGGTGGTCAAAACCCTGTTTGGGCCGCTATTGGCCTCCACGCTGACCACCGTGTTCGCCTTTGCGCCGATTGCGCTCCTGCCGGGCTCGGCGGGCGAGTTCGTCGGCATGATCGGCGTGTCGGTGATCTTCTCGATCCTGGCCTCCTTCATTCTGTCCTTCACCGTCATCCTGGCCCTGGCCGCCTGGTTCGATGATGGTCGGGCCGGAGAAAAGAATGCGCCCTTCTGGCGCGATGGCTTGCGGTCAAAGCCGCTCGCCTGGGCTTATCGCAAGGTGCTGGATGCCACGATTGCCCAGCCGGTGCTTGGCATCATCCTGAGCGTGCTTCTGCCCTTCGCGGGATTCTTTGCCGCCAGCACACTGCCGTCTCAGTTTTTCCCGCCGACCGAGCGCGACATGTTCCAAGTGCGCCTGATCCTGCCGCCGGCCTCGTCCATTGAGGAAACTGCGCGGCGCGTGGAAGACGCCAACCTGCTGCTGCGCAGTTATGAGGGCGTGGAGGACATCAATTGGGTGCTCGGGGAATCCAGCCCGCGCGTCTATTACAACATGCTGGGCGGCACTGAAGGGCGTCCCAATTTCGCCCAAGGCTTTGTGCGGACGCAGTCTGAGGCGGCCACGCGGCGCATCGTGACCGATGTTCAACGCCGGGCCCGGGCCGAGTTTCCTGAAAGCCAATTCCTGGCCATCCCCTTTGAACAAGGCCCGCCGCGTCCAGCCCCCATCGAGTTGCAGGTGCTGGGCCCTGATCTGGCTATCCTCGATCAGATTGGTGACGATATTCGCCGCGTATTGGCTCAAGTGCCTGGCGTGACCTACACCGAGGCCCAGCTGCGTTTGGGTGAGCCGGTGGCTCAGCTGCAGGTCGATGAGGCGGCGGCCAGCCGGGCGGGTCTGCGCCTGTCAGACCTGGCCGGTCGCGTGCGCGCCAATATTGATGGCGTTGTGGGCGGCTCTGTGCTGGAAGGCGTCGAGGAATTGCCCGTGCGCGTCATGGCCCCGACCTCGCGTCGTGAAGCGGTGGGCCTGATCCCCTCCACGCCCTTGCCTGCAGGGGCGGATGGGGCCGAGCCCGGTCTTGTCGGGGCCTTTGGTCCGGTCACGCTGGAACCTGAAACGGCGCTGATCACCCGCATTGACGGCCAGCGCGCCAATCCGATCTACGCCTTCCTGGACCCCTTTGTACTGCCCGCCCCAGCGCTGGCACGCTTCCAGGAGCTGTATGAGGCACAGGGTGAGACCTTGCCGCCGGGCTACCGGATCGCCGTCGCCGGGGATGCAGAAAACCAGGGCGACGCCATGGCCGACCTGATGTCTCTGGCGCTCCCGCTTCTGACCTTGATGACCGCGGCAGTGGTGCTGGCCTTCAACTCCTTCCGCTATGCGGGCGTGGTCTTTGTAGTCGGATTTCTGTCTGCGGGCTTGGCCATGTTCGGGGTCTGGATGTTTGGCACCCCGCTTGGGTTTAACGCCATCATCGGCTCGCTGGGCCTGGTGGGACTGTCGATCAATGGCTCGATCGTGGTGTTGTCCGCGCTCAGGGCCAATGCTGACGCGATCGTCGGCGACCCGGCCCAGATCCGCGAGACGGTGGTCGACGCCACCCGCCACATCCTGGCGACAACGATGACCACGATTGGCGGCTTTGCCCCGCTGCTCATTGAAGGCGACAGCTTCTGGCTGCCTTTTGCCGCGGCGGTGGCTGGTGGGGTCAGCGGGTCGGCAATCCTGGCCTTGATCTTTGCGCCGTCTGCCTTCGTGCTGCTCAGCCGGTTTGACC
>JANQMI010000173.1 GCA_028280165.1 Oceanicaulis sp. | reverse complement strand
CGTAGCCGACCTCGGACGCGGTGTTGGAAACGATGCCGGAAAACACGATCGCGACGGTCACCAGGTGCTTGGGCGCGCCCAGCACCATCGCGCGAACCGCTGCGGACAACAGGCCGGACTTCTCCGCCACGCCAACGCCCAGCATCGCCACCAGCACCACGCCCAGGGGTGCAAATCCGGTGAAGTTGTCGGTGATGTTGGTGAAGATGCGCCGGACGCCGTCGCCATTCATCAGGCTGACCGCTTCGATCATGCCGTTATCCGCAACGCCGCGCGATCCCGCCGGGCGCGGATCTTCCACCGCCAGACCGAAATATCCAAACACCCCGGATAACAGCACAATGCCGATCGACAGGTAGAAGAACAGCATGACCGGGTGCGGCAACAGATTGCCGAGCCACTCGACCGTGTCGAGGAAGCGCGTGAAAGCATTGCGCTTCGGCTGTGTGTCTGTCTGGGGGGCGTCGGCCATGAGGATCTCCGGTCGGCGAGAAAGAGTGACGCAGGAGAGGACGGCGTCAGCTACCGAAAATCAACCCTTTATGCGGTGTGGACACAAGCCCTAGACGCATTCATGCGCGCCGCAGTGCATAAAGCACCGCGCCTCAGGGCCCGTTTCAGCCAGCAAGTCGATAATCGACACATGGTGATCAAACGGACCATGACGCTGCGGATAAGGCGGGTAGCCTGTATATTCAAACCAGATGACTTGGGTGCCAACATCAGCCAACCGGCAGACATCCAGATAGCTTTTCGCCGACGCGCCGCACACCAATTCGGTTGCGCCTGTCGCCAGGCATAGATCGACCAGCTTCTGCGTGGCGTCCCCGTCATGGGCAAAGTCGCGGGACCAGGCGATCGGCGTTGAAATCGACAGGGCGCTGCAGATCCGGTCAATCAGATCGCGATTGAGCTGACTGAGCTTTGTGTGGCCCGCCGTCAATGCCGGCTCAATCAGCTCCAGCAGGGCCTGATAGTAGGGCGCTTTTGCATAACTCATTTCAATGAGCGCCAGATGACGTCGAGCCCACGCCCCGCCTGTAATCTCGACCGCTTCAATGGCTTGTCCAAAGCGGCCGGATCGAACGACTGGAACGGTCAACCATTTCAGACCCGAAGGGGTCTTGATCCTATTTCGATTGCGCCAGTCCCGCTCGGTAAACTGCGCCGTATCGTAGAGGATCATCTGATCCACCGTCGCGATAAGATCAAAATAACCTTTCCACGGCAGGTAGTTGGACTGCAGGACAAGCAAGCGAGTCATGGCTCATTGGAACGATCTTCACCCTGCCCCAATTGTCTACGTACCAGGTAGGCGGGTTTGCCTGACACGATGTCGAGAATGCGAATGAAGTATTGGCCCCCAATGCCCAGCGCGCCGAGGTTGAGGCCACCGATGAGAAGCAAAGTCACCATGAGCGAGCTCCAGCTCGCGTCGACGGGAACGCCGTTTAGACGGCGCACGATGACAGCAAGGGCTAAAATCAGACCCAAGGCGATGATCACCATTCCGACCACTGCGACGCCCTGTAGAAGCAGTGTAGAATGGCCAAATAGCAGATTGGTGAATTGCCGCCAGCGGCGCAGCAAGCCAAAGCGCGACGCGCCATAAGCGCTCGCCTCGTGGGTGAGCTCCACACCAACAATGTCACGCGTAACCTCGCCGATCAGAGCTGGGATGAAAGGCCGATTACTTGCGCTCTGAAGCATGCCGTCAACGACCGGACGCGAGATCAGGTTCAACGGCGAGAGCGGCACACTGATACCCAGAATCCATCGATCGAACTGTTGCTTAATCGCGCTAGTGAAACGCTGGACGACATCATGGCGCTTATGGCGAAAGACCGCCGTGACCATGTCGTGGTCTCGGTGCGCCACCAGCGCGGGAATGTCTTCCGGGCGCTGTTGAATATCGTCGTCCATGGTGACCACCCAACGCCCGCGAGCCACCTCCAGGCCACACATGACCGCACCGGGTTTGCCAAAATTGCGGGTCAGCATGAACACGCTGACATCCGGTTCTTGGGCCAGGGATTTCAGGATTTCCAGAGTTTCAGCATGGGTCGAACCATCATCTACGAGGATGATCTCAAAGCTGTCTTTGAGCGTGTCGCGAAACACAGCGCCAAGCCGGTCAATTAGCGCCGAAAGGCCTGCACCGGCATTAAACACCGGGATCACAACGGAGTAGGTCGGTCCAGGCTGCGATGCGCTTTGTGCCATTGCTGGTGACCTTGCCGCTGCCCCATATGCAGAATTAGCTATAATTCAACTGAGGATACGGTTCAACAAACAAAAACGCTTCTGGAGAGAATTTTCGTGGGGAACTGAGAACTCTCTGGTGTCGGTCGCGCTCTTCTTCAAACCGGGTCGGGCTCCACAAAAAGCGTTCAAGCGCAGGCCGGTGCAGCACTTCCGGCTGCGGGCCGTCGGCCAGCACCCTTTCAATTTCGTGCGCTGTGATGGTCGGGCGATACCCAAGGGCCTTCATTTCTGAAAAACACAAAGCCTCTAGGAAGCGCCGGTCCCGCTCCGCCAAAGCACGACGCATCCCGCTAGCGGGAAAGGAGCTATTGTCGCGGACTCTAAGGGCGTTGCTCAAAATGGGCTGTGAGCCGGGCATCCCCTGTAGGGCGGCGTGCGGATCAGCGAGGAGGGTTTCGTAGCGCACAGGAATCAAGCCGTTCGGCCGAGCCAAGGCATAGAGTGCAGATCGCCGCCACTGGCGCGCGAGAAACAATAGCGGGCGCGGCAATCCCATATGCTGGATGCCCGTTCCAAAATGCATTGAGGCAATGGCGTCTCGGGGGTCGCGAACGATGAGAAAGGGGTGCCAGCCCCGCTGCGCGAGATAGCCAACAAGCGGTTCAGCCGAAAGCTCCTTCCAAACCCAGCCCTGCCCGGCCTGAGGGGCGTGGGTCGAAAAATACTGCGCAACGAAACTGGCAAACTCTCCTCCTGGCCACCCCTCCAGGCTGGCAAAGACCTCGTCTGGTTTGAACCGCTGGCCCGAGAAAGTCCGCATGGCTGCAAGGCATTGGCGGACCACATCTTGGGTCATGGAGTCTGTTGCGAGGAAAGCGTGAAAAGCGGCCGGCGGGACGTAGTTTTCGTACTGATCATCGGCGAAGGGATAAGCCTGCTGCACGCGATCGCGCCCCATGGATCGTAGGAAGCGACGGCGGATCTCGCTCAGAAGCAGGGGCAAGGGCTGGTGGAAAGCCTTTCGACCGGTCACGTCCCCCAGCAAGCGTAGGAGCAGACTTGTGCCAGAACGAGGAAAGCCCGTGATGAAGACTCGGTCCAAATCCAGCCTCCCCAATCAAAAAAGGGCGGTCCGCCTGGCAAGGTGTGTCACACATGACGGTGGCTTCACCGTTACAATCTGGGAGTCGAACTAGCAAAATTCTTCCATCAGGGGAATTTTTTGTCCGGAGCCGCTCAAGGCTCTTCGTTCCGGCGACACCAGACGACTTGCATGACTGTCTTGGACTTGAGGGGGCCAGACTGGGATTGTCATTCGAACCCGATGCAGCCTGCGGACGCCGAAGCCCTGGGCCGATCACTCGATAAGGTCAGGTGTTTCATCGGCCATCGCCTCACGCCAATGGTGGCGGCAGAGTGAGACATAGCCACCTTTATCGACGGCAATCTGGCTGCCATCGCGCGCCGGTTTGCCGGTTTCATCAACGCGAAGATTCATCGTTGCTTTGCGTCCGCAATGGCACAGCGTTCGAACCTCTCTGAGGTCATCAGCGATGGCCAGCAGCTCGCCCGCTCCTTCGAACAGAGCGCCTTTGAAGTCTGTCCGAAGCCCGTAGCATAAGACTGGAATCGATAAATCATCGCAGACGCGCGCCATCTGTCGAACCTGCTCGGTCGTCAGAAACTGGGCTTCATCGATAAAGACCGCATCCAGAGGTTCGCGATCGGCGTCTGCTTTAATTGTTGCCAGTAAGTCTTGGCCGGGGCGAAACAGATTGGCTGGCGCTTTCAGGCCAATCCGAGACTCGATTCTCCCGATTTCTGCACCGGCACCGTCTCCATGGTGATGGGATGTCCACAACATGACCCGCATACCACGCTCACGGTAGTTATGAGCCGCCTGCAACAAGATTGCGGATTTACCTGCATTCATTGCGCTGTATGTGAAGTAAAGCTTTGCCACGACCATCGGGTAGGCCGATTCTTGATTGAGCGCCCAGAGGTCCGCCAGCTGTGCCGAAATTCTTTTCTGGAAAATAGTGACTTGGCTCTGGCCCTGCGACATTTGGGCCCTATTATCGTTCGATGGACCTGTTTTTGCGAGGGTGACGGACAATGAAAACTATCAAAATTTTTGGCGCACTGATCGCGTCAACGGCATTGGCAGCGTGCGGTGGCGGCGGGGAAGAGCCGGCCGAGGATGCCGCGACTCCGGGGTCGGACAGTACCCAAGTCTCGGCCCCGGCTGAGGACACCACGTCAAGCACAATGGAAACTCCAGCAGAGCCCGAAGCGCCGGCCGAAGAAGCAGCACCGGCAGAGGACACCCCTGCGGACGCAGCGCCAGCTGAAGAAGCGCCTGCGGAAGAGCCTGCGGAACAGGAGCCTGCGGCACCTGCTAGCGGTGGTGACGACATGCTGATCGCCGGACTGACCGGAGATGCAGCGGCTGGCCGACGGGTTTTCGCGCGCTGTCAGACCTGCCACGTGCTGCAAGAAGGCGTGAACCGTGTAGGCCCGTCGCTGTATGGGATTTTCGGCCGCACTGCGGGTACGGTTGAAGGCTTCCGTTACTCTGAAGCCAACCAGAATTCCGGCATCGTGTGGGACGAAGAGATCATGTTTGAGTATCTGGAAAACCCGCGTGCCTATATGCCGGGCACCATCATGGCCTTCCCGGGTCTGCGCAATGAGCAGGACCGCGCGAACGTGATTGCCTATATGCGGGAGAATGGCGGCGCAGGCTAAGCCTGACTGTCAGGCCCGCCGACGGCGGGCGACATCCCAGAGATGAGATGCAAAGGCGGCGGTCATAAAGACCGCCGTCATTGTATATGGGGCTGAGGTCAGCGCCGACCTGATTGCCAGCATCAAAAAAACGCCCGGCACGACCAAGGACGTAACATCCAGGAGCGTCATGGATCCCCGCAATCTGGGAATGAACGCCAGAACCAGTACCTCGAGAGCAACAAAGATCAGCACGAGATCAATCGCCAGACCGGAGCTGAAGAACACCTCGACCGACATGGGATCAGGCCCGCCTAGCGCGGCGACAGGCCAATCAGGTGGGCCAGGTCTTTAAAGAAGATTTTGGCGTGGGCGGCGTGGTTGGCCTTCACCAGCTCCTTCTCCATATAGCCTTGCCAGGTCAGACGCTGGACGTCCTTATCGGCACAGATTTTCACAAAACCCTCGCGGCGCTTGTCACTGCGGTACCAAAAATGCTGCAGGAGGCCCAAGATGAAGAAGACCTTGCCATGGGCTTTCATAAAGCGCTTGCGCACGCCTGACAGCGCTTTGACATTTCCGGTCTCTAAGAATTCGGCAGCCCCTTCGGCGGCCCATTGACCGGAGATCATCGCATAGTAAATGCCTTCGCCCGACGATGGGGCCACCGCACCAGCGGCGTCACCAGCGAGCACGAGATCGCGTCCATTGTCCCAACGCGGTGCAGGCTTATAGGGCAGTGGTGCCCCCTCTTTGCGAACAATCTCATAGCCATCGAGCCTGGATGCCTCACGCAGCCGTTTGACCGCTCCACGCAACGAGAAACCCTTCACCTGACTGCCCGTGCCAACGCTGGCAACATCGCCATGGGGAAAGACCCAGCCATAGAAGTCGGGTGAAACGCGCGCGTCGTAATACACATCGCAGCGTTGTGGATCATAGAAGGCGGCATCGCCTTCTTTCGGTGCGCGCACAATCTCATGATAGGCGAACACGCTTTTGACCTTGTCAGCACCGCGCACCTCGTCCTGAGCCAGCTTTGACCGAGCACCGTTCGCGGCAATCACCACACGCGCCCTGACCTTGACCTCTTGATCCGGGCTTTCGGTGGGTGAGAAAACGATGAGGGCGTCACCCTTCTCGTCACGCTCTAGACGGTCGAACGTCGCGTCGCGGCGGTCCGCTCCGGCGTCTCGCGCGCGTTCACGCAGAAACTCATCGAAATGCTCACGGTCGACCATGCCGACATAGCCTTCATCGATGGGCATATCGACTTCATTGCCGGACGGCGACAGGATCCGCGCGCCGCGTGTGCGCGCGACGATTTGGGCATCGGGAATCCTGAAATCGCGGATCAAGATGGGAGGCACGGCCCCGCCGCAGGGCTTGATCCGGCCCGGCTTATCAAGAAGCAGAACCGACTTGCCCGCTTCAGCAAGGGTCTGGGCTGCGGTGGACCCCGCCGGCCCACCACCGACGACCACGGCGTCATAGGTCTTCACGGCATCGCTCATGATGCACTCTCCACAAGCTGTTTGGGCGTGACTTTGGTTTTGGACTTGTCAGGTGCATCGACGCGCAGGGCCAGGTGGGCGGCATATAGGAAGAGCGCCGCATCGACAGCAAAGACGATGGCAAAGGCCGGGGCAGCGTCGGCGAAGATCGCCCGCGCGGCATCAATTGCCGCCGCGCCCAGAAAGCCGCCAAGACCAAAGGCAATCGCCTGAGCTGCCCCCCACAGGCCAATGCGCATGCCCTCGCGGCCGCCGCCGTCAGCGCCGGCCAAACCCATCATCGCGCCGATCGCAGCCACCGCGAAGCCGCCCGTGGCGAGCCCCAGGCAGAACACCGCCACCTCAAGCGGGAAGCCAGGACCGACAAGGCTGGCGACGGCCAGGCTGAGGAGCGCCAGCGTTGCGGCCACACATCCGCCCACGACCCAGGTCTGGCGACGTCCGAACCCGCCTTCATCAGAGCCAAAGCGATTGCCGAGCAGGGCTACCGCAATCATACCGATCAGCACGCCAGACTGCTGCATGCTGGCCAGCGTGGTGGACGGCCCAACTTCCAACCCAAAGACCAGACCGGCGAAGGGTTCGAGGATCAGATCAGACGCGCTATAGGCAACCATCGCGACAAAAACGAAAATGGTGAAGCGCCGCGCCTTGGTGTCGGCCCAGGCATCTTTGAGCGCTTCGAAGAAGGGGGTAGGCGGTTCGATATCGCCGTCTGCGTTCACCGCCTGCTCGCGCGGTCGTTCCACGCCCCAGACCGCCAGCGCGCTGATGATAAAGGCGATCGCGCAAACCCCGGCGCAGACCAGTACCAGCTGACGCATGGAGAAAGGATCGAGCAGCTGACCGGCCACGGCCGTTGTGATCACGAAGCCGGCGATCATCATGATCCAGGTCAGCGCACTCGCCGGAGCCCGGCGTTCAGGGGCCACATCGGTGGCGAGCAGCGCCAGCAAAGACGTACCGGCCGCACCAACGCCCACACCGATTAGCGTGTAGGCCAGGAGGGCCAGCGCAATGCCACCCAGAGACGATGACGCCATCAAGGCTGTCGCCAGCGCGGCCAAAAGCCCACCCAGCGCCAGAACCGCCATGCCGCCAATAATCCAGGGCGTGCGCCGTCCACCGGCGTCAGAGCCATGGCCCCAACGCGGGCGGCTGATCTGGATGGCATAATGCAATCCCACCAGTGCGCCGGGTAGCATGGCGGCCAGCGCCAGCTCGACAATCATCACCCGATTCAGGGTGGACGTCATCAAGACAACAATCGCCCCGAAGGAGGCCTGAACCATGCCCAGTCGTACAATCTCAATCCAGCTAAGAGGGCGGGCGGTTGGGCTCATAGCAGACTCCCTATCCGAGACCAGCCAGGGCAAAGGCGCTCGCCAACATGCCCAGCACGTAAAGGGTCACCCCTGTCGCGTTATACCAAGGCGCGAGCGCTTTCGGATCACGCATCAGACGCACCATCAGGCCCAGTTGCATGAAAAGCGACAGGGCGACGAGGCCTGCGTAAAGCGGCTGCGCCCAGACGATCAGAAGCGTCACGACGATGATTTGCGGAACCGCCATTGTGACATTGGCAATCCAGGCGGCTCTACGCGGCCCCAACGTGGCAGGCAGCGAGCCCAGGCCCATCTGACGATCACCTTCAATGGCCTTGAAGTCATTGAGCACCATGATGCCGTAGGCCCCAAGGCTGTAGAGCACGGCCACGATGATCACTTCAGCGCTTGGCAGGGCCTGAAGCATGACGGCTGCGCCAGTAAACCAGGCCAGGCCCTCATAGGAGATGCCGACGGATAAGGGCCCCCACACACCGCTGCGCTTCAGGCGGACTGGCGGCGCGCTATAAGCCCAGGACAACGCGACGCCCAACACCGCAGCAACGAAGACCCAGGGTCCAAGCATCAGCGCCCACACAAGGCCGGCGATCGACCAGCCAATGGCGAGCCACAAGCCCCAGCGCCCGGGAATGCGCCCTGACGGGATCGGCCGGTTCGGCTCATTGATGGCGTCAACATGGCGATCAAACCAGTCATTGACGGTTTGACTGCCCGCACACAAAAGCGGACCGGCAAGCACAATGCCCGCGAGCAAGAGCGGCAGATTGGCAAACGTAAGCTGGCCGGAAGACACCACCCCGCACATGAAGGCCCACATGGGCGGAAACCAGGTCACCGGTTTGGACAACTCCAGTACCGCCAGAGCTGACGTCTTGAGACCTGAGGCTGGTGGCGATAACGAGCGCTCCATAGATGTACGCTACGGACGACATCTATAGGTGTCAATTTAAGTTGACGTTTTAAGGGTGTGTCTAACTGTCTGACTTGCTCTGCAGCGAGCCGATCTTATGACGATGCATTTTCGCATAGAGGCTTTGGCGGCTGAGCCCAAGGATTTCTGCGGCGGAGGCGCGATTATCGTTGGTCAGCTCCAGCGCGGCCTCGATGCAGGAGCGCTCGATAATATCGGTACTTTCTCGCACGATGTCTTTCAGGGCGACCCGTCCAACCAGATCAGACAGCTGGTCCACCGAGCTCGGCAACGCGCCTTCCGCACCCTTCGATGCAACCATGCGCCGGCCGACGGGCCGGATTGCAAATCCAAACACACGACCGGATGGTCCGGGCGCTGAAACAGCGGACACTTCGACCGGTTCTTGAATATCGAGGCGGCTGCGCACCGTGGTCGCAAAATGACGGATCACACCATGCTCGCGCAGATTGGCGAGCAAGACATTGAACTCTACCTCAGTTCGACCGAGGAATTGATCAATGGATTGACCCATGGCCTCGTCAGGGCCGTGAAGCTGGGCAATATCGATAAAGCCCTCGTTCACCGACAGAATTTTACCATCCTCTCCGGTCAGAACGAGACCGTCAGGCAGGATTTCAGCGAGCCTAGTCAGCGAGCCATCTGGATCGGCGCTGGCCTCCACCGCATTGGCCGACAGCCGGCACAGGAAGAAGCTATCCTGCCCCTGACGATAAACTGAGGCGCTCAAGGAAAGCGGCTGGCTCGCCGATGGGGGATGGATCTCAATCTGCTCAGGGCGGCCGGTTCGGCGCGCCACCGCAAAGGCCTCACGGATCACCGGAGCCGCGTCGCCCCCAAACAGGCTGTCCAGGCTCGCCCCTTCGATGTCTTTGGACGTACGCCCCAACAAACGGGCGGCGGCTGGATTGGCGTCGGTTGCCTTGTAATGGGCTCCAGACACGACAACCACGCCCTCCGTGGCGATCTGGAAAAGCAATCGAAAGCGCGTCTCGGCCTCTCGAACCTTGGTGTACTCGCGCTCCATGGATTGCTGCGCATCGAGTAGGCGCTGTTGCATGCGCGATGTGCTGCGCATGTCCCGGCCAATCGCAATCACCCAGCCGGGCTGGCTCGCCGCCATCGTGAACACCCGCAGCGGCAGATCGGCTTCGCCCGGACGCTTGTGGTTCACCTGGCGCCAGCGCCGCTCCCCGGCTTCTCCAGGCACGGACAATAATGCAGCAACCTTGTCGGTGGAATCCGGGCCGGCGAGGTCCATCCATTTGTGACCGACCCAGTCGTCATAATCAGAGGGCTCGAAGTCATCCCCCGGCAGAGCCGCATCGCGAATGACACCCTTTTTGTCGATCACCAGGGTGATATCGGCGGCGTTGGCCGCCAGATCCGCTGATTCCGGATCACTGAAGGCAGACGCAACAACATCACCGGCCTGGAACCGGGCGTTGGGACCGTCTGGAACCTTCGTATCCATGGCATCGCCTTGAATAAATATTTTACTGGGCTGCCCCAACAGAGCTGGTCAGCGGATGAATTAATCGTTCAGCCGTAACGACCGCGCGCAGACCATCCATGGCGGTGGCATCTGCGCCAATACGCTTGGCCAAATGACGATCGTTATTAAAGACGGGTCCCCCCACCATAATAACGACGCCGGCATTCATAGACGCCGCCCGAATTTCACGAATCTCTCCGGCCAACGTTTCGGCCGCAGCATGCGTGCTTGCGGACAATCCCACAACGTCGAAATGCTCTTCAGAGACGCATCTTACTATGTGTTCACTGAATTTATGGGGTTCACAGCGAACGCTCCACCCTGAACGTGCAAAAAATTCCCCCACCATCAGCACTCCAAGCAGATGCTGTTCACCGAGTGCGGGCGCCAAAAGAATACGCGGAGCAAAATCCCCAACGCCTCGATCTGCCGGGGCAGAATCATTGATCCATTGAACCACGCGATGCAGCTTCATCAGGCCAATCGTGACATCGGTGAAGTCGACACGGTCATCTTCCCAGAGCGTCCCCAGTCGGCGTGCGGCGGGAGCGAGAAAACGCAAAAGGATGTCATCATAGGATGCGCCGGCATTGATCCGTGCCTCCACATCAGCGATGACCAGATCCGGGTCCGCCTCTATGGCAAGGCGCGCAAACCGTTCAATCTCCTTTGGGTCGAAAGGCCGAAGCGGGGTGACCTCTGAGCCGCCGCGTAGCGCGCCATCATCGGCCCGGTTCGCGAGCATCAGACGCGGGATGATTTCGGATTCAATGAGCTTATCGAGCACTTCAGCGGAGGGCTGATCATCACGCTCGAACTTTTTCCAACTCGGCGCCCAATTCCGCCAGTCGAGCGTCATATGCGTCGCTCGAGCCAGCCCGGCGAGGGAAAATCGCTTCGCGTCTGCGTCTGCCATTCGTGACTCCTTCCCGCGTTGCGCAGAAGGGACATCTGGCGAACAGCCCCAGCCTTCTAGCGCGTCATCACGCGGTCCCGATGGAGTCCAGAGTATGCAGTGGGAGCCGCCTGATGGCTGGTCACACGCGTGCGCGCCAGCCCTATCAGGGAGCCAGTTAATCACACAAAATGCAAGGGTATTCGGACGAATGAGACGAAAAAGCCCTGACTGCGGTGTGTAAATTTTATAAAACGTCAACAAAAGTTGACACTTTATCTTTCGCTAACGTACGCTCAACGACAGGACATGCGCGCACATCGCGCAGGGAGGGTCCGAGATGCAGACGCAAGCTGGAAACGGCAACAGCCAGATATCCGCCAGACACGCTGACGCACATCGCCAGCCAGGTGCATTTGAGCTGTGGGTAGCCCAATCAATTCAGGGGCTTATAGATATGGTAGCCCCGGTCCCGTGGACTGCGGCCTCAGGCGGCCACGCTCGCCTTCGAAAGCGCAGCAAGCCCATGAGCGCACAGCCCCTCTATACGACTGAGCAACGCAAGCGCCGCGACGAAAGCGCGTGGACTCTCGTTCAAGGCATTCTCGCCCCGGTACAGTTTGTCGTCTTCCTGCTCAGTCTTGGCTTGGTGGTTCGATACCTGGGTACCGGCGAGGGTTATGCGCTGGCCACCGCGTCGGTCGTGGCCAAGACACTCATCCTCTACGCCATCATGGTGACCGGCTCGATCTGGGAGAAGGTTGTCTTTGACGACTGGCTGTTTACCCCAGCCTTCTTCTGGGAAGATGTCTTCTCCATGCTCGTTCTAGCGCTGCACACGGCCTATCTGGCCGCGGTTTTCTTAGGCTGGGGCACGCCGGAGCAACAGATGCTGCTCGCGCTTGCAGCCTATGCCACCTACGTCATCAACGCAGCGCAATTTCTGTGGAAGCTGCGGGTCGCGCGCCTGGAGGGGGCCGCCTCGTGACTGCAGAACTGGCCTCCACCCCCGCCGAAAGTGACTGCACCACAGACATTTTAAGAGAACGGGGACAGCGCGAAGTCTTTTGCGGACTGACCGGCATTGTCTGGCTGCACCGAAAAATCCAGGACGCATTCTTCCTCATCGTCGGCTCGCGCACCTGCGCCCATCTCATGCAGTCTGCCGCCGGTGTGATGATCTTCGCCGAGCCACGCTTTGCGACCGCTGTTATCGAAGACCGCGATCTGGCTGGCATGGCCGATGCCAATGAGGAACTGGACCGGGTGGCCGGTCAGGTCCTAGCCCGCCGCCCGGACATCAAGACCCTGTTTTTGGTGGGTTCTTGCCCCAGCGAGGTGATCAAGCTCGACCTATCCCGGGCCGCTGAACGCCTTGGCAAGACCCACCCCCATGTCCGCGTCCTGAACTATTCAGGTAGCGGCATTGAAACCACCTTCACTGAAGGCGAGGACTTCTGTTTGGAAGCCATCGTCCCGGAGTTGCCAGAGAGCTCCACGGACAATCGCTCCTTGATGGTTGTGGGCGCGCTGGCCGACGTGGTTGAGGATCAGTTCGTACGGCTGTTCGATGCGCTGGGCATCGGACCCGTACACTTCTTACCCGCTCGCAACAGTGAAGACCTGCCGCCGGTGGGTCCGGGCACGCGCTATCTGCTGGCCCAACCCTTCCTCGGCAAAACCGCGGCAGCCCTGGAGGGACGGGGAGCGACACGCATCTCCGCCCCCTTCCCGTTCGGGGCTGAAGGCACTGAAAGCTGGCTGCGGGCAGCCGCAGACACTTTCGGTGTCGACGCGGATCATTTTGAGAGCGTGATCGCCGCGCCTCGGGCTCGGGCTAAGAAGGCGTTGGAGCACTATCGCGATGCCCTGTCGGGCAAGCGCATCTTTTTCTTCCCGGATTCCCAGCTAGAGATCCCACTCGCGCGCATGCTGCACACAGAGCTGGGCATGGAGCTGTTGGAAGTCGGCAGCCCCTATATCCACCGCAGCCATCTGGACTGCGAGCTGCCGCAACTGCCTGCCAGCACCCAGCTTTCAGAAGGTCAGCATGTGGACACCCAGCTTGATCGCTGCCGCGCCGCCCGCCCTGACCTGACGGTGTGTGGCCTGGGTCTGGCCAATCCGCTGGAGGCTGAAGGCCTGTCCACCAAGTGGGCGATCGAACTGGTCTTCACCCCCATTCATGGATTTGAACAGGCGGGCGACTTGGCCGAACTCTTCGCCCGCCCCCTACGCCGCCGTGATGTGTTGAGGGTCTCATGAAGCTCACGGTGTGGACATATGAAGGCCCGCCCCATGTGGGAGCCATGCGCATCGCCACAGGCATGAAAGACCTGCATTACGTGCTGCATGCGCCCCAGGGCGACACCTATGCCGATCTATTGTTCACGATGATCGAACGGCGCAATCATCGCCCACCGGTGACCTACACGACCTTCCAGGCGCGTGATCTGGGGGCAGACACCGCAGAGCTGTTCAAGGACGCCGCCGCGGACGCGTATCAGCGCTTCAAGCCGGCGGCCATGATCGTCGGAGCCTCGTGCACCGCAGAGTTGATCCAAGACGACCCGGGCGGTCTGGCCGCTCGCCTCGGTCTACCTTGCCCTGTTCTGCCGTTGGAATTGCCGTCTTATTCTAAGAAAGAGAATTGGGGCGCGTCGGAGACTTTCTATCGACTGGTTCGCGGTTTGGCAGGACCTCATGCCCCCTCACCGGGCGAGCCCAGGCTTGAGCGCCGTGAAGGCCCGCCGCGCGCGAACCTGCTGGGCCCGACGGCGATGGGCTTCCGCCATCGCGACGACATCAAGGAAATTACCAAGCTGCTCGGCAAATTGGGCGTTGAGGTAAATGTCTGCGCGCCCATGAATGCCAGCGTGATCGATATCACAAAGCTGGGTGACGCCGACTTCAATGTCGTGCTTTATCCGGAGATTGCTGACACCGCCGCCCGCTGGCTGGAGAAAGCCTTTGGCCAGCCGCGTACAACAACCATACCGATCGGGGTTGGGGCCACCCGCGATTTTGTGCGTGAGGTTGCCGAGATTATCGGTGTGGACCCAGAGCCCGCCCTGAATGATGAAGACCTGCGCCTGCCCTGGTGGTCGCGCTCGGTCGACAGCAATTACCTGACCGGCAAGCGTGTATTCGTGTTTGGCGACGCAACCCATGCCATCGCGGCGGCCCGCGTCGCGGTTGAAGAGATGGGCTTCGAGCTGGTGGGTCTGGGCGCTTACAATCGCGAGTTCGCCCGCGATGTGCGCGAGGCCGCCGCCAAATATGGCGTCGAGCCGCTGATCACCGACGATTATCTGGAAGTCGAAGCCGCCATCGAGGCCGCGCGCCCAGAACTGGTGCTTGGCACCCAGATGGAGCGCCATATCGCCAAGCGGCTCGGGGTCGCCTGCACGGTGATCTCCGCCCCGGTTCATGTTGAAGACTTCCCGGCCCGCTATGCCCCGGTGATGGGCTATGAGGGCGCGAACGTGTTGTTTGACACCTGGGTCCATCCGCTCGTGATGGGCTTGGAGGAGCATTTGCTAGGCATGTTTAGGGAGGATTTCGAGTTCTCCGACGAAGCCGGCCCGTCTCACCTGGGCGGCCATGCCCCAGCGCCCCGACCCGCTGCAGCGGACCCCCTTGAAACCCCCGACCCTGTCCAGGCCGAGCCCGCATCTCCCGACGAGCCGGTCTGGAATGACGATGCTTTGAAGGAACTGAAAAAAATCCCGTTCTTTGTGCGCGGCAAGGCACGCCGGAACACCGAAAGCTATGCCGCCGAGCATGGTGCCGCGACCATCACCGTTGAGACGCTCTACGATGCTAAAGCCCACTTCGGACGCTGAAGCGACCCCGATCCGGGTCGTTGTGGTCACGCTGGACAATCATCTGGCGAGCGCGGCGACGCGCGCGACCATGGCACTGCGTCAGGACTATCCGGGGCTTGAGCTGGCCTTCCATGCCGCATCGGACTGGACCGACACCTCCGACGCACTTCAGCGCTGCATCGCCGATATCGAAACCGCCGACGTCATCGTCGCTAATATGCTCTTCCTTGAAGACCAGGTCGCCAAGGTCCTACCGGCGCTGAGAGCGCGTGCGCCCCATTGCGATGTGATCGTGGGCTCCATGTCGGCCCCCGAAATCGTGCGCGTGACCCGCATGGGCGGGCTGAATATGGATGGGCCGCAATCGGGGCTGATGGCCGCCCTGAAGAAGCTGCGCGGCAGCTCAGCGAAAAACCCGGCTAAAACCGGCGGCAAGTCGCAAATGGGGATGCTGCGCCGCCTGCCTAAATTGCTGCGCTTCATCCCGGGCAAGGCCCAGGATCTGCGCAACTACTTCCTGACCCTGCAATACTGGCTAGCGGGATCGGAAACCAATTTCACCAATATGATCCGCAACCTCATCGACCGTTATGCCAGTGGTCCGCGTGAAACGTTGCGCGGGCGGGCGAAAGTCCTACCCCCTAAAGAATATCCCGAAGAGGGATTATACCATCCGGACTGCGAAGCCCGGATCGCCGAGCGTGTGTCGGCCCTCCCCGCCGCGCGCGGTGCTGGGGCCGGGACCGTCGGGCTCCTCATCATGCGTTCCTATGTGCTTGCGCGCGAGGCTGATCATTATGACGGTGTCATCCGGGCCTTAGAAGCGCGTGGGCTCGACGTTGTCCCGGCCTTCGCTTCCGGGCTCGACTCCCGGCCCGCGATCGAAAAATTCTTCATCAAGGACGGTCGTCCCACTGTTGATCTGGTGATCTCCCTGACTGGGTTTTCCTTGGTGGGTGGCCCAGCCTACAACGACTCCAAGGCCGCTGAGGCTGTCCTCGCCAAGCTGGACGTGCCCTATATCGCCGCTCACCCGCTGGAGTTCCAGCCGCTGGAAGAATGGCAGGCCTCCACTCAAGGCCTGAATCCGGTCGAAGCGTCGATCATGGTCACCATCCCTGAGCTGGATGGGGCAACCAATCCGATTGTCTATGGCGGCCGGGCCGCTGGCGGCATGGCCTGCACCGGCTGTGACCGGACCTGTAATTTTGACGGTAGTGAACCCCGCGCGATGCATGTGTGTGCCGAACGCGCTGACACGCTCGCTGATCGGGCTGCGCGCCTGGTGGCCCTGCGCCGAGCGGAGCTGGCCGAGCGCAAAGTCGCCATTGTCTTGTTCAACTTCCCGCCCAATGCCGGAGCGGCAGGGACTGCGGCAAACCTGTCGGTCTTTGCCTCGCTTCATAACATGCTCAAGGCCATGAAGGCGGAGGGCTACACGCTCGACGTTCCGGAGACGGTGGATGAGCTGAAAGCTGCGGTTCTGGAAGGCGACGCAGCGATGTATGGCCAGGACGCCAACATCCTGGACCGCATTCCGGTCAATGATCATGTGCGCCGGGAAACATACCTCAAGGAAATTGAGGGCCAGTGGGGCCCAGCTCCGGGCCGTCAGCTCACTGATGGTCGCAATATCTTCGTGCTGGGCCAGCGCTTCGGCAATGTCATGGTCGGCCTTCAGCCTGGCTTCGGATATGAGGGCGATCCCATGCGCCTACTGTTCGAAGGCGGCTTTGCGCCCACCCATGCCTTTTCGGCCTTTTATCGCTATCTACGCGAAGACTTCGGAGCTCACGCGGTTCTCCATTTCGGCACTCATGGCGCGCTGGAGTTTATGCCCGGCAAGCAGTCAGGCCTGTCCGGCACCTGTTGGTCGGACCGCCTGATTGGTGATCTACCTAACTTCTATCTCTATTCCGCCGATAACCCGTCTGAGGGCCTGATCGCCAAACGCCGCGGCGCGGCCACGCTGATTAGCTATCTGACCCCACCCATTGCCAAGGCCGGCCTGTATCGCGGTCTGACCGAGCTGAAAGCCTCGATCAATGACTGGCGCACGCTGCCCGCCGATGCGCCGGACGCCAAGCGCGACAGCCTGGCCGAGCTGATCCAAGCTCAGGCTGTGGAGCTGGAGCTGGTTGATCCCGAACCCCCGTGGACCGCCAAGGATGGCGCGCAAATCGAAATGCTGCGCTCGGACGTGATGGAGCTGGAAGCCACACTGATCCCGCACGGCCTACATGTCTTTGGTGAGATCCCGAGCGAGGACGCGCGCCTCGATCTGCTTAAGGCCATCGCCGAGGTCGAAGCTGGGACGCCAGCCCCCGAAGAGGTGGTTGAGCGCCTGCTGAAGACCGGCAATGCCAAATCGGCCTTGTCGCTGCTCCCGTCGAGCCAACGAGAACGCTGGGCCCCGATCTTTGCGCGGCTTGAAGCCACTGAGAGTGGCCTGCAGGCCAATCGCGAGTTGGACAGCGCGCTGCACGCGCTGAACGCAGGCTATGTCGCGCCGGTAGCGGGCGGCGATTTGATGCGCAGCGTCGAAATTCTGCCGACGGGCCGCAATCTGCATGGCTTTGATCCCTTCCGCCTGCCCAGCGCCTGGGCGGTGAAGGATGGAGCCGCGCAAGCGCAGCGCCTGATCGATCGCAGTCACGAAGACAGA
>JANQMI010000145.1 GCA_028280165.1 Oceanicaulis sp. | reverse complement strand
GCGCGACCGTTTCGGCCAATCATCGCGGCTCGACCGGCGGCACCGACCGGGATGGAGGCGCAATCGACATTCGTTCCGGTGGTGCGGTCGACGGCGCGTGTGGCCAGGTCTGCCACCATGTCGGCCCGGCCTCCTGCGGCCTGGATCAGGTTTGCGGCCAAACCCGCATCATCATCCATCAGCGCGGAGAGCAAATGCTCCGGCGCGAAATGCTGGTTCTTATTCTTTATGGCCAGACCTTGAGCGGCCTGGAGCACCGTGCGGGCGCGGTCGGTATATTGGTCCAAATTCATCGCTTTTAATGTCTCCTGAGTTCAGCGAGACGGGCGGATTGGGACCTCTTCGGAGCACCCCGGCCGCCCTTTGGTATCATCGATGTGGGTGTTGCGAATTAGGCACACAAGGGGTGAGGGGAAGATTAATCCCTTGGGTCTGGTGACCCCTTAATCGTCATTCCCGCGAAGGCGGGAAGCCAGACATCATCAAACGCTATGTTCCATGGCTCTGGGTCCCCGCCTTCGCGGGGATGACGAAGACAATGAACCTACCCAAAAAACCCTTTCAGTGCCCGGGCCGCTTGGCGAATACGCTGCTCGTTCTCCACCAGAGCCAGGCGGACATGGGTATCGCCGCGTTCGCCAAAGCCCAGGCCGGGCGCGACCGCGACACCGGTCTTTTCCAGGAGCTGTTTCGAAAACTCCACAGAACCCAGCCCGGCAAAACGCTCAGGGATTGGGGCCCAGGCAAACATCGTTGCGGGCGGTGAGGGAATATCAAAGCCGGCGCGTGCAAAGCTCTCCACCAGCACATCCCGGCGGCTCTTATAGGTCTGGCGTGCCGCCTCAACGCTGTCCTGTGGGCCGTCGAGCGCAGCGACCGCAGCGATCTGAACCGGCGTGAACGCGCCATAATCCAGATAGGATTTCACCCGCTTCAAGGCGTCGATCAAGCGAGCCGATCCGGCCGCAAAGCCAATCCGCCAGCCCGGCATGGAATAGGTCTTGGACATGGAGGTGAACTCCACCGCAACCTCGCGCGCGCCAGGGACCTCCAGGATGGACGGGGGCGGGGCCCCATCGAAATAGATTTCCGAATAGGCGAGATCTGAGATCAGGACGAGATCATGGGCTTTGGCGAGCTTGACCGCCTCGGCATAGAAATCCCGATCGACCACTTGGGCGGTTGGGTTGGACGGGAAATTCAACACCAGGGCACTCGGGCTTGGAATTGACCGGCGGCAGGCGTGGTCGGCCTCGCGCAGGAAGTCTTCGGGTGTTTCGAAGCTGACCGGGCGTACCGCCGCGCCAGCAATGATGAAGCCGAACATGTGGATCGGGTAGGACGGGTCCGGGGCCAGGATGACGTCGCCGGGGGCTGTGATCGCCTGAGCCAGGTTCGCCAAACCCTCCTTTGAGCCCAGCGTAACGCAAACCTCCCGATCTGGATCAATCGCGACGTTGAAGCGACGCTCATAATAGCGCGAGAGCGCCTTCCGTAAGGATGGGACGCCTGCGCTGGCAGAATAGCGATGAGCGCGTGGATCGGCGGCAACTTCGGCCAGCTTGGCGATGATGTGTGGGGCAGGCGGCAGGTCCGGATTGCCCATGCCGAAATCGATGACATCCCGGCCTTCAGCGCGGTACGCCGCCTTCAGCCGGTTGACCTCTGCAAAGACATAGGGCGGCAATCGCCGCTCGCGATAGAAAATCTCATGTTGTGTCATTGTTTGTCCGCCAAGCCTGACCGCTGACGGAGTTAGCCGATACCTGCATCGCGGCGTCAATACGGCGATGCGGTGACGGTGGCGTGTTTATGGGATTGTTGTCAGGGGTCGACGGCCTCGAACACAGGTGTGAGTTCAGCTTCAAGTTCGAGCGTGGCGTCATCGCGCTGCACGGTCAGTCGCAGAGTGCCAGGCTCTATCGGGCTGCATCCGCGTTCGGCGATCGGACGTCCATTATAGTGGCTGATCACATCGCCCACTTCGACACCGGCCTCGATAAAAGGCAGCCCCTCATAAAGGCGCAGGACTTCAAAGCCGCGAGCGGTTGGCCGCATCACCGCCCCAAGCTCAATATAGGGCTCGGCCGGAACGGCCTCATTGCGGGCAGCCATGAATTCGACCCGCCGATTGTCTTGGTCCAGCGTGATCACAAAGTGACGCAAGGCTTCGCCGCCCAACAGCGCGGATCGAGGAACCTCTTCTAGGATAGGCGATTGAAAGCGCAGGCCCGCCACGTCTGCGTCTCCATCAAGGCGCGAGACCCGACGGGGCTCCAGCCGATCAAAACGGACCGCCGCTTTGACCTCGCGCGCCGGTTCGGTAAGCCTGAATTGATCAATGTCGTTGACGGCAAAGCCGGTCCCTGCGGCTCCTGAATCGATCAAAAGGCGCTGCTGCCGGCCGGCGAAATTCACCATCAGCCAGGGCCGGCGGTCTGGGCCGCGCGTGGAGAACACCGTTTCACCATTGGGCCGCGGAAGTGCGCCTTCACGCAGGCGCATCTCTTCAGCCGGGTAGTCCAGGATGAGCAGGAAATCATCGAAGGTGTGGACCGACATCAGTCCATCAATTTCACGGCCTAGAGCAATCGAGAGATGATCCAGATCGCGCACACGCACCGGCATGCGATTGATCTGAACCGGCCCGGCGGACGCGTCCACAATGGTCACGCGCTGCCCATTTTCAAACTGACGATTGGAGACCCGCTCCAAGGAGTCCGGATCAACAAAAGTGGTCGACGCGCCTGTGTCGTGCAGGAACCACAGGGTCCGGGGCTCGGTCTCGCTCTCACGCGCTTGCAGGGTCACAGGGACCATCCAATATCCGCGGCACAGCTCAGTTGGGATCCGGTATTGCGGGTCTGTGGCTTGAACCGTCAACGCAGTTGCCAGCACCAGGCCAATCAAAACGCCGCTCCCGCGGGCACAGCGTCCTTGAGCGCCTGTTGGTGGACCCGGTGATCCGGCATGATTTGATCTAAAAGGGCGTAGAAGCGTGCCGAATGGTCCATAACCTTCAGATGGCAGGCTTCATGGGCGCAGACATAGTCAATCAACGCTTCGGGAAAGGCGACGAGGCGCGCATTCATGCGGATGGAGCCGTCCTCTGAACAACTGCCCCAGCGGCGCTTTTGCTCGCGGACCGCAACTTTCGCAGGCCGGGTGCCGAGCTGACCGGCATAGGCCTCCAGCTTCGGAGTCATAAGGGCGAGCGCTTCGCGTTTGCGCCAGCGGTGCAGCGCATGGCGGACCGATGAGGCGGCCATCTCGTCCGAAAGCGCGGCATCGACATAAACATCGATCCGGCCTTCGGTCTGCTCAAGCCTGGTTCGCGCCTTAGTATGGCGATGCACGTGCAGCGTCAGCTCATCGCCCAGCCAGCCAATGGCCTCGCCTTCTATGCCCTGCAGGGTTGGGCGCGCTCGCGCAGCCATTTTTTCCAGCCGGTCGAGAACCCAGACTTCCTTATCACGGACCGCATGGTCGGCGTGATGGAGACCCAAGCTGGAGGGCAGCGTTACGGTCAACCCGTCCTCGGTGACCCGCAGACCGATGGTCCTGCGTCTCTTGGAACGCGCGACAGCGTAGGTGATAGGGGTGCCGGACAGGGCAAGGCGGCGTTCGATCATGATCGCAGTCTAACGCGATGCGGACTGGTTTGAGGACATAAAATTTGCACAGGGGGACGGCTTCATCTTGCGCAACCTCTAGGAAAAAGCCCTAATTAAGATATGGGAATAGTTGGGGGTTAAGAATGAGCGTTACAGGATTAGTCTATGGATTGGCCGCCCTGAGCCTGGCCGTCACGGATCCACAGGCAGAGATCGATGTGATCTTAAATGATACCGAGGGCTTTACGGGGATTGTCTTAGCGGCGGATCAAGGTGCGGTGACGTCTCGCCATGTGCGCGGTCTGGCCGATGAGGCAAGCGCGCTTGATCATGACCTCACGCTGGATTGGCGCTGGGCCTCGATCACCAAACAGATTGTGTCCGTGCTCGCCATGCAGCTGGTGGAGGCCGGTGCAGTTAGCCTCGACACACCCTTGAGCGAGGCCGCTCCGGATTTCGACGTGCGCGGCGCAAACCGCATCACCGTGCGCGACCTGATGCGCCACACCACTGGTCTGCCTGATCCGGACACGATCAACCCATCGCGTTTCAATCCGGATCGCTTTGATCCCGTGGCCTTTTGTACCAATGGTCGGGCCCGGCGAGGCGCTCAGTTCAACTATAATAATTGTGATTTTGTCGCGCTGGCTGCGGTGATCGAGGCCGCCGGGGGTGCCTCTTGGCAGGATCAATTGCAGACCCGCATCCTGGAGCCGGCTGGAATGACCCATACGCGGGCCGGCACGCGCACCGATGCCGGTGACGTCACGGGCTATGATGAGCCGGGTCAGCCGTCAGGGCCGGCCTTTCTCGGGCTATTCGGCGCGGCGGGCGCTTTGGTCGGACCGCCGGAAGATCTGATCGCCTTCAATACGGCTTTGATGGATGGCCGCCTTTTGGGACAAGCGGCGCTGGCAGACCTTTGGGATGGCGATCCTAGCCTGGGATTTGTCGCGCTTGGCGCATGGAGCTTTCCCGCATCATTGAGCGGCTGCGAGGAGCGCGTGGCGCTTGTGGAGCGACGCGGCATTATTGCCGGCGTTCAGTCGCGAAACATCCTTGCGCCAGAGCTGGGCCAAAGCGTTGTGATCCTGATCAACCGCGCTGACTTTGAGTTCGGCGAAATCTGGATGGGCTCTGGCTTCAGCCATGCCATCGCCAGTGCGGCATTCTGCAGTTCTGGGCAGGATTAATCCCAGAATTGCCACCAGGGAGTATCCGGTTCGACCTCCACAGGCTGGGCCAGGCCCAGCCAATCGCTGACCATGGCGATTGCCGGGTCAAGATAGGCCCAGGCCGGAACCCAGCTTTCCAGGGCGGCGTCACCGGCTGGCCAGAAGACCGAAACGATGAAGGCACCAGAGAAGATCGTCACCAGCGTGGTGAGGATCGGCTTGAACAGATCGATTACATATTTCATCAGCCCCTCCCGTGTTCTTGGGACGGTGGGCAGTAAGCCTGAGGCTGTTTGAACAGGTCTTGAACCGAATAGGGCAAGTTTGGGGCATTGGACGACGGCTTGGCAGAAGGCATGAAGACCGTGATGGTTGAGCTTTGCCAGTGCGAGAGCCCGCCATGCCCGCCATCGTCCACACCCTGTCCGCCAATGGATTGACCCATAGGGTCCGCGATAGCAGCCCCGAGGGCGGGGCGCATGACGTCGTGATCTGCCTGCATGGCTTTCCCGACGATCATCGCGCGTGGGATGCGATCACGCCATGCCTGACCGAAGCGGGCTATCGGGTGATCGCGCCGGATCTGCGCGGCTTTGGCAAGACGGACATGGCCCGGCGGGTTGGCGACTACGACATGTTCACCGGGGCCATGCCGGATGTGATCGCGATCTTGGATCAGCTTCAAATCGATCGCGCGCACCTGGTGGGCCATGATTTCGGCGCAGCGCTAAGCTGGCTGTTAGCCGCCCAGCACGCCGATCGCTTTCACACCCTGACGGCCATGGCGGTGGGGCATCAGCGGTCTTTTCTGAAGGTCCGTTTTGACCCCGTCCAGCGCCGCAAGAGCCGGTATATCGCCTATCACCAGCTTCGCGGTGTGTGTGAATGGCTCTACAGGCGCAATGACTGGGCGTGGTTTCGACGCCATTGGTCAGGTCACTACGATATCAACACCGCCATCGCCGCCCTGTCGGGGCCAGGAAGGCTGACGGCGGGGCTGAACTGGTATCGCGCCAATATCAGCCTGGCGCGCATGGTGGTTGAACCGCCCCTGGGCGCATTCGGCCCCGAGCAGGTGCGCATACCGGTGCTCGGTTTATGGAGCGAGGGCGACCGATATCTTGATGAGGCCCAAATGGCTGGAAGCGCGGACTTCGTCGATGCGGATTGGCAATATGAACGACTGGACGGGCTGGGGCACTGGTTGCAAGCCGAGGCCCCAGGGCGCGTGGCACAGGTCATGCTCGACTTTTGGAGGCGGTCGGTCACTGAGAAATGACAAGGTCCGGTGATCGGATCAGCAAGACTTTGCACATTTCAAAATGCGGTGCGTTTTAGATCATGTAGGAGTGCGCGCCGCCCTTGGCGGTGGCGTGAATTGGCGTTTGGCTGGGCCAAGCAGGGATTATGGAAGACCGATCGACCCACAAAGCACCGCCCGATGGGGCCGCAGACAGCGATCCGGCAATGCTGGATGCGCTCGCGCGGCGCTATGGGGCCTCTCTAGAGCGCTATTTTGCGCGGCGCACGCCAGCCGGCCATGATGTCGAGGACCTGGTCCAGGATGTCTTCATGCGCCTGGCGCGCCGGGCGAATATCGCCGCCATCCCGAATATCGAAGGCTATCTCTTCCAAACCGCCGGCAGCGTCCTGAAGGATCGCGCGCGCCGCGACCAGTTCCGCCAAACCCGGGCCCATGATCCGCTTGAGGACGATCGCGCCCTGGCCAGTGCAGATGCATCTGCTGAGCGCGTCTTAATAGGTAAACAATCCATGGGTGCGGTCGAGGCCGCCTTATTGGAGCTGCCTGAACGCACGCGAGACGTGTTTGTCTTGCGGCATTTTGAAGAGATGTCCGTGAAAGAAATCTGCCAGCTGGTTGGGCTGTCCTCGCGCGCCGTGCACTATAAGCTCGCCGAAGCGCTCAACCATCTCAGCAAGGCTTTGGATCCGTCATGAGCGCGCTTGATCACACCTCAACCCTTCATCGGCCCGACGCGGTGACGCAGGCGGCTTCGCTTTGGCTGGATCGCCGGACCTCGGGTGACATGACGCCAGAGCAACAGGCTGACTTTGCAGCCTGGATCGCTGAGCCTGAGCATAAGCAAGCCTATGAGCGCTTAGAACGCACACTGCAAAATGTGCGCGGGGCCCGCGATGAGATCGGCGTGGCGCGCCTCAGAGCAGAAGCCCGGTCACGCGCCAAGGCCGCGCGGGGCAATCGCTGGGTTGCCGCGATCGCAGCCTGCTTTGCGCTGTTCTTTGTCGGCGGAGTCGGGTCCACGCTCTGGTTTGTGGGCGTGGGACCTCAGCCCGAGCGCGCCGACACGGTCGCGGCCATCTCCGACCCTGGGCTGACTGCGCCGCGTGGAACCTTGATTGAAACCGCGGCAGGCGAGCGCCTCACCATCACGCTTGATGATGGCACAGAAGTCACCTTGAACACCCGCACCCAGCTTGAGGTTCGGTATTCAGCCGGGGAACGCGTCGTCGCGCTGGTGGAGGGTCAGGCCCT
>JANQMI010000183.1 GCA_028280165.1 Oceanicaulis sp. | reverse complement strand
CATTGCCTCGCGCACGCCATCGGCTAACCTCCCCGCGAAACTCACTTCTCGGGGGCTCCCATGCGTTTTGCGACAACCGCACTGACCACGGTTTCACTTCTGGCTTTGGCCGCGTGTTCTCAACAGGTTGAGGCTCCGGAAACGCCCGCCGCGGCACCGGAGCGGCCGGTGGATACCGCCGCGCTGTCCATCGACCGGGTGTATTCCTCGCCCTCGCTATCGGGCTCCAGCCCCCGCAGCCTGCAATTCTCGCCGGACGGCACGCGCGTGACTTTCCTGCGGCCGAAGGACGAGGACCGCACGGTGCTCGATCTGTGGGCCATGGATGTGGCCGACGGCAATACCTACCGCCTGGTCGATAGCCGGGCGCTGGTGCCGGACGAAGGCGAGCTCTCCGAAGCGGAGATTCAGTTCCGCGAGCGGGCGCGCATCTCCAGCTCTGGCATCGTGACCTACCAATGGGATGAAGCGGGCGAGGCGATCCTGGCCCCGCTGGGCGGGGATGTCTTCTACATCGATGTGGAGAGCGGGCAGGCCCAGCGCCTAATGGAAACCGAGGATTTCGAGACCGACGCCAAGATCAGCCCCGACGGGTCTCATGTCAGCTTCATCCGCAATCAGGATTTGTGGGTCCACGACCTGGCCACAGGCACCGAGCGCGCGCTGACCACCGAGGGGGCCGGTCCGATCAGTTGGGGTATGGCCGAGTTCGTCGCCCAGGAAGAGATGCGCCGCTATACCGGCTATTGGTGGAGCCCTGATGGCACGAAGATCGCCGCCGCGCGCATCGACGAAACTCCGGTGGAAATCGTGCCGCGCTTCGGCATTAATCCCGATGGTGTGACGGTGACCGATCAGCGCTATCCGCGCGCCGGCACGCCCAATGCCCTAGTGGAGCTCTACATCATCGATGTCGCCACCGGCGCACGCAGCCAGATCGATTTGGGCGCTGAGACCGATATCTATCTGTCGCGGGTGAACTGGTCGCGCGATGGTGAGACGGTCTATGTCCAGCGTCAGAATCGCGAGCAGACCGTGCTGGATATCCTGGCCGCCGATCCGGTCACCGGGGCCAGCACAGTGGCGCTGACCGAGCGTGCGCCAACCTGGATCAATCTGACCTTTAACTTCCGCCCGCTGGAGGATGGCAGCTTTTTGTGGACTTCCGAGCGGTCCGGCTTCCGCCACATCTATCATGTCACCGCCGACGGCGAGGCCCGCGCGATCACCTCGGGCGACTGGGTCGTGGATCAAATCACCGGCCTCTCAGACGATGGCCAAACGGTGTATTTTGAAGGCTGGATGGAGACCCCGATCCAGCGTCATCTCTACGCGGTGCCGTTTGACGGCGGTGAGCCGACTCAGATCACGTCCGGTGAGGGCTGGTGGACCGTGTCGCTGGGCTCCGGCGCGCAGGGCTTTTTCGGCAGCTATTCAGATCCCTCCACCCCGTCCCAGACCGGGCTTTACGCCATGGACGGCACGTTGACCGCCTGGATCGAGGAGAATGCGCTGGATGAAGACCATCCCTACTTCCCCCATGTGGAAAGCCATCTGGTCCCAGACTACGGCACGCTGACCGCCGCCGATGGTGCGACAGAGCTGCATTGGTCGATGCTCAAGCCTGAGCACTGCACGGCTGAGACCCCTTGCCCGACCATCGTGCAGGTGTATGGCGGCCCGCTGGCCCAGACCGTGCGGCGCAGCTGGACTAGCCCGCGTGATCAGCTATTCGCCGACCGGGGCTATATCCTGTTCAAGCTGGACAATCGCGGCAGCTGGAATCGCGGCCACGCCTTTGAAGCCGTGCTCCATGATGTGATGGGTATTCCGGAAGTCGAAGACCAGCTGGTGGGCCTGGATTATCTGGAGACCCTGGACTTCGTGGACAATGACCGCATCGGTCTGTGGGGCTGGTCCTATGGCGGCTATATGGCGCTGATGACCACGCTGCAGGCTCCAGGCCGCTTTGATGCGGCGGTTTCCGGCGCGCCGGTCACCGACTGGGCGCTCTATGACACCCATTATACCGAGCGCTATATGGGCACGCCCCAGGGTAATCCGGACGGCTATTTCAACGGCTCGGCCTTTGCCCATCTGGACGGCTATGAGACGCCGACCCTTCTGATCCACGGCATGGCGGACGATAATGTCACCTTTGACCACACCACGCGCTTGATGGCCGAGCTTCAGACCCGCAATGCGGATTTCGAGCTGATGACCTATCCCGGCCAGCGCCACGGCGTACGCCCGCCGCCGCTGCAAAAGCATTTATGGACCACCATCTTCAATTTCTGGGATCAGCGCTTGGCTGTAGAGGATGGCAACGAGTCCTGATCCTGTGTGGTCTTTTCCGGCCCTGCGCCGCGTTCGATGATCTCTGGGTCCCGAAGCAAGGTTGGGGCAGAGACGGCGCTTTATGCGCGCCACCCTTCTCTCATTCCCGACGCAGGTCGGGACCCAGAGATCAAAAAACGCCGCGCCTGACGGCTCTGGGCCCCGACCTGCGTCGGGGAAGAGAAGAGGATGGGCGCATGCTCCGCCTTGTGGAGGCCGCGTCGCACCAAGGCGATCCTTGGGTCTGTCTGCAAAAACCCTGCAGCTCACAGCAAAACCCTAACAAATGTAGGGATAAGGACGATCCTGCAAGCATCACAAAGGAGGACTGTGATGATGCTTGCTGCCCTTGCCGCTTTGGTTTCAGCCACACACGTGCAAACCGCGCCTCAAATAACGCCCCCCGTCGCACCCGCTTTTGAAACACGCCAGTGTCGCGAAGAAACGCTCGACGATCCGGTGCGGCTGTCCGCAGCAGACAAGATTTACGGCGTGTCCCAGATCTGGTCGCTGGCCCACCAGCATTTTCCATTTTTTGACCAGGTTCCGGACCTCGATTGGGATGCGGAATACCATCATGCTCTGGATGAAGCGCTCGAAACGCAAAATTGCTACGAGTACATGCTCCTGCTTCAACGCTTCATCGCCAAGCTCAAGGATGGCCATTCCAATCTCATGGCGATGCCCGCCATCGCGCGGCAACACACCGATTATGTGCCGATGCAATTATTTGCGGTCGATGGTCGCCCCATCGTGTTCGCCAAGCCGGAAGGGTATTGGGACGAGGTGCCGCTCGGGTCAGAAGTGTTGAGCGTGGACGGGCGCTCCGTCGACGAGATTCTGGCAGACGATGTGTATCCCTATGTCGCGATGTCGTCAGACCATTTGCGCCATATCGTAGCGATTTCAGGTGGGTATGGGTATGGCTGGGGCCTTCTGATCGGAGCGCCCGGCAGTACCGCCCATCTGGAGATCAAGACACCCCAGGGGGATATTGTTTCAACCCGATTGGTGCGGAATGCAAACCTGGCCGCGGAGCGCTATAGCGCCTTTGAGTGGATGGACGCCCCTCTGCCCGAGCGGGCCTTCGCCTATCGCTGGATTGAGCCCGGCTTGGCCTACATCAACATCTCGACCTTTGCCGCCCCGGACGAGGTCGAGCAGTTTGAGGCGATCGTCCATGAGCTTTCCGACGCCGACCATGTCATCGTTGATCTCAGATCCAATGGCGGCGGCAGTACGGGCAATGGCGTGCGTGTGCTGAGGCATTTCGCGGATCGAGATTTGCAAGGATCGGCCTGGCGGACGCGCCAGACGGCCTCCGCTCACGTGGCCTGGGGCCAAGCCTATGACAACCATGCTTTGAGCTGGGCGGAAGAGTATCACGATACCTATCAGGGCAATGCCTGGACGGGCGGAAATTTCGACCCGATCCTGGCCAATCCTGACGCGCTGGACGCTCAGCTGATCGTCCTGATTGGGCCTCAGACCGCGTCTGCGGCCGAAGACTTCCTGGTTTATGCGGACGATCTTCCCAGCGCGACAATTCTCGGGACCCCCAGCTTTGGTAGCACCGGCCAGCCGCTACTCTTCGAAATGCCGGGCGGACTTCAGGCCCGGATCGTCACCAAGCGCGACAGCTATCCAGACGGTCGCGATTTTGTCGGACCGGGTGTACAGCCCGATATCTATGTTGCGGCCACGGTCGAGGGCTTGCTGAACGGACGTGATGAGGTGCTGGAGCGCGCCATCGCCTTCGCCCAGACCGGGCAATAGCGCGCCAGGCTTAGCGGGGGACGCGGGTTGAGGTGCGCTCCTCCAGCCAGATATCAAACCGGTCCTGGCCCCAGTATTTGTTCGGTCCTTCCACAATGAAGGGCACGCCGAAAACGCCGTCTTCGGCAATCTTGGCGCGGTGAGCCGTCAGGATCGCGGTGATACCGCCATCGCCGGCGACCGCGTCAGCGTCATAACCGGTCCAGCCCGCGGACCCAGCCGCCTCGGCGATTACCGCCGGGTCGGCGATATTTTTGCCCTCTCCCCAGCGCGCATCCGACAAAGCCAGCGCCATCGCCAGGCCAAAGCCGTCCCGGTCTGCCGCGACGAAGGCTCGATTGGCAGCGGTGAAGTCCACATCGAACGGGTCCGGCGGTGCAATTGGAAGGCTCATCCGCCAGGTCATGCGCAAGACGTCCTGCCGATAATAGGCCAGCTTATACCTGTTCGCTGTGGGATCGGCGAAGGGCGCGTCCTCCGGCGGTCCGGTAAAAGCGATCAGCTCGGCATCAACACCAGCCTTGGCAACCTTGTGCAGTCCCAGGCGCGAATACGGGCTGCGGAATGCAAAATAGCATCGCGGGCGATCTTGGGTGTGTGTGTCGTCCATGTCGCGCCTCGCCTTTCAATGTCTCACGCCAGCTTAACAGCGACACCTAGCCGCGCTAACGTCCAGATCAATAAACAAGCGCGCAAATAACGCGCACACGGATGGATCGCGAGGGGATGCGATGACGTCGGAAGTCATGATTATGAACCGGCAGGCAGTGGTGCTGGCCGCCGACAGTGCCGTCACCTATGGCGGCGGGCCCGAACCGGTTGTCACGCTGGAAGCCGAGAAAATCCTGTCTCTGGGGCCGAATATCGCCCTGATGGTGTATTCGCGCGGCGACGTGCTGGGCCGGTCCTGGTCGCATATCGCCCACGCCTTCAACCGGGCGCATGGCGAGGTTGATTATGAGACGGTCGACGACGCGGCGCGTGCCTTTTTCGACTTCCTGGATCAGAACCGGCAGCTTTTCCCCGAACATGAGGAGCGCGAGGAGTTTGAGGGCCTGATGCGGGCGGCCTTCCTCACCGTGCTCAATCACGCCAAGTCCCTGCGCGGCTATCCCGGCGGCGGCTATGAAAGCGACGAGGCGGCCTTTGCCGCAGCGCTGGAGCTGTATCTGGGCCATCTTGTGGTCGACGAACAAGGCACAGCGCGCCAGCGCCTGGAGATTTTCGCCAACCTCGATGATGAGCGCTTTGGCCATCAATATGGCGAGATGCTCGATGGGTTGATTTCTGAAGCCTTAGGCGATTTCGGCATGGCTGCGGGCACGCGCGAGAAGCTGCATCGCTTCGCCTATCTTATTGCCACCCAGCCGGCCTTTTTGGAGCCCTATGCCGGCCTGGTCTTCGCCGGCTTTGGATCGGCGGACGTCTTCCCGGTCTATTCGCACTATTACGCCTCGATCCTGGTCGATGGCGTGCTGAAGCGTGCCCATGACGAAGCCACCGCCGTCGGCGTTGAAGATGGGCCCAATGCCTTTTTGCGCACCTTTGCTCAGGCAGAGATGACGCATGCCTTCCTGCGCGGCGTTCATCCTTACATGTTCGACGTCATGGTTTCGCTCAATCTGATTGCCAATGAAGCGGCGGCCGAAACCGCCCTGAAGCAGGCGGGCACACCGGAGGCGCAGATCGACTCGATTCTCGCTGCCATGCGTGAAGAGGCTTTGCCCCGTCTGGCGGCGGAGTTTGCCCACGCCGTTCAGACCGTGTCCCAAGACGAATTTATCAACCCCTTCATCAAAGTGGTCTCGGCGTCTGGGAAGAAGCAACTGGCTGAAACTGCGAAGGCTTTGGTCGAGCTCAACATCTTGAAAAGCGATCTTCATATGAGCCAGACCGGCGTGGGCGGCGATGTTGACGTCGCAATGGTCTCGCGCACCAGTGGCTTTGAGTGGTATGCTAAGAAATCGTAAACGCGCATTTGGCCTTTAAGAGGATGGGAGGCTGATATGAGTGAAGACACCACCCGCTTGAATATTGAGCGTGCCCGCGAAGCGCTGGCCCGCGCCCGCGCTGACCAGGTGGCCGCCGCTGTGCGATCGCCGCGTCCGGCAGACCTGTCCCGGCTCCAGGAAGACGAAGCGCGCCGCATGTCTATCGACACCCGCGCAGGAGCTTTTCGTCAGCAGCTCAGAGAGCAGCTCGACCTGGGGGATTATCGCGGTCCGCAAACGCCGGCCTCCAGCTATGTCTCCAAGCTGATCTCCGCCCCGCTATGCGATGCCGATGTCTGTACGCCCGTGCGCCCCACCACCCTGGAAACTGCCTTGGTGGAAGAGCCGGCCGATGATGACGTGATCGTCATGGACGGCGAAGCGCCACGCGCCGCGCCTGCGCCGGAGCTGAAGAAGCGCCGGAAATTCCTCGGGATTTTCTAGGTTTTCGTTTTTATGCGCTTTGGCGCTGCACTCTTCTGCGTCTCATTCCCGACCTGAATCGAGGTCAGGTCAAACTTCAGCCGGGATCCGGAGAGGATAAAGCGCCACGTCGTTTTGGCCGCTTGAACCCTCACATGCGTTAAACTTTGGACATTTGGGTGCTTGGCTCTGGAGTGACGGGTTCAGGGCGCGCTAGCGTGCAGGCCTACCGGGAGGGAGGCGTGCATGCTTGTGGAGGCCGTGATCAATGCAGCTGTGCAGGTCGGGCTCGTCCTGGTTATCGCGTTGGTCGCCTGGGGCATTTTTGCGCGTCGCCGTGCGGGCTTTTTGAGCTGGATTGGATTGACCGCGCCGGGGTGGCGCGCCATGGCGGGCGCGCTCGTTGCGGCGATCCTTCTAATGCCCCTGTTTGGCCTCGCCTATCTGTATGACCCGCTGCACGCCTTGGCGACCAGCCCCAACAGCGTCGCCGGGCAGATCGCCCCGATGGGCCCGACGGCACAGGCCGCTTTGGTCATCGCAGTCACTGCGGTTTTCAAGACCGCTCTGGCTGAGGAAATCCTGTTCCGAGGATTGATCGCCAAACGGCTGATGAATGCGCTTGGGTTTCAGATCGGCAATCTGGTGCAGGCCAGTCTATTCACCGGCCTGCACCTGTCTTTTCTGCTGTTGCCGGGCGCGCCTCCAGCTGACGCGATCCTGATTGCGCTATTGGGCTGTTTGATCTTCCCCTTGAGCTGGGTGATCGGGTGGCTGAATGAAAGGCTTGGCCGGGGTTCCATCCTGCCGGGCTGGCTGCTCCACGCCCTCAGCAATCTGGTCTTCTATCCCGTCCTGGCCGTTGCGTAGCCGCTAGCCGCCCGCCTGCATCTGCAGGAAGCGCAAAAAGTCGGCATTGTCCGTTACCGTGGCAGCCAGCGCCGGGAAGGCCTTGCGGCCATTCACCGAGTTGGACATCAGGACCAGGCCGCGGCCGGTTTGTTCGGAGTAGAACATCAGGGCCGCTTCCCCGGCATCACCGCCGCCCTGCAGGATGAAGGTGTCGGTGTCGTACTCAAAGCGTGCCACGCCCATGCCGAAGCCCAGGGCGTTGGGGCAGAAATCCACCAACGGTCCTTGAGTGCAGGCAAAGGGGGCTTGGTCGAAGCTGATGACATGGCGTTCAGCGGCGATCGCGTCGTTCAAGCCGTCCCCGCGCATTTTCGATGCTAGGAAGAGGCCATAGCCGCGGGGTGTCGTCCACAAATCATCTGCGGCACTCCACGGTGCGGCAAGGCTGACGCCTGTCGAATTGCCGTCGGCGTCATGGCCAGCCAGGCGTCGATCATCCAGCGTCTCATCGGCCCCAATCGACATGTCGCCGTGCGCGCCGGCAGCGGCTATCACCTCACGCTCGACCAGGCTTTTAAAGTCTTCGCCGGTGACGGCCTGGGTGTAGGCCCCGGCATATTCATAGCCCTCGCCGGAATAGACTGGCCGTGTTCCTGGATCGAACTGGAAGGCCAGCTGACCATCGCGCCAGTTGGGCAAACCCGTGCGATGGGTCAACGCCAGCTGCAGGGTCAGGGCCTGCGCGCGCGGATCTTCGACAATATCAGGATCGATATAATGCTCGGCCATAGGCGCCTCGAGATCGATCAGCCCGTCAGACGCCAGACGCAGGATGGATTCGGCTGCGACCGGTTTGGCGAGCGAAGCAACGTTGAACAGGGCATCTTCCTGTGCGCCCCACGTGCCGGCCCAAACCAGCTGACCGGCCTCGACATAGGCGGCACCAAACGCCGGGATGGCGTGCTCAGCCCGTGCGGCTTCGACCAGTGCATGGAATTCGGGGGGTGGGCTGGAGGTCGTGGGGTGGATCGCTGCTTCAGTCGACGGCTGGGCAAAGGCGCAGGCGCTCGCCGCCAGGGCGAGGGCAATGGCGGTCACGGGCACTGTGTGGGTCATGAAGTTTCTCCCAATCGGGTTGTCAGACAGCCGGCAAAACACCGGTGCAGACAGTGGATGCAGGTCGACACAGGTTTGGAGGCTCAGATGCGGGATTTGAGACTTTTGGGGCGTTGGGTCGGAAGCGCAAAAAGTCGCCTTGCCCTCACACGCTCTTTCCCGACGCAGGTCGGGACCCAGAGCCGCTGGGTTCAGCGTTTGATGGCCCCTGGGTCCCGGCCTTCGCCGGGAAAGAGAGCGTATTTGATAGAGCAGCCCTGACTTCATCATTCCCGCCCTGAAGCGAGTTCAGGATAAACTCCGGCGGGAACCCAGAGCCCTGAAACGCCGAGCTATGTCCTCTCTGGGTCCCCGCCTACGCGGGGATGACGAGGGTGGTGAAGAGTCTTTGCCCCCCATCCCGGTCGAGCGGAGCGACGAGCCGGGAGGGGATTGGACGTCTGTGCTCAGTCTTTGAAAATTCACACATAAAGATATCTTTATGTCGTGTTGTGCGCTATATAGAGCGTCACGTTCAATGACTGAGCCTTCGCCATGAGTTTGTTCCAGCCTTCGCGCGCCCAACAAGGCGCTGACATTGCAGTGTCTTTTGAGTTCTTCCCGCCCAAGAGCGAGGAGATGGAGGACAAGCTGTGGACCTCGATTGCCAAGTTGGAGCCCTTGAGCCCGCACTTTGTGTCGGTCACCTATGGGGCCGGCGGCTCCACCCGGGAGCGCACCCACCGCACGGTGCATCGCATCGTTAAGGAGACGGGATTGGCTCCGGCGGCGCATCTGACCTGTGTGGAAGCCACACGCGAAGATGTCGACGCGGTTATTCGCGACTACTGGACCGCTGGTGTGCGCCATATCGTGGCCCTGCGCGGCGATCCGCCCTCGGGCATTGGCGGGGCCTATGTGCCGCCGGCTGACGGCTATGCCAATGCCGCGGAGCTGACGGCGGGCATCAAAGCGATTGGAGACTTCGAAGTCTCGGTGGGCTGCTATCCGGAAACTCACCCCGAAAGTGCCAGCGCGAACGCCGATATCGATATGCTCAAAGCCAAGATCGATGCGGGGGCGACGCGCGCCATTACCCAATTCTTCTTTGAACCGGATACCTATCTGCGCTTCCTGGATCGCGTGCGTGCGGCTGGCATTGATATTCCGATTGTACCGGGTGTGATGTTGCAACCGAACTTCAAGGGCTTAAAGCGCATTGCCGGTCTTTGCGGAGCGACCATCCCGGTATGGATGGATGAGCTTTACGACGGCATTGAAGAGGATGTGCGGACCCGCGAGCTGGTGACAGCCCATGTGGCGGCGGAGCTGGTGACCAAGCTTGCTGACCAGGGCGTTGATCAATTCCACTTCTACACCCTGAACCGCGCCGGACTGGCGCAGTCGGCCTGTGCGCTTTTGGGTGTGAAGCCTGAAGCCGTAGCCACGGCTGCCTAAGGGAGATTCCGACATGACCCGCGAAGACCGCCTTGCCGCGCTCAATGCGCTGGCGGAGGACCGCATCCTTATTCTAGACGGAGCCATGGGCACTGAGATTCAGGCGCGCAAGCTAACAGAGGCAGACTATCGCGGGGATCGCTTCGTCGATTGGCATATCCCGCTGGCTGGCAATAATGACTTGCTCAGCCTGACCCGACCGGACGTGATCAGCGAGATCCACACCGACTATTTGGAGGCCGGCGCGGACTTTATCGGCACCAACACTTTTTCCTCCACCACAATCGCGCAAGCCGATTATGAGATGGAGAGCCTGGCCGCGGAGATCGCGGCCGAAGGGGCCCGCCTGGCGCGTGAAGCCTGTGATGCGGTGGAGGCTGAGACCGGCGAGCCCAAGGCCGTCATCGGCGCGATCGGGCCAACGAACCGCACCTTGTCTCTATCGCCGAATGTTGAAGACCCCGGATATCGCGCCGTAACGTTTGATGAAGTCCGCGACGCCTATGCCGAGCAAGTGCTCGCCATGGCCCCCTATGCCGATTTCTTCATGATCGAGACGATTTTCGACACCCTGAACGCCAAGGCCGCGATCAAGGCGGTGCTCGATCTGCGCCGGTCTGGGGCGGTGGATGCCGGCATTCCGATCGTCTTGTCAGGCACCATCACCGACGCCTCAGGACGCACGCTTTCGGGCCAAACCACAGAGGCCTTCTACAACGCCGTACGTCACGCCCAGCCTTGGGCCATTGGGCTGAATTGCGCGCTCGGCGCAGAAGAGCTGCGCCCTTATCTGCAGGCGATGCATCGGATTTCGGAGTTTCACGTGCTGGCCTACCCCAATGCCGGCCTGCCCAATGCCTTTGGCGAATACGATCAAACCGCGGATGAGATGGCGGCCTTCCTCAAAGACTGGGCCGATAGTGGCTATGTGAACCTGCTGGGCGGGTGTTGCGGCACGACGCCCGCCTATATCCGTGCCATTAAAGAGGCTGTGAAAACCGGCACGCCCCGCAAACCTGGCGAGAAGCCCGATGCCATGCGCCTATCGGGTCTGGAACCGTTTGAGCTGGAGAGCCGGAGCTGTTGCGGATGACCGTCGCTTCGCGCGCCATTTTCGTCAATGTGGGTGAACGCACCAACGTCACTGGATCGGCGCGCTTTCGCAAGCTGATCAAGGCCGGCGATTACGCCACCGCGCTCGACGTCGCGCGCCAGCAGGTTGAGGCTGGCGCACAAATCATTGATGTGAATATGGATGAGGGCTTGCTGGATTCGGTCCAGGCCATGACCACCTTCCTCAACCTCATCGCCGCCGAGCCCGACATCGCGCGCGTGCCGGTGATGATCGACAGCTCCAAATGGGAGGTGATCGAGGCGGGTCTGAAATGTGTTCAGGGCAAGTCCATCGTCAATTCGATCTCCCTGAAGGAAGGTGAGGCGGAGTTCATCCGGACCGCCCAGGCCTGCCTCGACTACGGCGCGGCGGTCATTGTGATGGCGTTCGACGAAGACGGTCAGGCCGACACCGCCGCGCGCAAAGTCGAGATATGCGAACGGGCCTATCGTGTGCTGGTCGACACCGTCGGCTTTGATCCCAATGACATCATTTTCGACCCCAACATCTTTGCGGTCGCCACCGGGATCGAAGAGCACGACAATTACGCGGTCGACTTCATTGAGGCGACGCGCTGGATCCGCGAAAACCTGCCCGGCGCGCATGTGTCCGGCGGGGTGTCCAACATCTCGTTTTCCTTCCGCGGCAATGAGCCGGTCCGCCGGGCGATGCACTCGGTCTTCCTCTACCACGCCATCGCGGCGGGGATGGATATGGGGATCGTCAATGCCGGTCAGCTCGACATTTATGACGAGATCGATGCGGAGCTGCGCGAGCTGGTTGAAGATGTCATCCTCAACCGCCGAAGCGACGGGACCGAGCGCCTGCTCGACGCCGCTGAGCGCTTTAAGGGCGCAGCGGTTGAAGCGGATGAAACCGAGGCGGAATGGCGCTCTTTGCCGGTTCACGAGCGCTTAAAGCACGCCCTGGTCAAAGGGCTCGACGATCACATCGTTGAGGACACCGAAGAGGCGCGCCAAGGCGTTGAACGCCCGCTCCATGTCATCGAAGGCCCCTTGATGGACGGCATGAATGTCGTGGGTGATCTGTTTGGGGCCGGGAAAATGTTCCTGCCCCAGGTGGTGAAATCCGCGCGCGTCATGAAGAAGGCCGTGGCTCACCTGACCCCCTTCATGGAGGCGGAGAAGGAAGAGCTGGGCCTGGATCAAAACAGCGCTGGCAAGATCGTGATGGCGACGGTCAAGGGCGACGTCCACGATATTGGCAAGAATATCGTCGGTGTGGTGCTGCAGTGTAATGGCTATGAAGTCGTTGATCTGGGCGTGATGGTGCCGGCGGACAAGATCCTGAAGACCGCGCGCGAGGAAAAGGCCGACGCCATTGGTCTATCCGGCCTGATCACCCCATCGCTGGATGAAATGGTGTTTGTGGCCGCAGAGATGGAGCGCGAAGGCTTTGAGCTGCCGCTGCTGATCGGAGGGGCCACCACCAGCCCGGCCCATACTGCAGTGAAGATCGAACCGGCCTTCACCAAAGCCCCGATCGTGCATGTCCATGATGCCAGCCGGGCTGTGGGTGTGGTCTCCAAACTGCTCTCAGACGAGCAGCGTGAGGGCTATTGGGAAGAGCTCAAAGCCGGTCACGCCAGGGTGCGTGAAACCCGCGCCCGAACCCAAGCCAATCGCTCTCGCGTCAGCCTGGACACCGCCCGCTCCAACCCGTTCGACTTTGGCGATCACTCGCCGGTGCGTCCCAAACAGCTGGGCCTGACCACCATTGACGACGTCACGCTGTCTGACCTGGCCCCCTATATCGACTGGACGCCCTTCTTCTTCGCTTGGGACATGAAGGGGACCTATCCCTCCATCCTTGATGATGAAGATCGCGGCCCGGCGGCGCGCGCCTTGTTTGATGACGCCCAGGCGATGTTAAAGCGCATGATTGAAGAGACCTGGCTGACCCCGCGTGGCGTCGTCGGCCTGTGGCCCGCTCAGCGCGTCGGTGATGATGTGCGCGTGTTCGCTGATGAGGATCGCACCGAAACGGTTGGCACATTCCATGGTCTGCGCCAGCAGATGGAAAAGACCGGCGACAAGCCGCATTTCTGTAACTCCGACTTCGTGTCTGCGGACAGGCCCGATTATGTCGGCGGCTTTGCGGTGACGGCTGGCGATGCTGAAGCGGAGATCGCCGAACGCTTCCGCATGGCCAATGACGATTATTCAGAAATCCTGTTCAAGGCGCTGGCTGACCGCTTTGCTGAAGCCTTTGCGGAATATCTGCATGAGCGTGTTCGCAAAGAGCTTTGGGGCTATGCCAGCGATGAGGGCTTCGCGCCCACAGAGCTGATTGGTGAGCCCTATCGCGGGATTCGCCCCGCTCCGGGTTATCCGGCCCAGCCTGATCATTCAGAAAAAGAGACACTGTTTAAGCTCCTCGAAGCGCCAGATCGCACCGGCATCACGCTGACCGAAAGCTTTGCCATGAGCCCGGCGGCCAGCGTGTCCGGCCTGTATTTCGGGCATCCCGACAGCGTCTATTTCGCGGTTGGCCGCATTATGCGTGACCAGGTCGAAGACTATGCGGCCCGCAAAGGCTGGACGATTGAAGAGGCCGAAAAGGCGCTGGGCCCTGTGCTGGGGTATGAGCCCGATGCCGACGCTGCGGCAAAGGCCGACGCGGCTTAGGGCCGGCAATACGTGATCCAGTCTGGACGGGTGCCGGCCAGCGCGCCTAGCCTAAGCGGAAGCCTCGACAGGGGAGATCACACATGCACGCCATCGCACTGGCCCTTGGATTGGTTGCACAGGACGCGGCCGCTCAGCCCGGTATTGTGCCGCCTGAGGCCGATTCTGAGGCAGTTTTGGAAGAGGCCCCGCCGGTCTCGGCGATTGCGCTGGAGCTCCTGTCACACCTCCCCGCAACGCTGGAGGATTGGGACCCGGAGGGGCGTGAAGGGGCTTTGGCCTTGCAGTATTTTTCCATGGTGGGGCGCGAGGATCTTGTGGAGCGCTATCGCCCGGAAGCCTATACGCCAGCTGTGTGCCCCGCGATTGAGGATATGGAGCCCGTTGCTGTGCTGGATGCGGCGCGCGACGCGCAGATCGTCATCATAAACGAGGCGCATAATCAGCCGCTCCATCGCTATTACATCGCGAATTTGGCAAGAGATCTTGCGCCCCAATTCGATGTCTACGCAGCCGAGACATTCAACTATGTGCGTCTGATCGAACCCAGAGCGCCGGGCCCGCTGGGCTTCTACGATCGTGAGCCGGTGTTTTACCGCTCCGTCGAGACAATCGAAGAGGTCGGCTACCGGCTTGTGGCCTATGAAATTCGTGCCGCCCAGCGCGATCCCAATGCTCAGACCCGGGCGGACCGGATTGCGGTCCGCGAAGAGGCGCAGGCTGATAATCTGATCGCCGAGGTGCTGGCGACCGATCCAGACGCGCGCATCCTGGTCCATGTGGGCTATTCCCACGTGCTGGAGGCCCCCGATCCTCAGGTCGATGGCGAGCCGCCGCTGGAATGGTTTGCCCTGCGCTTGAAGCAGAAGACCGGCATCGACCCGCTCACGATCAGCCAAACCCATTGCTCGCTCGCAGTGGATGAGACCGAAGGGGACTTGGAGCCATCGGCTGCAGCCCGGCATTTCGCTCTGGCTTTGGCCGACCCGTCGTCGGTCATCTCTGCGGGTGCGGTGGATTTCGCCCTCGCACGCCCGCCGATGCAGTTCGAGCAAGGCCGCCCGGCCTGGCGATTTGTCACCGGCGATTTTGAGGTGTCGGTGCCGGACGTGTTCCAGTCGGCTGACCGGCCCGTGGTGTTGGAAGCGCGTTTGCCGAACCAGCCCCTGAGCGCCATGCCCGTGGACCGGCTGTTACTCTATCCCGGCGACGCTCACCCACTCTTGCTGCCGAGGGGCCAGTGGGTGATTACCGCCTGGACGAGCGAAGGAGCTTACGGCGTGCCGGTCACGGCGGGGGTGTCGCTGCGGTAGCGCCTACGGCACCGGTGGGCCAAAGCGGCCCTGCTGGTAATCCAGC
>JANQMI010000097.1 GCA_028280165.1 Oceanicaulis sp. | reverse complement strand
ACAAAACCGACGGCTTGGCCTGCAACACCGCTCAGCTGCGATAACGGGCCGGAGATGATCGTTTCAAGCTGGGTTCCGGCGACGGCCGATCCGGTAGCCCCTGCGCCGCCGATCGCCAGCAAGCGAGTGCGGTCCGGCTTTCCCAGCGCCCCCACGACCTGCTGGGTAAAGAGCGGGTCTTCGACCGGAGACGCGGCGTCGAACATGGCCTGGAGCTCAGCGTCGAACGGATCGGGTCCATCCATTGGCTCTTCGGCGAAATGGGTATCATTAGTCATGCCGCCTGCTCCTTCTTCTCAAACCACGCCTTCAACTTGGCGCGCCCTCTATTAACATGGCTCTTCACAGTCCCTAAGGGAAGCCCGACGGCCTCGGCCGCTTCCGAGTGGGACATTCCGCCAGCATAGCACATCACCACACAGGCGCGTTCTTCTTCCCCCAGCGTGGCCAGGGCCCGGTCGAGATCCACTTTGGCACCGGGCGCGCCCGAACTGGTGGATGTTTCGACCGGTTCAGCCTGCAACCGCTCCAGCGCCTTGTCAGCCGCTTTGCGTTTGCGGGCACTCATCAGGAACTGGGTGTAGGCAATCTTGCAAAGCCAGGCTTTGAAGGAGCCGGTCCCTGAAAACGTCGATATCTTCTCAAAGGCCTTCACGAAGGTGTCCTGAGCGATATCGTCAGCCAGGGCGTGATTGCGGCACAGGCGCATTAAGAGCCCGCGAACTGCCTGCTGGTGACGGCTGACCAGGGCGGAAAAGGCCCGCTGGTCCCCGCCGGCCATCACCAGCGCAATCAGTTCTGCATCACTGGGTGCCATCAGAGCTCCCCACCCTTGGCATTAGAGGCCGATCAAGCGTCCTCAGAGTCTTTCTTCTTCAGCAGGCCAAAGGCCAGCAGAACGATCCCGATAAATCCTGGGAAGGATGCCACAGCCGCCATAATTGGGAAGGCTTCCGCTGCATCACCTGAATCCACGGTGCTGATGGCCCAGCCCAGGCATAAGAAACCGGCTGCGACTGCGATCAGAATGGCACCGGCCTTCAAATCACCATTGCGGTTGGTTTTCTGGGGCATGCCCAAAGCTTTGATCGTGGCCGGATCAAGCTGCTGACCATTGCGCGACGCTTCACGCACGGTCTCCAGAACCGCGCGGCGATTCTTGGAATTGAAGTAGAACACAATGCCCACGATGAACACTGTCATCAAAAACGGGGCAAGGGGGATGAGAACGGCTTCCATTTAATTGACCTCCAGCAATCGGCCCATCCGTTGGACCGTTGCAATCTAGATGCCGGGGGGTGCGGTTTCGGATGCAAACCCAATAACAGCAACTCCAAATAATTGCATGTGAAAGAGTGCGAGGATTGCAGCGGCACCCAATCCGACTCCCAGCGCGACGATATCGGCCCACCAGCTTCCCGGCCGGTCGAACGCACCGCCGCGCGCATAAAGGTCGATCAGTAAAAGGGTCGACCATGCAAAGAAGCCCCCAAAGAGGGCAATCGATGCGGCCTCGCCATTGGCCAGCAGATGGCTGCCGGACCAAAGCGCCACGGCCAGCGTCATCGGGTGGCGCGTCAATGACCGAATATGGCTCGGCAAATAGGTGGCTACCAGCAGCACCAACGCAATCGGCACCGCAACCAGGGCCACCAGGCGCGACCATTCGGGCGGATTCCAGATCGTGTCGGAGGGGTGAGCGAGAATATGTCCATACACGATCAGCGCCAGACCAATGGCCGACAGGATCGAGTAGAAGACGGCAAACAGCGGCTCGCCAATGGCGCGAATCATCAAGGCCCGAATGCCAAGAATGCGGCTGGTGTGCACCCCCAGAAACACGACAAGTCCCAGAATCAGGACGCCCATTTTCGTCTGCCCTCCCCGCAGCTCGGTTTCACCTTAAAAGGACTCGCGAAAAAAACGCGAGGACCATTTGCCTCGGGGATGATCGCTCTAGCTGAACCATGATAGAATTGTCCCAGGACTGGAATTATGCCTGACCTTGTTCGATTTCTGATCCGCCACGGATTGATTGGGTTCTGCATCGGCGTGGCCTTCACCGCGGTGTTGCTGGTGCTTGATGTCGGAATGATCCGAAGCCTGACCCAGGACAGCGCCGAAGGGATCGGCTTTCGGTTGCTGCTGGCCTTTTTCATATCGACGACGTTTGCCAGTGCCCAAATGGGCGTGGCCGTGATGTTCCCGCCCAGCCGGCGTGTTGACCCGATGGCCCCACCGGGCGAGGACGAGTTGGGCGATTAGGGCCGGCCCAGCGCCTCAAGGCCGGGTAGTGTCGCCACCAGCCGCAGCGCAGCCCTTTGGCTGTCGGCGCGCAGCGTGCCTTGCCTATCAATTGCAGCCATGGCTTCCACATTGGCATAGAGCGCGGCCAGACCGGCTGCGACTTCGCGCAGAGCTTGCGCATCGGCAGTGGATTCAGAGCTGAGAATCTGAGCCAGCGCCGCCATGAACTCCCCATTCCAGGCCAACATGGCTGCGCTCAGACCTGGATGCAGATCGACGGCGGCCAGCAGCGCACTGCCAATGGCGGCTCCCTCCGCGTCGATATAGTCAGGGTCGAACAAGTCCTCGATCAGGCGTTTCACACGGCCGGTCTTTGGCAGACCGGCGACCAGGGCGGCCGTATCCGCGCGCGAGCGCTCCAGAAATTCGGTCACAAACGCATCGATCAGCTGGTCGCGATTGCCAATATTGTGCCGGATCAGGGCACGGGCGAGCCCCGCCTCTTCTGCCACGCGCTCTAAAGACGCCCCTTCAAACCCATAGCGGGCCAGGCAGCGGCCAAAGGCTGTCAGAATCTGCGCACGGCGTTCGGCTTTAAGGCTGGGACGGGGCACGCTTGCTCCAAAATTATCGGACTTGACAATAAACCTGAAGCCAAGTGTATTCTTTATCAAGGTTGATAATCAATAGACAGGTAGACCGCGATGGACTGGCTCTTCACCCCCTTAAGCCTCGAATTCCTGGAAGGCTGGGAAGTGGCCCTTGGCGAATGGGTCACCCTGATCTCGCTCGCCTATTTAGCGTTTGAGCTGGTGCGCTATGCGGTCCTCAAGAAGCTCAATTGGACGTTGGCCGGCGATACGGTGACCAACTTCATCACCTTTGCGGGCTTTGTGGTGATCACCTACAGCTTTTTTGCCCTCGCCTATCTGGCAGTGTTGAGCTGGGCCAGTCAGTTTGCGATTTTTGATATCGCGCTCAATCCGGCAACCATCATTCTGGCCATCGTGCTGGCGGATCTGGCCTATTATTGGGAGCACCGCTTTGTGCACCGGGTGAATGTGGGCTGGGTGACCCATACGGTTCACCACTCCTCGCCCTTCTTCAATATCTCGGTGGCGTATCGCTTTGGCCCGCTCGATGGCTTGATGGCGATGGCCTTTCACATTCCGCTGGCGCTATTGGGCTTTCCGGTCTTCCTGATCTTCTTTGCCGAGCTGGTGGTCCAGCTCTATCAGACCTTTCTGCATACCGAGGCGGTCAAGAAGCTGCCCAAGCCCATCGAAGCGGTGATGAATACGCCCTCCCACCACCGCGTCCACCATGGCTCGAACCCGGAATATCTGGACAAGAATTACGGCGGGATCTTCATCCTTTGGGACCGGATTTTCGGCACCTTCGCCGAAGAAAAAGCACCGGTGACCTACGGCCTGGTGGAGCCGATCAATTCGGTCAATCCCGTCACCGTATTCCTGCATGGTTTTGCGCGCCTGGGCCGCAAGCTTGCCGCCTCGCGATCGCCTGGAGAGTTCATCGCCGCCTTTCTGGCTCCGCCGGAATGGGAACCGAAGAGACGCCGCGCAACCAAGCCGGAAATGCCGTCATGACCGGTAAGCGTCGCCTCTTTCTGTCCTTGATCATCAGCGCGGGGCTTTTCTGCGCGCTCGGCTGGCTGGCCAGCGCGGCCCCTTAGAACCGCGCCGGCCCAATCGGTTAGAACGGCAACTCCATGAAGTCTGGCAACTCGGCTTCAATCACATCGGTGCCGACCGGCTCATCGCGCATAAAGCGGTGAATGACGGTGTGAACCTGGTCATTTTCCATGAACAGATTATGGCCTGAATTGCGCACAATCACCTGGGTGAGGTTGTCCATGCCGGCCAAGGCGTCGGCTTGCGGCTGCACATAAGTCCGGCCATCGAGCGTGCCTGTGAGCAATAGCACCGGGGTGTCGCCGTCGGGAGCCCGGCGGAATTCATCGCCGAGGTCAAAGCCGGGCCAGACCCCCAAGGCCTGGGGCATGGGAAAGTTCAAATAGCCTCCTGCCAATCCCTCACCCACTTGGCTCTGATACAGCGCCAGGCGTTCGTCGGAAATCCCGGACGCCAGATCCATCGCCGTCGACATGGGGTTGAGGCCAATCGTTGACGGGGCCCCCATAAAGCGCGCGATCAGCTGGGACGCGAACTCGGTCTCACCGCGATCGAGGGAGGCATAAGCACCCAGCAACCACACCGCGCTCTCAGGGTCCGCAATCAGACCCGACACCATCTGCTGCGCGTGGCGGCGCTGTAGCAGAAAGGGCCGGCTCGATCCGTCGCGCAGGCGCACATCAATCATCATGGGGTCGGTGTGCAGCCGGTCCTGCACCCGGCGCATGAGCCCGGCAATATCGGGATAAGCCGCCGCAGCCTCAGGCTGGGTGTTCACCGCCTCTTGCAGGCGCGCGATATAGGCATTGGTTTCGGCCGGCAGCTTGACGGTCTGATCGAGGCCTTCCGCACTTGCAATCACCACGCGGTCAATCTCATCGGGGATGTCTTTGAGCGCCGCCATCGCCAGATGGCTGCCATAGCTGATGCCCCACAAAGTGACGTGGTCAGCACCCAGATGCGCGCGCAAAGCCGAAATGTCGGCCACGCTTTCACGCGTCGTATAGCCCTCGATATCCACTCCTTCGGACTGCCAAAAACCGTAGCATTCAGCGATCGCGGCCCGGTAGGCGGCGGCATAGGCTGCATCGCTCACCGGTTCGGTTTCGGACACTGAGACGCTGGATTGGCACCGCGGCAAATCATTGCTCGACAATCCGGTCCCGCGCTGATCGAACGCAATCACGTCGCCATGGGCGCGCATCTGCATAAATAGATCAAAGCGGCGGCCCTGGGCGGTACCGGTGCCTGACCCGCCAGGACCGCCGGCCAGATAAACAATGGGCGGTCCGTCCGCCCCGTCCAACGCCGGAAAGCGGACATAGCCGATGGAAATCATCCGGCTGTCCGGATTGCCCCGGTGTTCCGGCACCTCAAATTGGCCCTGGAAGGCTGCGACCGTTTCACCGGACTGAGCTTCAAACGTGATGGGGTCCTCAGCCCAGGCCGTGCCACAGACAAGAAGGCAAGCCAGGCCGGCCAGCAATGTCGATTTCATGGGGAGGCGTCCTTTCATAGTTTTGACCGCATCAGCCTTGCGCGCGCCCAGCGCGGTTTTCATCTGTATTTCGATGAACGGCAGCGCTGGATCGGTGAACGGCAGGACGCGGTGCCCATCGCGCGCTAGGGTGTGCGCATGCTTCGTTTTGCCCTTCTCAGTTTGATTTTTCTGGCCTCATTTGAGACCGCTTTCGCCCAAACCATGGTGCGCGCGACCTTGGAACCGGTGCGCGTATGCCCAGTTGAAGACATCACGGCGGGATTGCCCGATTTCACCTCTGAGACCTGCCAAACCCTGCGAATTTGGGATGTCGACCCGCAAGGGCGTGCCCTTTGGGTCGAAGCGCGCTTTGTGCTGACCCCAGAGCTGCTGGCCGAGCCTGGCCCGCGCGGCGTTTTCGTCTCGGGCTTCACCTCAAGCCAGACCTGGCTGAATGGTGCGCCGCTCGGCCGCAACGGTGTCCCGGCAGTCACGCGCGGTGCAGAACGCCCCGGCCAGATGGACGCCATCCACTACGCCCCGCAAGCCCTGCTCCGCGAGGGTGAGAATCGGATCGTTCTGCTGTTATCCAGCCACCATGGCGTATTGAAGCTTGCCACGCCCATGCATGTGCTTGGACTTGGCCCTTACCAATCCCCAACACGGCTTATCCTGCAGGCCTACTGGCCCTCGCTGATGATGATGAGCGTGTTTGCGCTGTCCACCCTGGTGTTCGCGGTTATGGCCCTGCGCAGCGAAGACTGGGAAGGTCCGGCCATCCTGGCAGCCCTGTCGCTAAGCCTGGGCCTGATGCTCCTCAGCGAAGCGCTGCGCGGGCTTTGGGCCTACCCCTACCCCTTCCACGCCTGGCGGCTGATTGCGATCACCGGCTTTGGCTGGCTGGCCGGCATGGCCCTGATGGCCCATGTGCTGCAGAGATTCTGCGCCTGGAGCGCGGACAAGCGTTGGCTGTGCGTGTGGGTCGGAGCGCTCATCAGCGCCATTCCGATGCTGGCCACCAGCGGCTTTGACGCCAAAGCGGGCTATGCGGTTTTGGCCGCCATGGTTATGGCCGCAGGCTTGAGCGCCGTCTTCGCGATCCGCCAAACACAAGGGGCCGCCGTCTATGTGATCGGCCTGATGGGGGCCAGCCTGATGCTATACCTCACCCGGCAGCGCTTTCTAGACTTCCATCTGTATTGGATTAGCGCGGCCTTTCTGTTTGCCCTTTTCGTGCGCCAGGCTCTGGCGCTGGTGCAGGAACGCCGGCAGCGCGTGCAGGAAACAGAACGTGCCAATCGTTTGGACGCCGCGCTCGTCCGCGCGCAACAGGACACCGCCCCAAGCCAGCTGAAGCTGGTATCCGGCAGCAAGACCGAATTCGTCTCCACCGACGATATTATTTCGCTCAATGGTGCTGGTGACTATGTGGAATTGCGCTTCAAATCCGGGCGCACGGCGCTTCACAACGCGACCCTGACTGAATTGGAACAGGCCCTACCGGACGCCTTCTTACGCGTGCACCGCTCCTGCATCGTCAACACCGCCTTTGTGGAAGGCTTGGAACGCGAAGCCAGCGGCGGAGGCCGCTTGTCCCTCATCGGGGGCAGCCAAGCGCCGGTCAGCCGCAGGATCATGCCGAAAGTGAAGAGCGCTCTGGAAGCCGGTGCGGCCTAGATCGCGAGGTCCCAACCGGCATATGGTGATGTCAGCCTGCAGCCCGCTCAACCGCGCAGCCCTAATGTCCACCAGTCGCGGTCCACGCGCCTGCGCACTTGCATCAATGCGACAAGACCGATCCCGGCCCCGACCATTCCCATGGCGATCAGAACCGGAGCGCTGACGATCAACACACCCATCTGCGTCATCACCCGCATCAGCAGCGGGCCCAGCGCCATGGCCACCGCCCAAACCGCAACCGCAATAAGGGCGGCGACACCCAGTTCCAGCCGCGCCCGACGGCGTGCAATCTGCTCAAAGACGCCCGCATTGAACGCCAAGGGAGCGGTATCGACGCTGGTCTGCTCCCAAACCTGCGCCAGAGCATCATCAAGATCACTCATCCTCATCTCCCAGTCGAGCGCGCAGCTTGGCTTTGGCGCGGGCGATATTGGACTTCACGGTCCCCAAGGGCTGGCCCAGAATATCGGCGGCTTCAGCGTGGGACCAGCCCTCCCCATGACAAAGCGCCAGGGCGGCGCGCTGGTCGGGCGATAGCGTTTCAAACAATTGTACCGCTGTGAGCGCCGCATCGCCGACAGCCTCACCCGATCGGCTCTGCCCTTCCAGCCACGCCCCATCGCGGGCGCGGCGTCGGGCCCGGCTGCGGGCCCGGGTCTGGGCCTTGCGCCAGGTCACCCCCAAGACCCAGCTGCGGAATCGATCTCCATCCTGGAGCGTCGACAGATGAGACCAGGCAAAGACAAAGACCTCCTGGGCCAAGTCATCAGCATCGGCTGGATCTGCGCTGATCCGTCGAGCAAAGCTGCGCACAACACCCTGGTGGCGGGTCATCAGCGCAGCAAAGGCGCGTGTGCTGCCCTGCCGCGCCTTGCCGACCCACTCCGCATCGCTGTGCACACCTGCCCCCTGCCCTGCGCCAGTTTAGTCGCGGCGACGACCGCCACCGGCAACGCCGGAGAATAGAAAGGCGGCGGCCAGAACGCCAAGAACCGCAGACACGAAGTAGGCCTCAGGCCCCTCCATCCCGAAAATGCCCAGATAACCCACAACGCCGAATATCGAAGCCAGGCCGCCAAACAGGATGACCAGGAAAATTGTCGTCCCAGCTCCGCTTGAGGACTCCTCGCTGTCATTGGATGACCCGATACCAGACGCGTCCAGAGACGCGATCAGCTCGGCCGGCGGCTCATTGCCAGCGGCCGCGTAGGTCTTGAGCAGATCGATTTTGGCTTGGGTCCGCTTGTAGCGCATGTAGCTGGAAAAGCCGGCCGCAATAAAGAAGCCGAGCGGAAACAGGAGCCACCAATAGGAAGAAAAAAGCGAAGCGAAACTGTCCATCGTCATTGGCCTTTCATCTGTGCAGCGTCCTGACATCAGAACGCTGCGTCACCCCTTTGTCGCCGCCAAACCGGCATTTAGATGCACCAGGGTGCGAAATTTTCAGATCAGGCGTCAGGGACAGATGGCAGGGCGAGGCGTATGACAGGTGTCACACTCGCACCAAGCGCTTAATAATGCGGCGGTTTTTCGTTAGCTGGTGCCGGCAGGCCCGCTTCCAGCTCGGCAATGCGATCATCGGAGGCGGACAGGCGCGATTGCAGCCGGTCGATCAGCTTTTGCTGCTCGGTCAGGACTTCGGAAAGCTCTTCAAGCATGCGCTCCTGCTCAGCCGCCAGCATTTCGAGTTTGTCGAGTCTGTCTTCAGGCGAAGTCATTGCGATTGGCTTTCCATTGGTTCGCACCCAAGCCCAAAGTCTAGTCGGCCTCGGCACCTTGAGGAGAGTCGAGGAGCAGACGGGCCATGTCATAGGACACCGACCCAGGCCAATGGTCCACCCGGCTGCCATTGGTCAGCAGAATGACTGTGACGCGCTGGTCTTCGGCGATGAAATGACGGATGTCGGCGCGGTTCCCGCCACCATGGCCCCAGACCGTCACCCTGCCCGCGTCATAATACTCCCACCCCTGGGCAAATCCTGCGACCTGCCCATCATTCAGGTCTACCGGCGTCCACATCGCCGCAAGCGTGGCTTCGGACACGAAGTGTCCGTCCAGAAGGGCTTCAAACCAGGTCGCAAGGTCTGACGCCGTGGCATTCAGGCCGGTGCTGGCAAACATGTAGTCGGGCTGATCGATGAAGATGTTGCGGCGCACACCGTCCGGCGTGGCGCGATACATGGTGGCCCGGCCCGGCACGACGGCGAACTCGCCGGCATATTGGGTGTCGTCCAGATTGGCCGGGGCGATCATGCGCGCCCGCATCACCTGGGTGAAGTCCTCGCCCGTCACCGCCTCGATGAGCAGTTTCAGCAGTAGATAATTGGTCTGATTGTATTGTGTCTGCGTGCCCGTTTCGAACGCGAAGGGCTGGCCCCTAACCGATTCAAGCGCCGCGTCCGCGCTGGGCGGAGTCCGGTTCGGCCATTGATAATAGTCCGGCAGACCGGAGCTGTGTGCCAGGAGGGCCCGAACCGAAATGGATCGCCATGCCGACGGAAGGTCGCTGACATAAGAGGCGATGGGCGCGTCAAGATCGACCTGCCCGCTTTCCACCAGCTGCATCACCGTGACGTTCACGAACAGCTTGGCCACGGAGAAGACCTGAAACACCGTGTCTTCACTGGCCGGCACGCCGTGCTCGAGATTAGCAAAACCCGCCGCGCTGGCGTGGATGCGTTCGCCATTGTGCAGCACCACAGCCGAATAGCCGACAATGCCAAGTTCGGCCTGTTTTTCGGTCAGTAAATCTGTGATCTGCGGGTGCGTCGCGTCTTCTGCGTGCGCCGTCGACCCACCCCCTGGAACGAGGCCCACGCAAAGGTTCAGCAGGGCCGAAGACAGGATCACGGCAACCGTCTGACTAAGGCTCATGGTTTGCGGCTCCATACGCATGGCAGGATCATTCGCATAGCCTCAAAACAAGGCATATCCAAAGCGAAAACTCAGAAGGATTTGAACGCGGTACAGTCAGGCGCGAAACTGGGCCGAGACTAGTGAGCGCCAAGAGCAGTGGCACGCCAACGCAGAATATGGGCCCCAGCGAGGGTCATCGCGCCCAGCACTGTGAGCTGGACTTCAATATCGTGGAAGGCTTCCACAAAAGCACCGGCAAACAGGGTCGCTACCCCGAGCGCGGCGATACCTGCAAACACAAGGCGAATTCTTGCGGGAGCCTGCACGGTACCCACAAGCGCCGCGAGCGCGGCGAACACCACAAAACCCTTGTGGATGACCTCCATTTCCGCAACCACGCCCAAAACCGGCAGAAAGGCCGCCAGCAGCGGCAGCGCCAGGCAGTGGATCACACAAAGCGCGGAGAAGCTGATACCCGCCAAATCCGGAAGCGTGCTTGTCTGCGTGGTCATGGATCACCTCATCCCGAAGACGCGCTGGTCAGTCCAGAACGCAATATTATAACGCTTGAGATATGGGGTGACGGCAATGCGGTCAAGCGCCTGGCGCGACTGCTCCTATTCCCACTCGATCGTGCCGGGTGGCTTGCTCGTCACGTCATAGACTACCCGGTTCACGCCGCGCACTTCATTGATGATGCGCGTGGCCACGCGGCCCAGGAAATCGTGATCGAAGGGGAAATAGTCCGCCGTCATGCCGTCGGTGGAGGTTACTGCGCGCAGAGCGAGCACATTGTCATACGTCCGTGCGTCGCCCATCACACCAACAGTTTGGACCGGCAAGAGCACGGCAAAGGCCTGCCAGATGCTGTCATACAGGCCGGCCTTGCGGATCTCTTCGATATAGATGGCATCCGCCTTCCGAAGAATATCGGCCTTATCCTTGGTCACCTCACCGGGGATGCGGATCGCCAAGCCTGGCCCCGGGAAGGGGTGGCGGCCAATAAAGCTTTCCGGCAAGCCCAATTCACGGCCGAGCGCGCGCACCTCGTCTTTGAACAATTCACGGAGCGGTTCGACGAGCTTCATATTCATCCGTTCGGGCAAGCCGCCGACATTGTGGTGAGATTTGATGGTGACCGATGGCCCGCCATCGAAGCTGACGCTTTCAATCACGTCCGGATACAGCGTGCCCTGGGCCAGGAAGTCCGCCCCGCCCGCGGCGTTCGCCTTTTCCTCGAACACGTCGATGAAGAGCTTGCCGATGGTTTTGCGCTTCTTTTCCGGATCGCTTTCGCCGGCCAGTGCGGTGTGGAAGCGATCCTCCTCGTCAGCGGCCACCAGCGGGATGTTGTAGTGTTCGCGGAACAGCGAGACGACCTGGTCGGCTTCGCCGGCGCGCATCAGGCCGGTATCCACGAACACGCAGACCAGCTGATCGCCAATCGCTTCATGGATCAGCACGGCCGCCACTGAACTGTCGACCCCGCCGGACAGGCCGCAAATCACCCGGCCAGAGCCGACCTGCTCGCGGATTTTGGCAATGGCCTCGTCTTTAAACGCCGCCATGGTCCAATCGCCCGACAGACCCGCGATCTTGTGGGTGAAATTGCGCAACATCTGCGCGCCGCGCGGCGTGTTGACCACTTCGGGGTGGAATTGCACGCCGTAGAAGCGCCGTGCCTCGTCAGCGATCGCGGCAAACGGGGCATTCTCACTGGCCGCAATCGGATGAAAGCCGGTTGGGATGGCGTCAACGCGGTCGCCATGGCTCATCCAGACCCGCTCGGCATGGCCCACGCCGCCGATACCGTCAAACAGCGGGCTGTCGGCGGTGATCTCGATATCGGCCCGGCCAAACTCGCGCTCTTCGGCGGCGGCCACGCTACCGCCCAGCTGGGCGCACATCGTCTGCTCGCCATAGCAGATGCCCAGGACCGGGATATTCAGTTCGAACACGCGCTGCGGCGCACGCGGCGTGCCTTCGCCATGCACACTGGCCGGGCCGCCGGATAGGATGATCGCCTTGGGCGCATAGCTGTCGAGAAAGGCGTCATCGACCCGGTTGAAGGGGTGAATCTCGCAATACACTCCGCTTTCGCGCAGGCGGCGGGCAATGAGCTGGGTGACCTGACTGCCAAAGTCGATCACCAGTACGCGGTCATGGTGTTGGGCTGGGTCTATCATGGACGCGCTTTAGCGCAGGTCGCCGATCTGTGAAAGGGGTGTTTTACTTGCACCCCTCTATCGCCGGAAAACCCCGCCCTGCTTTTGATCATGGAGCCGCGCTTCAAAGGCCCGCCGCTCAGAAATTGCCACGAACCTTCACATAGTAGAGCCCGCCAGAATATCCGCCCGGTGCGGTCGCGGGATAGAGTGAGCCAACAACGCCGGCAAACGGGTTTTCGTCCGGATAGCTGTCGAAGATATTCTGTGCGCCGGCGATCAATTCAATATTGTCCAGGATGGTGTAGGCGATCTCGGCGTCAACGGTGATCTGGGCTCCCGCTTCAATCGGCAAATCACAGCCGCCGGTGGCCGCATCATTGGTCACCGAGTCCAGGTGGCACTCGAAATACTCTCCGAAATAATTCACCCGGGCCAAGCCTCGCCAATCGCCATAGAAATGGTTGGCGGTGAAATTAGCGCGGATCGCTGGCAGATTGTCCTCCAACTGACGTTGGCGCCCGAGCGAGAGCGGGGCTGCAGAGTTCAGCCCCAAATCGGTCACTTCGGTATCGGTCCAGTTGAAGGCCAGGGCGAGCGAGGTGTTGGAGCCCTCATAGAGCTGCACATCGGTGCTGGCGACAATGTCGATGCCGCGCGTGCGCGTGTCATAGGAATTGGTGAAAAAGCCAAAGCTGGTCAGATCCTCAGATCCCGCAAAGTCGGCGGCATTGAGCACATTGGCTGCATCTAAGAGGTTTAACGCCTGGCTGGTTGTGACGTTGGCAGGCAGTCCAACACCATTGTCGGCGGCAACCGCGATCAATTCGGCCAGGAAGTCCTGCTGATCAGAAATGGCAATTCGGTCTTCAACCTCGATGTGGAAGAAATCGACCGTTATGCCAATGTCAGCCAGGGCAAAGGCGACGCCCAGGGTGAAATTCTCGGACTCCTCTGGTGTCAGCGTCGGGCGCACACCGGTGGACAATTCCAGACGATCGGCAATGAATTGTCCGGCGGCGCTGGACAGCGGGATTGTGCCCTGGTCGCGCAGAATCCCATTGGCAAAGGCGGTGGTGATATTGGTCACATTGGCCTGGCCGGCGGTC
>JANQMI010000182.1 GCA_028280165.1 Oceanicaulis sp. | reverse complement strand
GGCCGGCTGGCTGCAAGATCAGATCGCCATGAAGCGCAATGCCCGCGAAGCCGCCTATGATGCGGGCAAAGAGGCCTTGATCGGCGTCTCGCAATATCCTGATCTTGATGGGCGCTTGGTCGAGGTTGAGGACCGCAGCTACACCGCTATGCCCCTGGATGCGCCCGTGATCCAGCCCTCCAGCTTTGCTGAGAAAGTGTCCGAGGCGTCTGCCGGCGCGCAAGTGCGTGAGCTGGATATCCCCGAACCGGAATGGACACCGCTGGCCCCGGCCCGCATTGCGGCACCCTTCGAAGCGCTGCGCGATACCGCCGATGCCTTTACCGCTAAGACCGGCGCTGCGCCCAAGGCCTTTCTGGCGACGCTCGGCAGCTTGCCTGAATTCAATGCGCGCGCCGGATTTGCCACCAACCGCCTGGCGGTTGCAGGCGTGGTGACCGACGCCGCTTCGGCCTATGACAGCGTGGCGGCCTGCGCGGACGCCTTTGCCGCCTCTGGATGCCAGCTGGCCGTGATTTGCGGCACCGATGACGCCTATGCCGAGCGCGCTGAAGCGCTCGCCACCGCTTTAAAGGCCAAAGGCGCACGCGCCGTGTGGCTGGCGGGCAAAGCGGACATCGAAGGCATCGATCATGCCATCCATATGCGCAGCAAAACCCTAGAAGACGGCCGCCTGGCCCACGCCGCAACAGGAGTGGCAGGATGAGCCATCCAGACTTCACCAAGATCGATCTGGGATCGCCCAGCGCGGCCGCAGCCCCCTTAAGCAAGGCCGACGCCTGGATGTCGCCGGAAGAGATTGCGATTGCGCCATCCTACAGCGCGGCCGACACCGAGGGCCTGGACTTCATCGAGGCCAAGCCGGGCCTCGCCCCGTTTCATCGCGGCCCCTACCCCACAATGTTCACCCAGCGCCCCTGGACGATCCGGCAATATGCCAGCTTTTCCACCGCGGCGGATTCCAACGCCTTTTACCGGCGTAATCTGGCCGCCGGTCAAAAGGGCCTCTCGGTGGCCTTCGATCTGGCCCCCCACCGGGGCTATGACAGCGATAATCCGCGTGTGATCGGCGATGTTGGGATGGCGGGCGTCGCGATCGATTCCATCTTGGATATGCGCCAGCTGTTTGACGGCATTCCGCTCGACCAGATGAGCGTATCGATGACCATGAATGGCGCGGTCTTGCCGGTCATGGCGCTGTATATCACCGCAGCTGAAGAACAAGGTGTTTCGCACGCGAAGCTTTCAGGGACGATCCAGAACGACATCCTGAAAGAGTTTATGGTGCGCAACACCTATATCTACCCGCCTGCGCCCTCTATCCGCATCATTTCGGACATCTTCGCCTATACCGCCCAGGAGATGCCGCGCTTCAATTCCATCTCCATCTCCGGCTACCACATGCAGGAAGCCGGCGCGCCCGCCGATATCGAGCTGGGCTACACCATCGCTGATGGTCTGGAATATATCGCGGCCGGGGTCAAAGCGGGCCTGAACGTGGACGCCTTTGCGCCGCGCCTGTCCTTCTTCTGGGGCATTTCCATGAATTATTTCATGGAGGTGGCCAAGCTGCGCGCGGCCCGGCTGATCTGGTCGAAACTGGTCAAAGAGCGCTTTAATCCGAAGAATTCGAAGTCGTTGTCTCTACGCACCCATTCACAAACCTCGGGCTGGTCGCTGACCGCCCAGGACGTGTTCAACAATGTGGCGCGCACCGCTGTGGAGGCCATGGCGGCGGTCGACGGGCATACCCAAAGCCTGCACACCAATAGCCTGGATGAAGCGCTCGCCCTGCCCACCGATTTCTCCGCGCGCATTGCCCGCAATACCCAGCTGGTGCTGCAGACCGAAGCCCATCTCACCGACACGATCGATCCCTGGGGCGGCAGCCATTATGTGGAACGCCTGACCCATGATCTGGCGGCCAAGGCGCTGACCCATATCGCTGAAATTGATGAGCTGGGTGGCATGACCAAAGCGATCGAGGCCGGCGTGCCCAAGCTGCGCATTGAAGAGGCCGCCGCCCGCACCCAAGCCAAGATCGACAGTGGTATGCAGACCATTGTGGGCGTGAATAAATTCCGCCTCACCGAGCCTGAAGACGTGCCGGTCCTGAAGGTCGACAATGCCAAAGTCCGCGCCGAGCAACTCGCCAAGCTGGAGACGCTGCGCGCCAAACGCGACAGCGCAGCGGTCGACTCAGCGCTTAATGCACTCACCAACGCCGCGGCCGCCGATGGCAATTTGCTCGACGCCTGTGTCGTCGCAGCCCGGGCCGGGGCGAGCGTGGGCGAGATGAGCGATGCGATGGAAAAGGTCTTTGGCCGCCACAAGGCCGAGATCAAATCGGTACAGGGGGTGTTTTTGAAGACCTCAGGCGATGATGAAAAAGTCAAAGCGGCGCTGGCCGCATCCGATCGCTTTGCCGAAGCCGAAGGCCGGCGCCCGCGCATCCTGATCGCGAAAATGGGCCAGGACGGCCATGATCGCGGCCAGAAAGTCGTGGCCTCCGCTTTTGCCGATCTGGGATGGGATGTGGATATCGGCCCGCTCTTCCAAACCCCGGACGAAGCCGCCCGCCAGGCGGTGGAAAACGACGTCCATGTGGTCGCCGCCTCCTCCCTGGCCGCCGGTCACCTGACCCTGGTGCCGGAACTGAAAAAACGGCTCGCCGAGATGGGCGGGGCAGACAAGCTGATCGTCGTCGGCGGGGTTATCCCACCCGAAGACGTGCCAACCTTGAAAGAGATGGGTGCCGTCGCCGTCTATCCCCCCGGCACGGTGATCGCCGATTGCGCGGTGGAATTGATTGAGGCGTTGGAGGGGTAGCGCTTCTCGCATCTTCTCTGCACTAGCGAAAGCTGGGGGCCAGAGCCCTCGATGATCCATGGATCCCAGCTTTCGCTGGGAAAGAGAGGGAGACAACACGATATCCTCCCCTGCTTGCGGGGGAGGTGCCAGCGAAGCTGGCGGAGGGGGCATTGCAACGTTTGCCAAGCCCCCCTCGTCCCTCCGGGACACCCCCCCCGCAAGCAGGGGGAGATATCGTGTGCCTCACCCTCCTCGTCATCCCCGCGCAGGCGGGAATGACGCAGGGGGGGTGCTATCCAAAAGCTCCCTCTTCCCCGACGCAGGTCGGGGCCCAGAGCCGTCAAGCGCCAGCATCTCATGATGTTCTGGGTCCCGGCCTGCGCCGGGAAAGAGAAGATAGGCAGTATCCAGCGCTCGTGTTCGGCAGCCAGGGATGATAGAGCCACCCCCTTCTTTCTCGTCATCCCCGCGCAGGCGGGGACCCAGGCATGGTAGACCTCGGCATTTCATGGCTCTGGGTTCCCGCCTACGCGGGAATGACGAAGGAGAGGGCTTCCATAAAACAACACGCTCTACCCCGACGCACCGCCAGGACCTCTCGGATCATAAGGTCGAATTTGGCGCATCCAGCACCGTCTTGAATCACAGCAGATACATAGCGATATCTGTCCCGGACTAGGAAATCGGGGACTGGAGCATTGTGTTGAGTCAAGCCAATCTCAATCGCCGCCAACCCCGGTGGGCCGTGTTGCTGATCGGAACTCCGCTCCTGCCCGCGCTCGGCGGAGCCTTAGTGGGCCTCATGCTCACCGCCTTTACGGTTTTGGAGCAGAGGTTTTGCGGGCCCGGTACCGCATCTCTCCTTGATCTGCCCAGTACCGCGTTGGTGATGACGACGTACAGCACATTGATCGGGGTCATCCTCGGGGCGCCCCTTGTTTCTATCCTGCTCCTGATCGGTCATTTTTTCACGCAGCGCCGTCCAATCGATGGGCTCTGGATAGGAATCATTGGCGGGACGGTCTTGGCCACTGTCTTCGTGCTCGGCATCGATCTGGATCTCATCTGGTTTAGCCTGGCAATCGTACCTGTCGGGGCCTTCCTCGGCTTTGCGCTGTGCCGCTTCGGCTATAGGTAAGCATCCAAGAGTTGCAATAAGTCCCTCCCTCTTCCCCGGCGAAGGCCGGGGCCCAGAGCCATTGAACGCCGCCCTTGATGACCCCTGGATCCCGGCCTTTGCCGCGAAAGAGGGAGGAAGGAGGAAAGCGGATTCGATATCCTCCCCTGCTTGCGGGGGAGGTGCCCCTGAAAGGGGCGGAGGGGGCTTTGCGACGCTCGTGGTGCCTCTGACGCTTCAAGCCCCCCTCGTCCCTACGGGACACTCCCCCCGCAAGCAGGGGGAGATATCGTGTGCCTCACCCTTCTCGTCATCCCCGCGCAGGAAAGAGAGGGTGAAGGTTATCCCCCTCCCCCTGACCTGCGGGTATACTCCTTGGAGCTTTCCCACACGGGAGGTCGGTCGCGAGCGTTCTGATCGGGTGGGGAGCGGGATGGGCCTTGAGTGGGGACCGGCGTAACGCACCGGGACCGGCGAGATGGCGATCGCGGAATTGAGGTCCGGCTTCGGCCCGATAGGAAATGCGTTTCACGGCGCAGCCTCACAATTCTGATTTCGAAAAATCATCCCTGGCGCGGGAGCCTTTATCGGGCTTCACACCACAGCAATGACCCAATATCGGCCCGGACTTGCTCCCGCGCGCCTCCTGATTTGCCAAACGCCGAGCGGTAACGCTGCGGCGGGATTTGGTGTGTGTGGGAGGGGTCCTGTCCCGCGTTCAGGAGGACAACCGGAGACCGGCCGGCGTGGTGGTAATAGTGGTAGAAGGCGGTCGCCGGGGTGGTAGGAGTCGGCTGAAGGTCCAGGCCCCTCCCCCTCGCGCCCTGCATCCGCTAAACTCGGCGATGCAGGACAGGGAGGGGGCCATGCAGACCGACGCGCGCGGCGTGTTTTCCGGATTTATCATTGCACCGGCCGTCGCGGCCTTCGCCGCGGTGGCGGGTATGCTGGCTGAGCTTTATCTCACCGCGCCCGAAGCGGCGGATTTAACCGTGGGCGAGATTGCACCCCTGGCGGGTGCATTATGGTTTTCCGGCCTGATGTTCGCTTATCCGGCCGCGATCGGTTTTGTGGTCATCTGGCTGGCCCTGCGCGCAATCGGGCTGGGTTCGCTCGCCCTGTGGCTGGGTGGCGCAATCGCCGGTTTTTCCGCCATGGCGGCCTATTTGATGCGCATCACAGAAGCGCCGATGCTCAACGCGCTGGCTGGTGGCCAGGATGTGGCCAGCCTGACGATGGCGCAGCTGCCCAGTGCCTTCGCCCTGCCGACTATCGGCGCGGTGGCGGGTATCGTGGGCGCCTTAACCTTCGCCGCTTTCGCCAAGCGCTGATTTTCGCCACGTTCTGGCGTAGACTGACCGTCCCTGTGATTGCGGAGGCCCGACGCCCATGCGCCGAATTCTGATCCTGATCCTCACCGGGCTGGTTGCAGCGTGTGCGAGCCCGCCGCCGGGCTATGGACCGTCCAGCCTGAACCGCTCTGGTGTCGGCTATGACGATGTGCGGATCGAAAGCGACCGCTGGCGGATCAGCTATACCGCACAGGGCACTGGGTCGGAGCTGGAGGCCGAACGCTTGGCCCTGCGCCGGGCGGCCGATCTGGCCGGACGCAATGGATTTGACTGGTTTGAAGTCGTCGACCGGCGCACGCGCACCGAAGGTGACGCCCGATCGCCGGTGCGGGTGGGCGGCTCCATCTCTCGCGGCTGGGGGTCCGGGGGGCTGTCCGGCACTGGGGTCGGCCTGGGTGTATCGCTCAGCCCGGGCGCACAGCCGACCAGCACCGCCACGATTGAGATCATTGCCGGCTCAGGCGATCCCATCCCCGATGGCGCCTATGAGGTTTCAGCGCTCTTGCTGCCTGGCCCGCGGTAGGGCTGCGAAGTTCGACACGATCAGATCAAAGCTGTTTTCAGGCGAACGCTGGGAGAAATACCAGGCTTCAGCCTTCGCCCATTGGCGCTCCCAGGGTCCTAGCCGGCCTTCGCGGGCCATCAAGCGGCGTTCGCGCTCCGGCGCATCCAGGTCGATTTTCACCGCCAAGCTGAGCTGATCACGCAGGTCAGGGTGATTGGCATACACCCCTTCCAGGATGAGCGCCGGCGCGGTCGGGACAATCCGGACCTCATCGGCCAGAGCCCCATTGAACGCCACCCAGTCGAAGGGCGCGTATTCCACCATCGCGCCAGCGCGCCATCGGGTCAGCACAGCCGCCAAACGGTCGCGGTCAATGCAGATATCGGCCAGGGTCTCAGCGCTGTCATGGCGCACCGACACGCCTCCGGCGAAGAAATCATCGGTGGAGATGACGGGGAGTTTTAGCTGGGTCGAAAGGTGCCTGGCCCACGTCGACTTGCCGGCCCCACTATGGCCATCCAACGCAATGATGGCACGCTGTTGGGTGTTTACAAGCTGCGCGGCGCGCCTCACCAAGGCTTCAAAATCATGGGGCTGAGACTGTTTCATAGCCGATTTGATGCCTGCGCCAAGGCCGGCAGGCAAGCGTTTGAAACGTCACGCCCCCTTGCCCGCACCGGCAAAGCGCGGTGAAGTCAAATCATGCCTGACGCGCCTGAAATCCTGGCCCAGCGCCTGATCGCCGGAGACCGCGCCGCGCTGGCGCGCGCCATCACCCGGGTGGAATCCACCCGCGCCGATCATCAGGCTGAAGCGCGCGCCTTGATCACCGCGGTGATGGGGCAAACCGGCAAGGCCTGGCGTATCGGTCTGACCGGCGTGCCCGGGGTCGGCAAATCCACAATGATTGAGCGCCTGGGCCGATATCTGACCGCTCAAGGGCGCAAAGTGGCCGTGCTGGCCGTCGATCCCTCCTCCCAGCGCACGAAAGGGTCGATCCTGGGCGATAAGACCCGGATGGGCGATCTGGCCGTCGACAAGAATGCCTTCATCCGGCCATCGCCCAGCGCGGGTACGCTGGGCGGCGTGGCCCGCAAAACCCGTGAAAGCCTGTTACTGTGCGAAGCGGCGGGGTTTGACGTGGTGTTGATCGAAACGGTCGGCGTTGGCCAGTCCGAAACCGTGGTGGCGGACATGGTCGATGTCTTTGTCGCGCTGATGCTGCCCGGCGCTGGCGATGAATTGCAAGGCATCAAGAAGGGCCTTCTGGAGCTGGCTGAAATCCTGTTCGTGAACAAGGCCGATGGCGAGAACCAGACCCGGGCCCGCCGGGCCGCGCGCGATCTGGCGGCTGCGCTGCACCTGTTTGCACCGGTGTCACCGCACTGGTCACCGGCGGTCCTGACCGGCTCCGGATTGACCGGTGAGGGCATCGAAAAACTATGGGACACGGTCACTGCGCACCGCAAAGCGCTGGACCAGGCCGGGGCCCTCACCCAGCGCCGCCGCGACCAGCAAGTGCGCTGGCTGTGGTCCATGGTCGAGGATCGCGTGCTGGAGAGCTTCAAAGCCGATCCCTCGGTGACCGCAGCCGCCGCCCGGCTGGAACACGCCGTCGCCGAAGGCCGCCTGCCCGCCAGTGAAGCCGCCGAGCGCTTATTGCAGGCATGGGACTAGGCTGAAGCTTTACGCTGTCATCCTCGCGAAGGCATGGATGACAAGGGAGAAAGGGGGCCAATGATATCTCCCCCTGTTTACGGGGGGGAGATATCGAAACCTCTTTCCTCCACCCCTAACTTCTCTTTCCCGACGCAGGTCGGGACCCAGACATCATAAGGCGTTGCGTTTGACGGCTCTGGGCCCCGACCTGCGTCGGGGAAGAGAGGGGATGTTGGGGTAGATAGGCTTGGTGCTGCAAATGCCTGCTCCGCCCCCACCTAAACCTCCCCTACTTCGTCATCCCCGCGAAAGCGGGGACCCAGAGGTGGCAAAGGGCGGCGGTTCAAGGCTCTGGGTTCCCGCCTGCGCGGGAATGACGAAGGTGTGGGAATTTGGGGTCTCTTAGAAAAGCGCTCTTTCCCAAACTTGATTTGGGATCCAGATCATCAAGCGCAGCCTTTTACGGCTCTGGGCCCCAGCTTGCGCTGGGGACGAGTCAATGTGGATTGCCGGTAGACGCCTCGTCGCCGCTCACCCTGCGGCACAGCGGTCGCGCCTACCCCTTTGCCAGTGCCTTAGCCTGGTTCACCCAGTCATCGCGGACAATGCGGCCTCGGCCCTTAATCAGCGCGTCAAACGTCTCAACATCGGCCGTGGTCCAGGCCGCGACCTGGGCGAATTGGGTGACGCCGGCATCGTTCAGCGCCGCTGCGGCTTTCGGGCCAAGTCCCTTGATCTGCGTCAGGTCATCTGCGGGCGCTGAGGCCTGGGCTTGGCTGACCGCTTTGGGGACGGGTTCTGGCTTAGGCTCAGGCGCAGGATCTGGCTGTGCTTTGATATCCGTCGCCGGGCGATCCACAGGGGCCACCACGGTGGCGTCCAGCGTTTCAAGCATGGGCCGCGATGGGGCCTCATCGGAGCGCGAGCGGATGATCCATCCTGCGATCACCCCACCGGCAAAGGCGAGCCCGATCAAAATCCACATATGCCAGACCAGCCACAGCATGATCTCTATTCCTCTATTTGCTCGGGATCGGCTGGCTCCGCAGGCGGCGGGACCAGTTCGAAACGAAGGGCGCGATCGGCCTCCTGCGGTGCACTTTCCGCCAAGAAGCGCGCACGCTCCAGGCCGGCTGCAGACATGGCGTCGATCACCGCTTCAGCGCGCAATAGCGCAAGTTCCTCATCGGCCATCTCAGGGCCTTCTGCACGCACCGCGACTATCAACGGGCCGGACGTACAGGCGGTATAGGCCGCACCGGCCTGGCGCAGATTGGCGATCGAGGCCGAGGTCAAAGCATTGCCCCCTGCACTAAAGGCCACCGGCCGCGTGCCCTGGGCCGCTTCAATCAGCAGGCGGCAATGCACAGGATCGTCAATCTCAGTGCCAAACTCGCCCGCATCGGTGCGCACCAGAGCCGCGCCCACAAAACTCTCAACGCCGCGCGCGATGGCCTGGCGCGCGCGGATGGCCGTGGCGCTATCGGGGGCCAGCCCGGTCAAAACATAGCGGTCGCGCGCCACACGCGCGGCCCCGGAATCCAAACGCGTCAGCTCCGACAGCACCAGTTGGACGGTCACTTCAAACCCTTCTGGGGCCGATCCTGGAGCCAGCTGCAAATCCACATCAGCCCCGCCCGGAAACTGGCGGCGCGCGATGGCTTCAATGCGATCCATGGTGGCGGCATCCGGGGCCAAGCCGGAAATCTGCACCCGACCGGCCGCCTTTTCAGCGCTGAACTGTACAGGCGCGGCTTCACGGGCCAGACGCGTCTGATCGATCACCGCGGTCACTCCGCCCGCGACAACGCCGCCGGCCCAGCTGGAGCGCGCCACCGCGTCACGCGCCTCAGATTGGGCGCGTCGGTCCGGGGCCAAACCGGTCAGGGTGGCCACCTGGCCGTTCAGGGTCACGGTGGCCCAACGGTCGGCATCGACGCGCATGAGCGCGTCTTCGGCAGCGGTCTGCAGCCGGGCTTGCAGGGACCCCGCCGATAAAGGGCTTGCCCCAATGGCCAGAAGCCCCAGCACGAAGAAGAGGGTCACAGCGATTAACGCAGATTGTCGACGGGGCGAAAGCATGGACGCGGCATCCGAGATTCGACTGAATTGCCCGCACCATAACGCGGACCGTCTCAAGAGCGAACCGCCTAACCGGCTTAAAATGCAAAGGGCGCAGCCCCACGCGTATTCGGATCAACCTTGATCTGACGCTGAAGCGGTGGAAAGGCCCGCTGGGCGCAGCCATCGCGCTCACACAGACGACAGGACAAGCCTGTGGGCGTAAACGGCTGCGCCAGGTCATAGCTCAAGCGCTCAGCATGGTCTGCGGCGCATCCCACCGTCACCGCGTGAACCACCGCTCCGCCTTCGGCCAGGGCATGGGTCACCGCCTTGGTGATGGACACAAAGCGCTGTCCGTCGGCAAGCTCAAAGCCCTGAACATGGATTTGCTCAGGCGCGCGAAATGCATCGAAGATCCGCCAACGCCCGCAGCCACCCCCAGACCGTGCAAAGGCCAGCACACCGCCGCCAAAGCGTTTGGTGACATTACCGGCCTGATCGACGCGCAACATGAAGAAGGGAATGCCAGACTGTCCCGGACGGTTCAACGTGGTCAGCCGGTGGCAAACCTGTTCAAAGCTGGACGAGAATTTGCGCGCCAGGGCGTCGATATCATATCCGGTGTCTTCGGCCGCCTTGTGGAAATCCTCATAGGGCAAAAGCAATGCCGCTGCGGCGTAATTCAGCAGGCTGGCGCGAAACATGGCCCGCGCCGATGCACTCAGGCCCTGGGGCTTGGCCGCCTCTTCATCAAAGATCGCCCCGAGCTCCAGGGAGACCAGCGCGGCCGCGGTCTGAAAGGTGCGTCCCGCCGGCTCCAGCATCTCAGAGAGCAAAAGCTTGCGGGCGTGGAAATCAAATCGGCGCAATGCCCCGCCCATCACCTCGTCATCATAAAGGCGGACCACCGCGCCATGATGCTGTTTCAGATGCGCGCGCAGCTGAGCGTCAATATTATCCCCCTCCCCGAACCGGGCGCGTAAACTATCGGCGGCGTCTTCAAGGGCTGGGAAATGGTTTTTGACGTCATCAAGCGCGTCGCGCACTTCTTCCAGCGGCGACAAGCCGGCGCCGGGCGATACGCCTTCCACAGCGCGCGCCGCCAGATCGGTCGCCGCATTCTGTGTCTCGCGATAGGCGCGGAACAAGCGCGACAGGGCTTCAGCCCCGCGCGGATGGACATCGGCCAGGTCCTGCATATCGCGCAGGTCCAGCTCAAGGCCTTCAAGAGCGGGGTCGGAGATCGCCTCTTTAAGATCGGCCAGCATCTGCGCGTCATGCTCAGCCCCGAAGCTGCGCACATCCAGGTCAAAGGTGCTGGCCAGCGACAGGAGCACCCGCGCCGTAATTGGACGCTGATTGCGTTCCATCAGGTTCAGATAGCTCGGCGACAAGCCCAGCGCGTCCGCCAGCTGGGCCTGGGTGAGCCCAAGCGCCTTGCGCTCCCGCTTTAAGCGGGGGCCTGCAAAAATCTTCTCACCGCGATCCATGCCGTATCCTGAGAGAGGAGAATTTGTAACTTTATTTACAGTATCACAAAGCAGAAGTCATACAAGATAAAACCGCGCAACCCCTTTCAGTGATTTAGCATCTCGACGTTTTCAGATCGAGCTGTCTACATATTCACAACACGAACACGAAAGAGCCCTGCGCCATGACCAGCTTCTACGACATTGTCCCTTCCGCAACGGCCGGCCGGTTTGACGGCATTGAGCGGAACTACACCGCTGAGGATGTCCTTAAGCTCCGCGGCTCTGTGAACATTCAGCATACGCTGGCTGAGCGCGGTGCGGTTCGCCTGTGGCAGCTTTTGAAGACTGAGCCCTATATCAACGCCCTGGGTGCCCTGTCCGGCAACCAGGCCATGCAAATGGTGCGGGCCGGCCTTAAGGCGATCTATCTGTCAGGCTGGCAGGTGGCTGCCGATGCCAATGTTGCCGGTGCCATGTATCCGGACCAGTCGCTTTACCCGGCGAACTCCGCGCCGGAGCTGGCCAAGAAAATCAATCGCACGCTACAGCGCGCCGACCAGATCGAAGTGGCTGAAAACGGCAGCGCGGAGCGTGACTGGTTTGCGCCCATCGTGGCCGATGCCGAAGCCGGCTTTGGCGGGTCGCTCAACTGCTATGAAATCATGAAAGCCTTTATCGAAGCCGGCGTTGCAGGCGTCCACTTCGAAGACCAGGTCGCCGCGGAAAAGAAATGTGGTCACCTGGGCGGCAAAGTGCTGATCCCGACGGCCCAGCACGAGCGCAATCTGAATGCCGCGCGGCTTGCTGCGGACGTGATGGGCACCTCAACCCTGACCGTGGCCCGCACCGACGCAGAAAGCGCCACGCTGATCAATTCTGACATCGATGAACGCGACCACGAATTCATCGACTTTGACGCGGGCCGGACCGCCGAAGGCTTCTATCGCTTGAAAAAGGGCCTGGGTGTCGAGCACTGCATTAAGCGCGGGCTCGCCTATGCCAAAGTTGCGGACCTGTTGTGGTGGGAAACCTCAAAGCCCAATCTGGATGAAGCGCGCCGCTTTGCCGAGGCGGTTCAGAAAGAGCACCCGGGTAAGATGATGGCGTATAACTGCTCGCCGTCCTTCAACTGGGAAGCCAATCTGGACAAGGCTACCATCGAAACCTTCCAGCGCGAGCTGGGTGCGATGGGCTATAAATTCCAATTCGTGACCCTGGCCGGCTTCCACCAGCTCAATCACGGCATGTTCCAACTGGCGTCTGGCTACCGCGATCGCGGCATGGGAGCCTATTCGGAGCTGCAACAGGCTGAGTTTGGCGCTGAAAAGGATGGCTACACCGCCACCCGCCACCAGCGCGAAGTGGGCACGGGCTATTTCGATCTCGTCAATCTGACCCTGTCGGGGGGCAAAGCATCCACCACGGCCATGGGCGAAAGCACCGAAACCGCCCAGTTCACAACCGCCGCCGAATAAGGCGCGCAAGCCAGATTTGTCCGGGCCGCTGGATGCCCGGGCCATCCCGGGAGGGGGGCTTCACCGCTGGATGTGCGGCGTCCCTCCCACAAGTTCACCGCTGCAGCTGACTGAGCGCGGCACTTATGATTTCGCCTGGATCGCTGGAAATCCAGGCACCCTAGGAGGCGGTCTTCACCGCTGGATGTGTCGACCTCCTCCTACCCTTTTTGCGCTGCAGCTGACCAAGCGCGGCGCGCTGAATTTTTCCCGAACCGCTGGACGTTCGGGGAAGTCCGGGAGGCGGACGTCACCGCTGGATGTGATGCCCTCCTTCTCACAAACGCTCTCCGGATCGCTAGATGTCCGGACGCGATCGGGCGCTGAATTGGACCGCTGGATGTCCAAATCAGCGCCCGAATATTTTCCCCGAATGTTTTCCACTGACGCCTCGAGTATCTGAAGACCGGCCGAACCCATGACCCCTGTTTGTGATCTTTGCGACGCCTTTGCAGACGATATCGCTGTGCTGGCCCCGGTCTTTACCCCTTATGGCGGTCGTATCGCCTTTTCAGGCCCGGCTGAGACCGTCATCACCCATGAAGACAACTCCAAAGTCCGCGACGCGGTCGCCGAGCCTGGCAATGGCCGCGTCCTGGTCGTCGATGGCGGGGGGTCGCTAAAGCGCTCGCTGGTGGGCGGAGACCTGGCCGGAAAGGCTGCCGCAAATGGCTGGGCCGGCATTATCGTCAATGGGGCCGTGCGCGACGTGGCTGAGCTGAACGCTGAAAATATTGGTCTTCTGGCCCTGGCCCTGATCCCGATGAAAACCGAAAAGCGCGGCCTTGGCCGGCGCGGCGAACCGGTGAGCATCGCTGGCGCGGTGATCCGGCGCGGCGACTGGATTTATGCCGATGCTGATGGCGTGATCGTCAGCACCAAATCTCTAACACTTTGACTTAAAGGGACAGTCCCATGCGCGATCAGATTGACGGACTTGCCATCAAGGGCCCCATGAAGCCCGGCTTCGAGACCATTCTGTCGCCAGAGGCGCTGGCTTTGATTGCCCAGCTGCACCGCCGCTTCGATGCGGAACGCAAACGCCTTCTGGCCGAACGCAGCGCGCGGCAGGCCCGGCTCGACGCGGGGGAAGAGCGCTTGGATTTTCCCGAAGATACCGCCGCCATACGCAGCGGCGATTGGACCGTCCCGCCTGCGCCGGCCGATTTGCAGGATCGCCGGGTTGAAATCACCGGCCCGGTCGACCGCAAGATGGTGATCAATGCGCTCAATTCCGGCGCGAAATGCTTCATGGCCGATTTTGAAGATGCCTCTACGCCCAGCTGGACCAATCTGATTGACGGCCAGATCAATCTGCGCGACGCCAATGCGCGCACCATTAGTTTTGAAGACCCCAAATCCGGCAAATCCTATGCACTGAACGACGATCCGGCGGTGCTGATCGCGCGCGTGCGCGGATTACATCTGGACGAAGCCCATATTGAGGTCGATGGCGAGCCGGTCTCCGGCGGCTTTGTCGACTTTGCGCTTTACCTGTTTCACAACCATGCTCAGACCCTCGCCAATGGATCGGGGCCTTATTTCTATATTCCAAAGCTGGAGACCCGCTTCGAAGCCCGCCTTTGGGCGCTGGTGATCCGCCATTGTGAAACCGCGCTTGGGCTATCCACGGGCACCGTGCGCGTGACGGTGCTGATCGAGACGCTGCCGGCGGCGTTTGAGCTGGATGAGATGCTGTATGAGCTGCGCGAAAACATCACCGGCTTCAATGCCGGACGCTGGGACTATATCTTCAGCTATATCAAGCGCCAGCGCACTGACGCGTCCAAGGCGCTCCCCGACCGCTCAGCTGTGACCATGACGACGCCCTTCATGGCCGCCTATGCCGATCGGGTGATTGCGGTCTGCCACCGCCGGGGTGCCCATGCCATGGGCGGGATGAGCGCCTTCATCCCGGTCAAAGGCGATGAGGCTGCCAATGAGGCTGCGGTCAACAGGGTACGCGCCGACAAAACCCGAGAAGCCAGCATTGGTCATGACGGCGCGTGGGTGGCCCACCCGGCTCTGGTTCCGGTCGCGCTGGAGGCGTTCAACGCTGCGATGCCGGCGGCCAATCAGCTGGACAAGATTCCGCCCGTGATCGAAGACCGCGAGGCGCTGGTCGCCCCCGCAGCCGGTGCGATCACGCAAGCCGGCCTGATGGGCAATGCCGATGTCGCCATCCGCTATATCGCCAGCTGGCTTCAGGGCCGCGGCGCAGCCCCGATCCATAATCTGATGGAAGATGCCGCCACGGCGGAGATTTCCCGCGCCCAGCTTTGGCAATGGCGCACCCATGGCGCAAAGACCGAAGACGGTCAGCTGATCGATGCGGCGCGGGTCGCAACGGTCATTGAAACCGCGGCCCAGGCCATAAAGGCCGAAATCGGTGACGGCAATTGGACCAGCGGGCGCTTTGGCGAAGCAACGGA
>JANQMI010000060.1 GCA_028280165.1 Oceanicaulis sp. | reverse complement strand
GCATTGTTTAGCGTCGCCACCCGGGCCGGACTGGGCCGCCCCTGGTTTTGGACGCATTGATCGACCACCCAGGCCACGCGGGCTTCATCGACCTGGGCCCCCAGCTCCCAGTCAGAAACGGCGGAAGACATCTCCTCAAGACCGCCCTGCGCGACCGCATCGACTGGGCCCAGCAGAAGGCCCAATGCACTCAATACGCGCAGCACGACGCCCCCCGCCCTTTTATCCGCCATGCCTTAGCCTCCGCCATTGAGCCGCCCTGGTCGCGCTAGACCATATGTCGGCCTTACCCGATCCCAACTTCGGGCATAGCCCCCGCAAGTTCAACGAAGGATTGCCTGAGGCACGCGTCAAGACGCGTGGCCACTGCCTTGCTTGTGGGCTGGACCGAGCGGCGGCTTGCCCCCGCCGATTTCGGCCCTGAGCCCTCTTCGCTGTATGGCGGGGCAAACTGGCACGCAGGTTGCGTTGTGGGGCGTGAACCGTCTTCAAAGAGGACACTTAAATCATGGCTGCCCCCTTTAATGCCATTCTTGTCGCGATCGCTGCTTCGGTCACTGCTGTGCCTGTCGCTGCGGCTCAACATACCAATCCCTCGGACTGGTCCCGGCCCTATGGTCAGGCCCCGGGCCAGGAAACCCGGCCATATGCCGGTACCCGCAGCGCAGGTAATCGCGTTGTTATCAACGGCATCATCCAGACCGGAGTTGGCGTGTCTGCTCAGGCCAATGCGATGGCTTCGGCGACCGCATCGGTCAACGGCATGGGCGGGGTTGGAGGCAGCAATGGCGGTGCCTACGGGCCGTTTGCCAGCGCCGGTGCCTTCGCCGTGGGCAACCAGCTCAACGTGGTGGTGAACGGCAATTACAACACCGTCGTCATCAACTCCAACCAGACCAATACGGGCAATGTCACCGCCAATGCGAATGCCAATGCCAGCGGCAATCAGGCGGGGGAGAGCGATAATGACCCGAATTAAGACGCTTTTGACCGCTGCCATTACCAGTCTGACCGTGGCCGCCTGTGCCACGTCGGTGTCTGGCTCGAATGGTCTGTATGCGACGCCCACTGGCGGCGCACCGGTCACACCGAACCCGACGCCCTACTCTGACGCCCTTGTCTGCATGGCCGCTCACGCCCGTGCTCAGGGTCAGGCTGCCCCGCGAATCGCGGTCGGGCGTATCGCTGACTACACCGGCCAGATCGCGCCGGAAGGTGGAACGCGTGTGACCCAGGGTGCCGCCTTGATGGCCATGAGCGCATTTGCCAAGTCCGGTGCGCGCCTGGTGGAACGTTTTGATACATCGGTGGCCGAGCTGGAATTGCGGTACACCAATAACCAGCTCATCGAAGACGCCAGTGAAGATCAGGGTTTCCGCCAGATCTATGCGGGCTCCATCCCAGGCTCAGACTACTACCTGGTTGGCGGCATCACCGAGCTGAACGCCAATATCCGGTCGAATGGCCAGGACGCATTCGCGGGCGACAGCGTGGATAGCGACCCGTCCGCCCTGTTCTCGCGCCGCATCTATGTGATGAATGTGGGTCTGGATCTGCGCCTGATCGATTCGCGCACACTCGAAGTGGTCGACGTGGTCAGCTATCAAAAGCAGATCATAGGCCGCGAGCTGTCTGCAGGCGTGTTCGCCTTCTTCGGTGACGCCGTTGTGGATGTGTCGGCAGGCGGCCGCTCGCTGGAGCCAGTCCAACTAGCCGTGCGCAGCGTGATCGAGCGCGCCGTGCTTGAAATTTCCTCACAGATGTACGGTGTCGCACCGGACCAAATCTGTGCCTTTGACGACCCGCTGGGCGGTTCAACCATCACCGGCGGTGTCCAACCCTTCACCACCTATGCATCCCAATCGGAGGCTCCTTATGTCCAGGCTCGCACGAGCGTTAATCGCGGCCACGAGCGTCGCGACGCTGACATCCGCAGCCAGCTTCGCGGAACCTACCGATAGGGTGGATGTCGACCAGTCCAACGACGGGTCGAACACCGCATCGGAAGTCATCACCGCAGACCAGGCTGAAATTGTCACCACCAGCGCGTTCGCACAGGCGAACTCGGCCACGGGTCTGATCACCAACTGGACGGGTGTGTCCGGATCCCAGACGCTTTTGGGTTCGGCAGACGCGAATTCTAGCGTCGTGATCGACAATGCCTGGTCTTATGTGACCTCAAACGCGGCCGCTCAGGGCAATGCGCTGACCGTGCGCGGGGACGCGAACGCCGACCTCGATCTGACGCAGACCGCAGGTGCTGGCTCGCGCACCGGCGCGCTCTCTGACTTGCGCATCTCCAGCTATGGCGCGCACACCGTTCAGGGTGCGAGCGCGACTATGAATGCGGTGGAGGTGTCCACCTATGGCGATCGCGACGTGATTGTGTCCCAGGATAGTGCAGGCACGACCGAAGCCATCGCGCGGTTGGATGCCAGCACAGCCGAAGTCGAGACTGTAGCCCAGGGGGCCACGGCGGCCGGCAATAGTGTGATGACAACCGGTGACGGCTTCGCCCGCACCGAAATCGACCAGATCCAGTCCGGAGATGTGACCGCAGAAGCCACCGCCAACGTGCGCTTGGCAGACTTTGGCGTGGTGAGCGCCAGTCAAGCGGCCGGCAATACCTCAACGCTGTTCAACGACAATGGCTATGGCGAAACCCGCGGTTCGCAGACCAATTCAGGCACGGTGCGCGCGGTCACAAATCTCGATCTCGGGGGCTATGACAATGGAATAGCCGTCGGGACCGCCAACGCCGTGGGCAATAGCGCACTGACTTCGGTGATCGGCGCAGACGCCTTTTCCGGCGTGAACCAGATCAATACCGGTCCGGTGGGCGCAACTGTGAACTTCAATGGGGGTGCCGGCGGTGGCCTTGGCACCGCGTTATCGGCGTCCGCCATGGGTAACGCCCAAAGCGCCTATATCTGCTCTGAGTGTCCTGTGTCCCTGGGTGGCACATTCAGCCAGACCAATCAGGGTGCCGTGACCAGCCAGGTGAATGCCAATCATCAAGGCTTCGTGGGTGCGGTGACGTCCACATCCAGCGCACTGGGCAATGTGGCGACGTTTTCGACGCGCAGTGGGGGGTAACACCCTCACATTCAACGCGACCATAGTGGGGCTTCAGGCCCGCGACCTCTATCCGTACGCGCTTTGATCAAGCACGGCATAGATCGGAATCAGCGCTACCCAGGTCACAGCCACATAGGCGGGCATAAAGCCCCAAGCCAGAAATCTCCAATCGGAGAATCGGCGCACGACGATCCAGGCTCGCAAAACGCCAACCAGACAGGCCGCCGCGCCAAGTCCTCCCGCATATCCGCTCGCGACAAGCCCTGGATAAATGATGTCGGATGCGCCATCCGCGGCGTGTAGGACATCAACCGCCCATATCATGACACCTCCGACACAGGCGCAGACGAACGCAACCAATGTCAGCACGGTCATGACAAGCGTACGCATGGCGTCATACCCCGCAAGTGAACTCACCCTGGCAGACTGTGGTGACGACCGCCAGATAGACCAGTACGCCCACCGCCCAGATCACCGGGAAGAAAAAGACCAGCTTCACGCCGGTACGCGGCGCGCGAAAGAAGATGAAGCTCAGCCAGCCTAGAATCACGCCGGCTCCGGCGGCGAAAGGCCCAGCCGACAGGAAGAGAAACGCCGCCCACGCGCCATAGTTGGTGGGCTCAGCATCCAGGTCGCGGGCAAAGCTCATGACATTGGCCATCCACATGCCAACCCCGACGAAGCCGATCCCAACTGCCAGAAGCGTCCAAACCAGCATTAGAATCACGGTCCAGACCGTGTATCGTCGCGTTTCGATGTCTTCGGCCATATCGCGCATTCCCTTCCCCCAAAGGTCACACTCATGAGCTTGTCCATCGCGTCCTGGAACGTCAACTCCGTCAAAGCCCGCCTGCCCAATGTCCTGGAATGGCTCAAGGAGTCGGCCATCGACGTCGCCTGCCTGCAGGAAATCAAAACGGTCGATGACGCCTTCCCGCGCCTGGAGATCGAAGATCTGGGCTATAATGTCGAAACGGTGGGCCAAAAGAGCTATAACGGCGTTGCTTTGCTTTCAAAAAAACCCATTGAAGAAGTAGCCTTACGCGCCCTGCCTGGCGATGAGACCGATGAGCAGGCGCGCTATATTGAAGCCGTAATCAGCGCCGACACGGGCCCTGTGCGAGTCGCATCGATCTATCTACCCAATGGCAACCCTGCCCCCGGCCCCAAATACGACTACAAGCTGGCCTGGATGGAGCGCCTGCGCGCGCGGGCTGAAGAGCTTCTCTCCTTTGAGGAGCCGGTCGTTCTGGCCGGCGACTACAACATCATCCCACGCGATGATGATGTGCATGATGCCGCCGCATGGGAGGGCGATGCTCTGATCCGCCCGCAAAGCCGCGCGGCTTTTTCCGCCATCAAATGGCTCGGCTATACCGAAGCCTTCGAACAGATCGATGGCCGCGGCCACCAATACACATTCTGGGACTATCAGGCCGGCGCCTGGCCAAAAAACAACGGCATCCGGATTGATCACCTCCTGCTAAGCCCGCAAGCGGCGGACGCGCTGGAAGCGGTCGAGATCGATAAGAGCCCTCGCGGCAAGGAAAAAGCGTCCGACCACACCCCGATCATCGGGCGGTTTGCGCTTTAGGCGGCGAGCACTCTACGCAGATGGGCGCATTAAACAGGACAGTCGAACCGAAACTGATAGCGCGTGACGTTGTTCTGCCTTGGACGGGCGATATAGGTGATAGAGCAGTTCCGGCTCACGGAAACCCGGTCCGTCAAGCTTATGCGGTGGCTTCGACCACTATGCCGAAGCAGTGTGCCTCGGTGATCGTGGCCTAACACCACAAACTCGATGCCCCGTGCGGGATCGGAGTAAATCTCGTTGGTCCGGAGCGTCACGGTCTCGGCATTACCGGCCAGTGCCGATAACCGGTCCTGCGCGTCCGCCAGCTGAGCATTGGCCGCACTGAGCTGGCGCTGCAATGACGTGATCGTAGCGTTGCGGTTGTCCGCCAGGCTCCGGGTGCGGGCCAGCTCAGCGCGCGTGGAACTGAGCTGCGTGCTCGCACCTTCCAGCCCGGACAGGCGCTGAATCTCAGCCTCGCGATCCTGCAGCGCGCTCTCAAGCTCGGTGACCCGGGATTGCAAAGCCTCGACCTGTGAAGAATCCACGCTTTGTTCGGACAGTGTATCGAGCTGTTCAAGCGCGGTGGCATAAGCCTCGCGCAACGCCTCCAGCTCCTGGCCGGCGGACACCAGCGCCCAGACCTCCCGGTCAAAGGCGGCAATGTGCGTGGTTGTGATCGCATCGCCGTCCACTGGAACGACCATGCCCACCGACTGGCGAATGAGCTCGGTCTCCGCGCGCACCACCGAAAGTTGGTCCCGCCCGACCTCTCGCCCCGTCAGATAGGCCGCCGCCGCGACGCCACACCCAAGAGCGAATCCCAGCCCCACCATGGCGAACTGCGCTAAACTCTTCATCCCCATCCCTGCAATGCCACCAGATTTAATCCCTAAGCTGCCTGTTAAGGCAGAAGGCTTCAACCTTTGGCGTTGAAGGGGCTTACAAGCGGCTTCCGCTCACCGCTCCGTCGCCGGCTCCAGCACGGTTTCGATCGTTTCGTCGATCAACTTGATTTCGCCGTGGAGGGTTTCCACGCGGGCCTTCTGGCTTAGCGGCTGAAAAATCGAACCGCCTTCGAAGAGGTTGCCGGTTTCAGCGGCGATCAGAAGCTCGCCCTTGCCCGCCCCATAGCCGAGCGATTCGTCGAAGACGCAGCGCACATTCTTGCCCTTTAGAAGCGTCTCCAGCTCAAGCAGGCGCTCCATGAAACTGGGCGTCAGAAGATAGCGTGCCATCACCTGGTCGGTGCCATAGACCTCGAACAGTTTTTCAAAGCTTGGATCAACAAGGCCGATTCGCTCCAGCTTCTGGCCACCATTGCCGAATGTCTTTTTCGCCCAGCCATCCAGCGCGTTGAACAATCCCTTGTCCCGGGTGACCAGTGTCACCCCCTCCACCGTGCGCGGAAAATTGATACGAATTAGGACACCGCGGAACACCGTGACGTAATAGGTGCGGTTCTTGGAGCGTCGGCGCTGTTTCAGCTCAGCTTCATAGATCTCGAAGTCCGCGCCATGAGTTGTTCCGGAGAAGTGGTCTTCAAACTCGCGCTTGTGGTGATCTGGGATAAGGCCATGGCTCCGGAAGCTGTCAAAGCGCGCCGGTGATGTCGGTTTTTCCTGGTATCGCAGACCGAAAACCTCTGCCAGCCGATTGTTGAGCCCAAGCTTTACTTCGTCCTTTAGGGTCCCGACCGGTACATAAGCGACACCAATCACCCCGCCCGCCGCTAATATCGCAGCGATTGCGATGATAGGCGGCGGCAAGGCGGTGAAACTCGCCACCGCGCCGACCAGACTCGCAATGACAAGGGCCACCGGGACGGAAAGATAGAATCGTCCCACCGCCTTCTGACGCCGGGCCTCCAAGGATTGCAGCCAGGGCTCCAGATCCTGCCAGGCTGTGTCCAGATCCTTCATCGTGGCCCCCATGGAATCAAAACGGCCGCTGCAAACGCAGCGCCCGCTTGTGTGTTTCAAGTTCGAAGCGCAATGCCTAGCGGCGACGGCGCGCAATGCGCTCGACCTCAGCCTGGACTTTCTCCTCCACTATGGAAGGCAGATTATCATCCAGCCATTGCTTCAGCATTGGACGCATCAATTCGCGAACAATGCCCTCCAGCGTTTGGCCTTGCTCCGACGAAACGCGCAGATTTTCAGACAGGGCCGCAAACATGCCTGCCGCCGCTGTCGCAGAGGCCGGGTCGACCAGGCTGTCCTCGTCTTCCTCGACCTCAAGCTCAGCCTCAACCGGATCAAACTCTGGCTCAGGCTCGGGGTCCGGCTCGCGGTCCACAATCATGATATCGTCAGCCGCGCTGACCGGCTCTGGCTCTTCTTCGACCCGTTCGGTGAGCTCCAGGGCCTCGTCCTCTTCGAACACAGGTTCAGGCTCGGGTATGGGCTCTGGTTCTGGCTCAGGCTCCGGCTCAGCAACGGCTTCCGGCTCGGGCTCTGGTTCCGGCTCAGGAGCCGGTTCAGCAGCCGGTTCAGAGGCTGGTTCTGGGGCCGGTTCTGCATCCGCCACGGCCTGCGCCGGGGTTTCTTCTTCATCTTCGTTGATGATCCGCCGAATGGAGGCGAGAATTTCCTCCATCGTCGGTTCTTGTTCGGCGTTATCCTGAGCCATGGGTCATCCTATTCCGTTGAGGGGTAACGGTTGACCACAAAACTAAGGGCGCGCGGCAAGCGATGTCCAGCGCTGCACGCGGTTTTCGACCGAATTCACTGTGCAGATGCGTCAGTTCCAGGGTGTAAAGTCGAATTCGAAGCCTGGAGCGGGCTCGAACGCTTCGTTGGAGCCCATCGAATCAACCGGCAATCCCAGCGTTTGTGGCCCCAGCAGGCCCATCGACTGTAGGACCGCATAGCTGGCCACAGTCAGATCACGCTCCGCACGCACCAATTCCAGGCGCGAGTTCAGCAATTCCTGCTCAGCATTCAACACGTCCAGCGTCGTCCGCAAGCCAACGAAGGCTTCCTGCTCGACCCCCTCAAACGCAATCTCATTGGCCCGAACGGCCTGGCGACTTGATTCGATCACCGCCTGAGCCGCGAGATAGTTATTCCAGGTATTGGTCACGCCTTCGATCACCTGACGGCGCACATTCAGGCTCGACAGGCGAGCCTCATCGGCTGAGGCCAGCGCTTCACGGACCCGCGAGCGGTTCAGGCCCCCGGTGAAAATCGGCACAGCGACACGGGCCGTCACGGACGCGCTGCCCTGCGCTTGCCCTGTGAAATCGGACTGGCGTCCCTCACTGGCCGATGCCGACAGGCTCAGCTCTGGACGCAACGCACCGCGCGCAATCTGAACACCCAATTGCGCGGCTTGCTCACCAAATAAAGCGGCCTGCAAATCCGGATTCACATTCAACGCGGTCTCCAGGGCGTCGCCCAGGTTTTCAGGCAGGCTTGGCGCAGCGCCAGCAGCATCGGGTTCAGCGGCTTCAACGCCGGTCACACGCGCATAGCGAGCGCGCGACGCTGCCAAGGCTGCTTGCGCGGCGGACAACTGCGCGCGGGCGCCGGACAGGCGGGCTTCGGCCTGGGCAACATCTGTGCGGGTGATTTCACCCACTTCAAACCGGTCGCGGGCAGCGCGCAGCTGTTCAGCCAGCACATCCACATTGTTGGATCGGATGCCCACCACCTGCTGGTCGCGCACGACTTCGGCGTGGGCCGCCACGGCATCAATCAGAACGGTCTGCTCGGTGGAGCGCAGCTGAGCACGGCTGGCTTCAATGCGCGCCAGCGCTGAATCGATGGCTCCACTGGTCCGGCCTCCGCGATACAGCGATTGGCTGAGATTGACGCCATAGCCAATGGACCCATCCGGGTTGAACGCGACAGCACCGCCCCAACGCTCAGTCTCCGTGACATCTGCACTGGCAGACACGCTCGGCAGGCGCGCTGAGCGGGCCTGGAAATACCCCTCTTCGGTCTGGCGCAGTCGGGCTCGCTGGGCCGCCAGCGTGGGATTGGTCTCGTAGGCCGACACCAGCGTGTCTTCCAGAGACTGGGCCCAAGCCCCAGAAGCCGTTGGGAGGATCAGGGCTGCAGCAAGCAATGCGGTGCGGAGCGATTTCGTCATGACCAACCTCGTCTCGCCGCCTGTTTTTGCGTGCGCCCATCGCACAGCCTCAGGCGGTCAGTTCAACCCTTATATAGCGCAGCGAGAAAAAGTGAACAGTGTTCACTTTTCCAAAACCTGCACTTTTCTGGGCCGATGTGCCCTTTAGAAGACGAAACCGCCTTCCGGTTCGAATCCCCCCAGATAGGGCGGCGCAGCGTCAAAAACAGCGCGCTCGCCCACATGGCCGCGCGCCTTGGTATAGATACGCGCTCGTCCGACAGCTCCGTCGCGCTCGATGACCGCCAGGCGGCCGCCCTCTGCAAGCTGGTTGAACCAGGATGGCGGCGCTTTTGAGACCGCACCATTGACAAATATCACGTCAAAGGGGCCCTGGCCTGGAACGCCAGCCTTAAGATCGCCTTCGACGACGACGGCATTATTCGCCCCAATCTCCGCCAGGCGCTCGCTCGCTTTCGCCGCGAAGCCCTCTCCATCTTGTTCCAGGCCAATAACGGTCTCTGCCAAGCGCGCTAGCACGGCGGTCGAATAGCCCCGGCCAAAGGCCATATCCAAGACAACATCGCCAGCTTGGATGTCTGCGGCTTGAATGAGTTTGGCCAGGTGAATGGGGCGCAGCATGGTCCGACCGTCAGACAACTCGATCTCGGTGTCAGCATAGGCGAGCGCTAGTTGCGCCTTGGGCACAAAGGCTTCGCGCGGGATATCTCCCATGGCGTCCTGAATGCGGTGGTCGGTCACATCAGAGGGCCGGATCTGACTGTTGACCATGGCAAGGCGAGCGACGGAGTGATCGGTCATGGCGGCAGCTTTGCTCTTCGTTGGCGGGGGTCGAAAAATCCCGCAGTCTTGCGCGGGCTTATATCGCTGCCTCCCCTCACCGGGCAAGGCAGTTAAACGCCTGAGCGCGGTTCGCCGCAGGGCAGCGGCTTAATCACTGTGAGGCATCTGCAACCGATCGGCTAAACCGCGTTGCAGGGTCACCCTGATTTGGCTAGAAGTTTCAGCTCACTTCTTGAGCGGCGCCATGGCGGAGTGGTGACGCAGCGGATTGCAAATCCGTGTACCCCGGTTCGAT
>JANQMI010000045.1 GCA_028280165.1 Oceanicaulis sp. | reverse complement strand
TATAGGAGAACTCGGCAGCGACGGTGGCGGGACCGGCTCCGTCTCGGCGGCGCTCACGGCCATATTCGATGAAGCACACGCGATTGAGGTTATCGATCGAAACATAGCCTAGGCGCTTGGCCAGCAGCTCTAGCGAATACGCTTTGGACCGTCTAAGGGGCTTGCCGACCTCTGCCATATCCGCGATGTGAAGGTCGATTAAGTCAGAGAAACTCTTTAAGTGCTTTGGGCGCGCGCCTTGCAGGCTTTCGCCTCGGTCAGCTCGACGCTCCATATCCAATGCCCAGGATTTGGCGTCGGCCTGGCGAAGAAAAGAGCGCGATGCGTATTGTGGGCCGCGGCGGATTTGGACGCGCCAACGACCTGAGGGAAGGCGATGGATCGAGGACATTCGTGTGCACCTCGTGTGCGAAGAGAGATCAAAACCGGTACAAACGTGTGCAATTGGGTCCAAAAGAACTGCACACGTTCTTCTTGTGTTTCAAAATGATAGCGAAAAAACCTTGAAAAAACAAGATCGTAGATTCTCCGTCGCCCCTATGATGGATTGGACAGACCGGCACTGCCGGGCTTTCCATCGGGTGCTGTCGCGTCACGCGCTGCTCTATACCGAAATGGCCGTCGACCAGGCCGTGGTGCGCGGTGACGCGCCGCGCTTAATCGGCTTTGACGCCAGCGAGCATCCCGTCGCCATCCAGCTGGGCGGATCAGACCCTGAGATGCTGGCCCAAGCCTCCAAAATCGCCGAATCCTTTGGCTATGCGGAAATCAACCTGAATGTCGGATGCCCCTCTGATCGGGTGCAGTCTGGCAAATTCGGGGCCTGTTTAATGCGTGAACCGGAATTGGTGCGCGACTGTCTGATCGCGATGCGTGAGGCGGTCAGCGTCCCGGTGACGGTCAAGCACCGCCTGGGGGTCGATGACCAGGATCCGGCTCAGACGCTCTTGCCTTTCGTCGACATCGTCGCGCAGTCGGGCGTGACGAGCTTTGCGGTTCACGCTCGAAAAGCCTGGCTTAAGGGTCTGAGTCCAAAGGAGAATCGTGATGTGCCGCCGCTTGACTATGACCTCGTCCATCACGTGAAGTCCGAGCGCGCAGATCTTGAAATCATTCTCAATGGTGGCTTGAGCGATCTGGCCCATTGTCTTGAAAACAAAGGCCATCTTGATGGCGTGATGGTGGGGCGTGCCGCCTATCATACACCCTGGATGCTGGCCGATGTGGATCGGGCGATGTTTGGGGCCGATAATCCGGTCTCAACACCGTTTGAAGCCATTGAAGCCTATCGCCCGTATGTCGAGCGCCAGCTCGAAAAAGGGGTGAAGCTCCACGCGATCACCCGGCATATGCTGGGCCTGTTCGCAGGACGCCCTGGCGCGCGCAAATGGCGCCAGGTGTTGTCGTCTGAGGCCAATCAGCCGGGAGCCGGCTGGCAGGTTGTGCAGCGGGCGCTTGAGAGGGTGCGTCCGGGCGCACACGCAGCGTGATCGAATATCTTCCCTTTATCGCGGCCCTGTTGGCGGTTGGCGCAAGCGCAGGGCTGATTGCCGGCCTGTTTGGCATTGGCGGCGGCGTGATCATGGTGCCGGCCCTATATTATGTCCTGACGCTGCTGGGCTATCCGGACCACGCGATGCATGCCGCGGTTGGGACGTCCTTGATGGTCATTGTCGCCACCAGCCTCAGATCGGTGACCGCCCATGCCAAACATGGGGCGGTCGATTTTCAAATTCTCAAAACCTGGACGCCGTGGATCATTCTGGGTGCGTTGGCGGGCAGCGCGGTCGCAGACCTGGCACCGGGCCGGGCATTGACCGGATTATTCGGCGGCGTGGCGTTGATCCTATCCGCGCAGTTTTTCTTTGGCCGTCCGGATTGGAAGTTGGCTGAGGACATGCCAGGCCTGCCGCTGCGCGGCGTGCTCGGAGCCTTTATTGGTGTGCTCTCCAGCCTGATGGGCATTGGCGGCGGTGTCTTTGGTGTGACGCTGATGAGCGTGTGCGGGCGGACCATTCATCAGGCCGTTGCGACCTCGGCGGGATTTGGCGTGGCGATTGGGGCACCCGGTGCGCTCGGCTTTATCCTCGCCGGCCTGGACGAAACCAGCCGGGCACCGTTTTCGCTGGGCTATGTGAATATGGCCGCCTTTGTCATCCTGGCAGGCACCGCGGTTTTCTTGGCACCGGTCGGCGCAGCGTTGGCGCACAGGCTGAATGCGACACGGCTCAAGCAGATCTTCGCCATCGCCCTGCTGGTCCTGTCGCTGAACATGATCCGCGAAGCGGTGTTTGGCGGTTAGGGCGTGCCCTTAGCCGCCCGGTAGGCAGCTTCGCGCTCTTTCAGCTCGGCTTTGATGGCCAACCGGTCTTCATGGGTCATGAGCGTCCAGCGTCCAAGCTCATCCAGCGTGCGAAAACAGCCCACGCAGAGCGACTGGCTCGGATCGACGACGCAGACTTTCTTACACGGAGACCAGATCGGGGTGTTCATGGTGGGGGAGGTAGAGGGCTGCTGATTGACTGGCAAGGAAAACTGCTAGTCGGACCGCCGCGGAAACAGCTTGGTTCTCAGCCATCCCAGCGTGGAATTACCGCTCAGCGCTTCAGCATAGGCCGCTTCCATGAACTGATCGAGGCCTTCGGGATCGCCGAGCATCTCCATGCGGGTTTTGAACGGGCCGTGCGGATCGAGCTGTTTGACGACCCGGGCGGGACTGCCGGCCACGACAGTGTTGGCGGGGACATCCTTGGTCACCACGGCGCGGGCCGCGACCACGGCATTGTCGCCAATGGTCACCCCCTTACCGATAAAGGCACCATCGCCAACCCAGACATTGCGGCCCAGCACGACCGGCTTGGAGGCGGGCCTTGGGTCGATGCGGTCATAGAGGTCATGCCAGTCGGAATCCGAGATGGTGGTGTTTTTGGCAAATAAGGCCCCATCCCCAATGGTAATCGAGCCCGCAGCCAGCAGACGCACCCCGCCCGCAAAGAAGCAGCAATCGCCAATGGTGATTTCGCCCGGCGCATCCTGAGGCGACCAGACGGTGAAACTCACCGGCTGATCGCGACGGCTGACGATATGAATGGCGCGTCCGGCGCGCACATTGGGACCGAACACCTCGACATTCCAGGGCCGAACAATCTTGGCATGCTCGCCTAAGGCCTCGAAATGAGGCGCGAGGAAGTGCTTCGCCCAGGCGTTCTCAACATCTTCCCAAAGGCGATGCATCCAGTAAGGGCGGTGGTCACGGCGCATGGAAAGGCGTATCCGTCATCTCATGAGTGAAGATCGTATCGAAGCGGCGATTCTCGCCCTCGTCGAGGCCCGAGGTCCCGGCAAAAGCATCTGCCCGTCCGAGGCGGCGCGCGAAGCCTTCCCGGACAGCTGGCGGGATCATCTGCGCCATGTGCGCGCCACAGCGGTGCACCTGGCCCGCCAGGGAAAGATTTCCATCCTGCGTAAAGGCAAGCCCGTCGACCCTGAAAACTTCAAGGGTGTGTATCGGCTGGCGCTCGTCACCGAAACGTAATTCGCACCATCTCCACAATCGGCCTAGGGTGACCTTTCCAGATAGAATTTGGGAGGATGGCATGTTTGATGAAACCCTGATGACGATTGCCAAGGCGGCCGTGGAGGCCAATCGAACCGGCGACATTGAAGGCCTTATCGCGAACCACTATGCGCCCAATGTGGTGTCCATTGAAGCGGCCGAAAATCCAGAGATGCCACGTGCCGCTGAGGGTCTTGAAGCCCTGCACGGCAAGCATGCGTGGTGGAATTCCGCCATGGAGGAGCATTCCAGCCAGGCCGATGGGCCCTATCTTTTTGCGCCTGACCGATTTGCGATCCACTTCTCGGTTGATGCGACGAATAAGCAAACCGGCGAGCGCATGCAGATGAAAGAGGTGGGGCTCTACACGGTCGCGGATGGAAAGATCGTCCGAGAGGAATTCTTCTGGGCGATTGAGTAGGCGTTAGCCGCTCTGCCCGGGTCAGCGCTGGGAAAGAGGGAGTGAGAGCGTGAACGAAAGCTTCGAATCCCTTGCGCGGGACGTCAGGGCCTGCCGAGTCTGCCAGCCCCATCTGGATCATCCGGTTCGGCCCGTCCTGGCCGGCCGCTCCGGAGCGGTCATTCGTATCGTCGGCCAGGCTCCAGGAACCCGTGTGCAGGCATCCGGAAAGCCGTTTACCGATCCGAGCGGCGTTCGCCTGCGCGACTGGCTGGGCGTTAGCGAGGCGCAGTTCTATGACGAGCGCCTTTTTGCCATCACGCCCATGGGGTTCTGCTTTCCTGGCCTGGATGCGAAAGGTGGTGACAAGCCCCCGCGTAAGGAATGCGCACCCTTATGGCAGGATCGCTGCGACAAAGCTTTGAGCAATGTCCAGCTCACCTTGCTGATCGGCCAATATGCGCAGAAATGGCATTTGAAAGACCGAGCGCAAAAGACGCTCACTGAGACGGTTCGGCGGTGGCGCGATCATGCGCCACTGCATATTGCACTGCCGCATCCCAGCTGGCGAAATAATGCATGGTTAAAGCGTAACCCATGGTTTGAGTTAGAGGTTTTGCCGGTTCTGAGAGAGCGCGTTCGAATGTTGCTGCGCACCGCAACCATGACCGATTTTTGATGTGCAGTTTCCAACACTTGCGCCCTTGGGCGTGTGCGGGTATTCCCGCCGCGCGAGGTCTGATTGGCCCGCCCGGACGTGGAACTGATCCTGAGTGATCGGGCCGTTCGGTCCAGCCCGGCCCGGACAGCCAATTGGCGTCGCTTCAAGCAAGGACTCCCCGCCCATGAGCGTCTACGACCATCCCGATTTCGACAATCACGAGAAAGTTCTGTTCGCGACCGATGAGGCCAGCGGACTGAAGGCAATCTTGGCCGTCCACTCCACCGCGCGCGGGCCGGCGGTCGGCGGGTGTCGGATGTGGACTTATGAGAATTCAAGTGAGGCGCTGACCGATGTGCTGCGCTTGTCTCAGGGCATGAGCTTTAAGAATGTCCTCGCAGATCTGCCCATCGGCGGCGGCAAGAGCGTGATCATGAAGCCCGCAGGGGCCTTTGATCGCACCGCCCTGTTTGAGGCCTTTGGCCGGGCGCTCAACGCGCTCAATGGCGAGTATATGTCAGCAGAGGATGTCGGGACCTCGCCTGAAGATATCAAAGTCGCCAACCGGGTGACCCAGCATGTTGTCGGCCTGCCGTCGGGGACCGGCGACCCCTCTCCCGTGACCGCCAAGGGCGTGTTCCTGGGCATTGAAGCCAGTGCGGATAGGGCGCTGGGCAAGTCCACCCTGTCAGGCGTCAAAATTGCGGTTCAGGGCGCTACTGGTCATGTGGGAGCCTATCTGGTGCGCCGCCTGCACGAAGCCGGCGCGGAGCTTTTCCTGTCCGATATTCGCGAAGATGCGCTGAAGGCGCTGGCGACTGAAACCGGCGCGACCATCGTTGAAGACCCCGACGCCATCTATGATGTCCAAGCTGATATTTTCACCCCCTGCGCGCTCGGCGGCATCATCAATGATGAGACCATCGACCGGCTGAAGGTGAAGGTCGTTGCCGGGGCTGCCAACAACCAATTGCGCACGCGCGAAATGGGCGCGGAGCTGATGAAGCGCGGCATTCTTTACGCTCCGGACTATGTCATCAATGCAGGTGGCATCATCAATGTGATGGGCGATATCGATCCCCAATTCGACGCCGGCTGGGTGGAGGGCAAGCTGCTGGGCTTGAAGGCCACGCTCGGTGAGATTTTCGACCTGTCTGAAAACGAAGGCCGCCCCATCAACGACATTGCCGATGAGATTGCGCGCCGCCGGATCGCGCGGGCTGTCGCGGCCAACGCCGACGCGGCATAAACGCCTCCGCGCTGAATCTGCCTGAGATAACGGCGGCATCCTAGGGTGCCGCCGTTTTTCATGGTGTGGACGTTCAGGATGCGAAGGCCATCATTCAGATGCGACTACGCTGACGAAGTGCGGATCGAGCGTCAGCCAGACCTGCTGGCCCACCGATGCCCTCTCAGTGAGATTGACCCGGGCCTGCACAACGCGACCGGTGTCCAACTGGCAGCTTAGTCGGGCATGACCCCCGGCAAGCCGGCGTTCTGTGACAACGGCCGCGGTGCCGGACGACGGATCGGCAGACACTCCAATGCCTTCAGGGCGGATGATAACATCCACATTGGTATCCTGATCCAAGGCAGGCGTGTCGATCAAACCCAATGCGATTTCAACGCTATGGCCTGAAACCGTCGCGGAGAAGACTTCCGCATCGCCCAGCAGCCGTGCCGCCGCGATCGAGTTGGGCTTCAGGTAAAGCGCATCTGGCGCACCCACCTGAATAATCCTGCCCTCGGTCATCAGCGCGATCGTGTCGGCCAGGCTCAAGGCTTCATCTGCGTCATGGGTGACAATCAAGGTCGCCGCACCGCTGGCTTTCAGAGCACTGGCCGTGGTGTCGCGCAGCGCGCTTCGAAGGCGGCGATCAAGCCCTGAGAAGGGCTCGTCTAAAAGCATGACATCCGGATTGGTGGCCAGCGCTCGCGCAAGGGCGACCCGCTGCTGCTCTCCGCCCGACAGCTCGTGGGGGAAGGCTTTGGCCCGGTCCCCGAGCTCAACGCCGTCCAGCTGGGCCTGGGCGCGCTTGCGACGGTCTGCACGCGACAGCGAGCGCAATCCGAAGGCGACATTGTCGAGCGCGCTTAAGTGCGGGAAGAGGGCATAATCCTGAAACACCACGCCGCAGCGCCGGGTTTCCGGAGCCTTGTGGACGCCGTCACCGGACCACACCTCCTCGCCGAATTTCACGTCGCCCGCATTGAGCGCTTCCAGACCGGCGATGGCCCGCAATAGCGTTGATTTGCCGGAGCCTGAGGGCCCCAGCAGGGCGGTGACCTGACCGCATTTGAGCGAGAGATCCACGCCGTCTACGGCCGCCCGATCGGGGCTGTAGGCGATCCGTGCTCCCGTTATGGTCAGCAGGTCAGGCCGGCTCATTAGCTCTGCTCCGACCGGGTGATGCGCCGTGCGATCCAGACCATCGGCGGCAGGGCGATGAGTGCGATCAACAGCGCGGGCAGAGCCGCCTCTCCGAGCCGCTCATCGCTGGCGTAGTTGTGGGCGGTCACCGCCAGGGTGTCGAAGTTGAAGGGGCGCAGGATCATCGTGGCTGGAAGCTCTTTCAAAACCTCAACAAACACAAGCAAGCCCGCCAGCAGGGCCCCGGAGGCCACGAGCGGCCAGTGCACGCGCCAGGCAATCTCGCGTGATCTTGCTCCCAATGACCGGGCTGCAGCGTCCAGGGTCGGCGTCACGCGGTTCAGCGCGGCTTCCGCCGGGCCAATCGCGGCAGCCGCAAAGCGGGACTGATAGGCAAAGACGAGTGCTACAACCCCGCCACTGAGCAGGACAGGGAAGGCGCTGCCAAACAGGCCGGTCCAGACCTGGTCCAACCCATCCTGGAACAGGCCCAGGAGGATGAGTACGCCGAGGGCGGCGACCGATCCCGGAACCGCGTAGCCGAGCCCGGCCAGGCGGGCAGAAAGAATTGCGCGGCGGCGTCCGCTGCGCAGCGCATAGGCGGCGGCGAGGCCCAAAGCGGCGGCGACAAGGCCGGAGATCGCTGCAAGGAGGAGCGAGTTGCCAGCCGCCTCCACCATGCTGCGGTTGGTTGGGGAGGACAGGGCCCGCCATCCCAGGCGCGCCAGCGGGATGACCAGACCCAGCATCACAGGGGTCACGCAGGCCAGAAGCGCCAGCAGGCCCGGGCCGAATCCAAGCTTCACACGCTGCGCCGGGCGGCGGCGTCCTGAAGCCGCGCTCTGACGGGCCCGCCTGCGTTGGGCGCGCTCATAGGCGAACAAAACAAAGGCGATGGTCACGAGGATCAGGGCAAGGCGGGCGGCATCGGCGATCGAGCCTTCTGCCGACCAGGCGCGGATCAGCCCCACTGACAGCGTCGGGGCACCCAGATGCGCCACCGCGCCATAGTCGGCGAGCGTTTCCATCACCACCAGGGCCAGTCCTGCCGCGATGGCCGGGCGGGCGAGCGGTAAGGCCGCGTCCAAAAACGCGCCGAAAGGTCCGCGACCGAGCGTGCGTGCGGCGTCATACGCGTCCGACGACTGGCCAGCATAGGCTTCGCGCGCCAGCAGATAAACATAGGGGTAGAGCGTCAGGGCGAAGATCAGTCCTGCGCCAATCGGACCGCGAACGGTGGGAAGAAAGCCGAGGGGGCCGGCGCCTTGGGTCAGGTCATACCAGGCATAGGCGGCCGCATAGGCGGGTACCGCAAGCGGCAGAGCCAGGGCCCACTCCATGATGCCGCGTCCAGCAAACTCGAACCGCGCGACGATCCAGGCCAGAGGCGCGCCGATCAAGAGCGCGATAAGAGCGGCAATCGCGGTCACTGCAGCGGTGTTGGTGAGGTAGGCGGGCAGGCGCGTCGACGCGATATGGGCCATATAGTCGGTCCAGGGCCCGAAAACGCCAAGCGCCGCGACCGTGATGAGCGGCGCGGCGCAGATGAGGGCGGCAATGGCAGCTGGCCAGCTGGGGGCCAGCTGACCTGTCATGCGGTTTATGGCCATCCGACGCGGTCAAAGATGCGCTGGGCTTCAGCGGCATTCTCTCCAAGGGCTGTGACGTTGACCGGATCTGCCATGATTTCACCGAAACCGGCAATGACCGCATTGTCATAGGTCACGCCCTCGACAGCGGGGTATTCATTGGTGAGCTCGGGGAAGAAGCGCTGACCGTCCGGCGACAGCAGAAATTCCAGGAAGGCAATGGCGTTTTCGCGGTTCGGGGCATTGGCTGCCAGGCCTGCGCCCGACACGTTGATATGCGCGCCGGCACCGGCCACTGGCGGCATGATGAAGTCAACCGCATCCCCGACGTCGCGGTTGGCAGGGTCATCGGAATTCTTCAGCCGTCCCACATAATAGTGATTCACGATGGCGACATCGCATTCTCCGGCGGCTACAGCGCGGATCTGGTCGGTGTCACCGCCCTGCGGCGCGCGCGCCAGATTGCTTACGATGCCCGCGGCCCAGGCTTCGGCTGCTTCGACCCCCGCGGTGTTGATCAGGGCGGCCAGCTGGGACTGGTTGTAAACATTGCCGGATGACCGCACGCAGATCCGGCCTTCCCACATCGGGTCCGCCAGATCGGCAAAATCGCTAATATCAGCGGGGTCAACGCGGTCCGGGGCATAGGCGATGCCTCGCACCCGTGTAGAAAAGCCGAACCAGGCCCCGTCTGGATGGCGCAGATTGGCCGGGATGCCCTGAAGCGTGTCTGCCAGCTCCGGCGCAGCTTGGAACAGACCAGCCTGGTCTGCTCGCCAGAGACGGCCGGCATCCACCGTAATCACGATATCGGCCGGGGACCGTTCGGCTTCCTGGCGCACACGCTCGATCAAAAGATCGCCGCCCGCTTCGATATAATTGACTTCAATGCCCGTCGCAGTGGTGAAGGCGTCATAAACCGCATAGTCAGAGGCATAGTGGCGGGCGGTGTAGATATTGACCACACCGGCATCGACCGCTGAGGTCGCGTCATCAACTGGACTGGTGTCTCCACAGGCGCTCAGCGCAAGCGCGCCGCCGATGACAAAAACAGACGCAATATTGCGGGGCAAGCGGGCCATATCCACCAATCCTTATGCTCACAAAGCGCCAGTTTGGCGCACTTGAAGTCTACATGCCTCTTTTGAGAATGTTTCGCAAGTAGGCGGGGCAGGTGGCGGAGTGTCGCGGCCGTAACGAAAAAGCCCCGACCGGGCTGATCGGGGCTTTTATACGTCGCCAGAGGCGAAGAATGGTGGGCGATACTAGGATCGAACTAGTGACCCCTTCGGTGTGAACGAAGTGCTCTACCGCTGAGCTAATCGCCCCAAATCGAGGGCGCGATACCTACGCCAGCGCCATATTGCGGTCAAGCAGCGTCAACAGGGTATTAGAACAAACCCATATTTCAGGCAGTTATAAAATTTTTTAAAAAAAATCGACCGACACACTTCCGTCACACTGGTCCTTACTCTATATCCCCACGCGTTCGTTGCCGTGCAGATGTGCTTCGGCAACGCTGTAATCACCGTCACTAAGAACGACGAACGCGCCCTTATGGCGAGGGCGCGAGGTAAAATGAGGTTCTCCCCAATGGCCAGCAATGACTTTTGCACCCGCGACGGCGCTCTTCGTCTGAAGGAGCGCATTGAGGCTTACTGGCGTGACCGCGGCTATGATGTGAACATCGAGCTGTGCGAAGCTGGTTTCATGCCCGCCATGCGTTCGGCCCGCACTGATGTGCGGTCCAACATGGTCAACGGCATGCCCCGTCCGGCCAATGACCGTACTGAAAACCGCCGCAGCGCTTAAGCGCGCGCAGGCGTTGGTTTAAGGGATCACGTCGGCGATCACGCCAGGCACATCCCGCCAATGCGTAAAGAGCCGGTCAGCACCCAGCGTGCTGGCCGGCTTTTCACTATAGCCTTCCGAAAACAGAATCACCGGCGCACCCGCGGCCCGCGCGGCACCCACGTCAGGATCAGAATCACCCACCATCACCGTGCGCGAATCGGCCTTACCTCCAATGGCGGTCTCCAGGTGGAGGGCTGAGGGCTTTTTCTCCGGTGTGTCATCGGCTCCGGTAATGCGCACGAAGCGATGCGACATATCCAGCGCTTCCATCAAGGGGCGCGCCAGCCATCCCGGTTTATTGGTGCAAATCGACAGCTCCGCGCCCAATCCAGCCAGCTGGTCCAGCGCCGCCTCGACCCCCTCGAAGGGACGCGACAGCTCCGCAATGCCCTCCGAATAGGTCCTTAAGAAGAACTCCAGGCGGTCTTGCGTCTCGTCCTCGCTTGGTACCGGCCGGCCCTCGCGTTCATAGGCTTTTAGTATCAGCGCTTTGGCACCGCGGCCCACCATCGCCCGGACCGCGTCCACCGGCACCGGGGCCAGACCAGCCGGCGTGATAGATTCGTTCAGGGCCCGAACCAGGTCCGGCGCGGTATCCACCAGAGTACCGTCGAGATCGAACGCAATTCGCGCGCCGGTAAGAGACTGAAATGACATCGTGAGCATCCTTGTTGCAACCCAGTGGTCGCATGCGGCTGTGGGATAGGCTATAGCCGCGCTAACACCTGTTGCGAACCACTGTTCTGCGTCAAAGCCAGCGGAGCTGCCTATGCCTCATCGCCCTCGCGCCGCCGTCATTCTTGCTGCTGGTCATGGCAGCCGTATGAAGTCGAGCCTGGCCAAGCCCCTCCATCATGTGGGCGGGCGCTCCATGCTGGACTGGAGTCTGGCCCTGGCCGAAGCCGCCGGTGCCGACCGCAAAGTTGTGGTGTGGGGAGCCCATGCGCCAGCGATCCAAGAGCGGGCAGAAGCTGCAGGTGCTGCCGCGGCCTTGCAGGATCCGCCCCAGGGCACCGGGGATGCGGTGAAGATGGCTGCAGACGCGCTCGCCGACTTCGACGGTGATGTGATCGTTCTATACGCCGACACGCCGTTGATCCGGCCTGGCACTGTGTCGGCGGTCTTTGATGCCCTTGCAGGCGGTGCGGCCGTATCCGTGCTGGGATTTGAGCCCGCCGAGCCGGGGGCCTATGGCCGCTTGATTGAAACGCCTGCCGGCGATCTCGATGCCATTGTTGAAGCCAAAGAGGCCACGCCTGAGCAGCTGGAAGTGCGTTTGTGCAATTCCGGCGTCCTGGCTGGCGACGCCAAGCTGCTGTTTGAGCTCCTGGGCGAGGTCACCAACGAGAATGCCAAAGGTGAGTACTATCTGACCGATGTTGTCCATCTGGCGCGCCAGCGCGGCTTGTCGGCGAAGGCGGTCCGCGGCAGCGAAGACGAAGTCCTGGGCGTAAACTCACGCGTGGATTTGGCCGAAGCCGAAGCCGCTTTTCAGGCCCGCCGCCGCCGTGAAGCCATGGTAGAAGGGGTGACCTTGACCGCGCCGGACACGGTCCACTTTGCCTATGACACCGTTATTGAAAACGATGTGATCATTGAGCCGAACGTGGTGTTTGGTCCGGGCGTGACCGTGCATTCAGGAGCCACCATTCGGGCGTTTTCGCACCTGGAAGGCGCTGAGGTGGCCGGCGGCTGCGAGGTAGGTCCCTATGCCCGGCTTCGCCCCGGAGCAGTGCTGGAAGACGGGGCCAAGATCGGCAATTTCGTTGAGGTGAAGAATTCTCGGGTGGGGTCGGGTGCGAAGGCCAACCACCTTGCCTATATTGGCAATGGTGAGGTCGGTGCAAAAGCCAATATCGGAGCCGGTACGATCTTCTGTAACTATGATGGCTTCTTCAAAAACAAAACCGTTGTGGGGGACGGGGCCTTTATCGGGTCAAACTCCTGTTTGGTTGCGCCGGTGAGCGTTGGCGACGGCGCGATGGTGGGATCCGGTTCGGTCATCACCAAGGACGTGCCGGACAACGCCTTGGCCCTGACCCGCTCTGAACAAACCCATAAGGATGGCTGGGCGGTGCGTTACCGGGCCAGCATGCAAGCGAAAAAAGACAAGCAGACAAAGGGCTAAGTCCAAATGGAGCTCCCCAGGTGACCGCACTTATTGAGCGACTGAATGATCGCGACCTCTTCAAGACCCACTCCTTCATCAACGGCCAGTGGGTCGACGGAGACACCGCCTTTGCGGTGACCAGCCCCGGGGATCGCTCGCACTTGGCCGACGTCTATGATGTGGGCGCCTCCGGCGCTCGCCAGGCGATTGATGCGGCGGAAAAAGCCTTCCAGCATTGGAAGAAAACCAGCGTGTTTGAGCGGGCCCGCATCGTCCAGCGCTGGCACGACCTGATTGTGGCGCACGCAGACGATCTGGGGACGCTGATCACTGCAGAAATGGGCAAGCCTTTTGGCGAGGCCAAAGGCGAGGTTGTCTATGGTGCAGGCTTTGTGAGCTGGTCAGCCGAAGAAGCCAAGCGACTGTATGGCGAAACAATTTCGACGCCCTTCCCCGGCACACGCGGCTGGACGGTGCACCAGCCAGTCGGGGTTGTCGCCTGTATTACGCCGTGGAATTTCCCGTCGGCCATGATCACGCGCAAATGCGGTCCGGCGCTCGCGGCGGGCTGTTCGGTGGTCGTCAAACCGGCCCCGGAGACACCGCTTTCAGCGCTTGCTTTGGCGGAGCTCGCTAAGCGCGCGGGCTTCCCGGATGGTGTTTTCAACGTGATTTGTGGTGACGCCGCGGCCATTGGCGGTGAGATGACCGGGTCTGATGCGGTGCGCATGGTCGGGTTCACCGGGTCCACGGCGGTCGGCAAGCTTTTGATGCGCCAGGCCGCCGATGGCGTGAAACGCGTCTCCTTGGAGCTCGGCGGGAACGCGCCCTTCATCGTCATGGACGATGCCGATCTTGATGCGGCCGCCGATGGTGTCATCGCGTCGAAATTTCGGGCCGCGGGCCAGACCTGCGTCTCGGCCAACCGGATTATTGCCCAGGCTGGGATCGCCGATGCGCTGATTGAACGGATCGCCGCGCGCATGGAAAAGCTCAAAGTTGGATCCGGCTTTGAGGGCGGTGTCCAGGTGGGCCCCCTGATCCACGACGAAGCCGTTGCGCGTGTCGATACGCTGGTCCAAGACGCCAAGGGCAAGGGGGCCAAAGTGCTGGTCGGCGGGTCGCCTCTGGCCGATGAACTCGGTGGCAGTTTTTATGCCCCGACCCTGATCGAGAGCGGGGAAGATTTCGGTCTGGACATCGCCAACTCCGAAATCTTCGGGCCCGTGGCTTCGGTCTATCGTGCCGACAGCGAAGACGAGATCATTCGCCTGGCCAATGATACGCCCTATGGCCTGGCCGCCTATGTCTACACCCGCGATGTGGGCCGTGTGCACCGGCTCTCCGAAGGCCTCGATTTCGGCATGGTGGGGGTTAACGCCCCCATGGTCGGCTCGCCTGCAACCCCGTTCGGCGGGGTCAAGGAATCCGGCATTGGCCGGGAAGGCGGTAAATGGGGCGTCGAAGAATTCACTGAACTGAAATTCGTCCTTCTTGGAGGCGTGAACGCATGAGTGCTGCCCAGCAAAAGGCCTTTGCCGCCAACGCCGCCCTGGACCTAGTTGAAAGCGGTATGACGCTGGGTCTGGGGTCCGGATCGACGGCCGAGCTCTTCGTCCAGGAGCTGGGCGCGGCGCTAGAGGCTGGAGAGCTGGATAATATTCGAGGCGTTCCGACCTCTGAAAACACCGCCGCGCTCGCCCGCGAGGTCGGCGTTCCGCTTTTGCCGGTGGACCAGGCTCAGCGTATCGACCTGACGATTGATGGGGCGGATGAGGTGGACATCCACTTCCGCTTGATCAAAGGCGGGGGCGGGTGCCACCTGCGCGAGAAGATCATTGCCCATGCGTCCGATTTGATGGCCGTCGTCATCGACGAGACCAAGCTGGTGCAGGATCTGGGTGCTTTCCCGCTGCCGGTGGAAGTCGATCCCTTCGCCTTCACAATCACCGCCAAAAAGGTCTTCGATGCGTTGCGCGCGGCGGGCATCCGCAACCCTGACATCAATCTGCGCCGCAAGGGCGATGGGACCGATCCCTATATCACCGATGGGGGGCATTATATTCTCGATTGTGCTTGCGGGCGTATTCCAGATCCTGAAGAGGCGGCGGAGTATCTGTCCAAGATCCCCGGTGTCGTGGAACACGGGCTCTTTATCGGCCTCGCCCGTGTGCTGATCGTCGGCGAGGATGATGGCGCGCGGGTCGTGGAGCTTTAGCGCTTGCCTTCCCTGGGTCCGGACCCTGTAGGGGGCGGCGCGGGCGCTTTGTGATCTCCACCCCACCCGTCCACTGCGTGGCCGTTCGTTCGCTTCGCGACCTCACCCCCATCAAGGGGAGGGTGGGCGTTACATCCAGCTCAGGGTTCGCACCCGTCCCTCCCCCTCCGTGGGGAGGGTGGGCGAAGCGAAGCTTCGGTCGGGTGGGGGGCGGCGCGGATGACCACTCAATGAGTGTTCAAAGTCAATCTCAATCATCTCTCTTTCCCGGCGCAGGCCGGGACCCAGGGATCATGAAACGCTGCGCTTGACGGCTCTGGGCCCCGACCTGCGTCGGGGAAGAGAAAGAGGAGGAGAGTCAGGGAGAAAGGCTGCAGACCCGCCGATCCCACAAGCGCGTGATTTGACCTTGTCGCTGATCCGGCCCACATGAGGCGCAGTCTTTCTCGCCAGCCTTATGAGCCCTGCCATGTCCGACACCCAGTATGACTACGACCTCTTCACCATTGGTGCCGGTTCTGGCGGGGTGCGGGCGTCGCGGCTGTCCTCGCTCATGGGCGCAAAAGTCGCGATTGCGGAAGAATATCGCCCTGGCGGCACCTGCGTGATCCGCGGCTGCGTGCCAAAGAAATTCATGGTCTATGCCTCCAGCTTCGGGAAGGGGTTTAAGCACGCCGAAGGCTATGGCTGGTCCGCCGACGCTGTCAGTTTTGACTGGCCCACCTTCCGCGATGCCATGAATGCGGAGGTTGACCGCCTGTCGGGCATTTATGCGCGCAATCTGGCCAATGCCGGGGTGGAGCTGGTCCACGATCGGGCCGAGATTGTCGACGCCCATACCGTGCGCCTGGTCAAAGCGGACCGCACAGTGACTGCCAAGCATATATTGGTGGCGGTTGGCGGCGCGCCGAACAAGGATTGGACGCTGGAGGGTGTGGACCACACAATCACCTCCAACGAGTTGTTTCACTTAAAGACGCTGCCTGAACACATCGTCATTGCCGGGGGCGGGTATATCGCCTGCGAGTTTGCCCAGGTGTTTGCCGGGCTCGGTGTGAAGACCTGTCTGGTGTATCGCGGCGATACCGTGCTGCGCGGCTTTGATGAAGACGTGCGGATTGCCGTTCACGAGGCGCTGAAGGCGTCCGGCGTGCGCGTGATCACCGACACCGTGTTTGAGAAAATCGTCAAACACGAGGACTCCGACATGAAGACGGTCTATCTGACCAATGGCGTCGAGCTGGAGGCCGACCAGGTCGTCTTCGCCATTGGCCGTGACCCCTATACCAAAGACCTCGGCCTGGAAAACGCAGGCGTGGAGATCGACGACAAGGGCGCGATCAAAGTCGACGCCTATTCCAAAACCACAGCCGACAGCATCTATGCGGTGGGGGACGTCACCAACCGGGTCAATCTCACCCCTGTGGCCATTCGCGAAGGTGCCGCCTTTGCCGATACGGTGTTCGGCGGCAAGCCGCGGGGCTATGATCACGCCACCATTCCAAGCGCGGTCTTCACCCAGCCGCCGGTTGGCACGGTGGGCCTGAGCGAGGCCGAAGCCCGGCGCGAATATGGCCAGATCGACATCTACAAGTCGATCTTCACGCCGATGAAATACATGCTCACCGAACAGCGCTCGCGGATGATGATGAAGCTGGTCGTTCGCGCCTCTGACGATGTGGTGGTGGGATGCCATATGGTGGGCGATGATAGCCCGGAAATCATTCAAGCGGTCGGCATTGCCGTGAAAGCCGGTCTGACCAAGGCCCAGTTTGACGACACCTGCGCCGTCCACCCCTCGGTGGCCGAAGAGCTGGTGACCATGAAAGAGAAATGGACCCCGCCAGAGCTGAAGGTGGGGTAGGAGCGTTTTCCATCGAGACCGTCCTGGGCCCCAGCTTGCGCTGGGGAAGAGAATGGTTTGATGGCAACCTCACCCTCGTCATTCCCGCGCAGGCGGGAACCTAGAGCCTTGAAATGCCGAGCCCTGCCATTACTGGGTCCCCGCCTGCGCGGGGATGACGAAGGTGTTGAAAGAACTTGCGTCGGGGAAGAGACGAGGGAGCAGCCCCACCCCGCAATCGCACCCAGATGAAGCTTTTTGCCGCGCTCAACGTCTATACTCTTTTAGGCGTCCGGTTTTCCGCAGCAGGGCTGCAGTGGGGGACCGGCGAAGCCCCGTGACGGTGAGGCTGTGTGGAGCGATGCGTAACTTCAGGATGAGCCGCCGGTGATGGCCAAAGGTACTAATCCCCGGCCAGAGACCGACACCCAGTCCATCGACCGCGATCAGATCGAGGCCTATGCGCGCGAGTTCCAGCCCGCGCTGACGGCCTTTTTTATGCGGCGTTCAGGCTCAGCGGACCTGACCAATGATCTGGTCCAGGATGTGTTCGTGCGCCTGCTGCGCCGCAAAAAGAGCGGAGAGATCGAACGGCCCGCCGCCTATGTGATGCAAACCGCGGCCAGTGTCTGGAATGATCATCTTCGCGCCGGCCAGGTGCGTCATAGCCATGAGCATGACGAATATGACGATATGGACCACTCGCCTGAAGGTTTATCACCGGAGCGCGTCTATGAAGGCAGAGAGGCGATAGAGAGAATTCTTGCCGTGTTGTCGAGCTTGCCGGACCGAACCCAGGATATCTATCTGCTGTGCCGCTTTGATGGCTATAAGCGCCAGGAGGTGGCCAAGCGTCTGGGCATCTCGATCAGCGCGGTGGACAAGCATATGATGGCCGCCACCAAACGCGTGGGTAAAGCTTTCGGGGGCTTGAAATGAATCAGCGCGAGCCCAACACGCCCGACACCGATCTGGAGGCCATGGCCGCCTATTATGTGGTGCGCCTGAGCGCAGAAGACTGCACGCCGGAGGATCGCTTCGCCTTTGATCGCTGGAAGCGTGAAGACCCGTCCCATGAGGCGGCTTACCATCGCATCAAGGCCGGCAATGATTATCTGGACCGCTTTATGGACGCCCCGGCCTTCCAGGCCCGCATTGAGCTGGCCCGCCAGCGCACGCGTCCGAGCTTTCTGGCCCGGCGCTCGACCTGGTGGGGCGGCGCAGCGGTCGCGGCGAGCCTGGTCGCGCTTGTATCGCTGGCGATGTTACCGACGACGCTCGACGACGCCGGGACACCGCCCGATGCGCCGGTCCTGGCCCAGGCGGTCGAGCTGTATGAAACGCGCGTGGGGGAGCGCTCCACGGTCACGCTGTCTGATGGCAGCGTTGTGACCATCAACACCGATTCCCAGATCGAGGTCGGCTATACCGATGCGGTCCGGGAGATCACCCTGGTGCGCGGCCAGGCGTTTTTCGATGTTGCGCCGGATCTGGACCGGCCCTTTGTGGTGCTGGCCGCAGATCAGCGCGTCATGGCGCTGGGCACGGCCTTTGATGTCCGGCTCCAGATCAATGACACCGTTCAGGTGACGCTGGTCGAAGGCGTGGTTCAGGTCGAGCGCTCTGATCCGCTGGCGGTCGAGCTAGGTCTGGACGGCAGTGTGTCGCCGCCGGCCGAGGAAAGCGCCATTGCGCTGCAACCGGGCGAGCGTTTGACTCTGCCCACCGATCAGGCCGCTGAAATCATTGAGACCGATGGCATTGAAGAAACCAGCTGGCGGCGCGGCCAGCTGGTTTTCCGCGACCGCGCGCTGGGCGATGTGGTGGCGGAGATGAACCGCTATAGCGTGCAGCAGCTGCGCCTGGCCGAGGATGAGCGCGTCCAGTCTGTGCTGGTTAGCGGCGTGTTCAACAGCGGCGGTCCGCCTTCGGCCTTTGTCGACGCCTTGGAGGCGCTCTACCCGCTCCAGGGGCGTCGCACCAGCAGTAACGAGATCACCCTGGTGTGGCGCGACTAGCGCCAATCGGGCCGGTCCACGACAAAACTGAAACTTTTTGATGAAGTAAATTTGATCCGCTCACGTCTCTCTCCATGTCGGGTCTCTGCGAGGGCCCTAAATTGAAACGGTTCGGGTCACGAACCTAAGACATGGGGCGAAGACAATGATGTCTGGAAATAAAAAGCTTTCTTTGAAGTCGATCGTGCTGACGGGGTGTGCGGTCTCGGCTCTGGCCTTGGCGTCACCGGCCCTGGCGCTGCAAGGCCCGACGATTGAATTTGATATTGGCCCCAAAGCACTGGACCAGGCCCTGACCGATTTCGGCATCGCCACCGGCCAGCAAGTCCTGTTCAACAGCACCGATATCCAAGGCATCGCCACCGCCGGGGTTGAAGGCGTCCATACCGCCGAAGACGGCCTGCGCCTGTTGTTCGAAGACACCGGCGTCGCCTACCGCATCGACGATAACGGCACGCTTCTGGTGGGCCGCCAATATGTCCGCAACACCGAAGACCGCGACGACGCCCGCGGCGGTGCGAGGTCGGCACAGGCGCAAGCGCGCCAGCCGGTGGAAGCGGAGCGCGACGACGCGGCCAGGACTGATGCAGATGATGAGGGTGAAGAGGCGGACGCGCGGCGTGATGTGATCACGGTTACGGGGACGAATATTCGGGGAATTGCGCCGGATTCGTCGCCGACATTTTCCTTCGACCGAGATGAGATTCTTGAAACAGGCGTAATGACCCTGCCTGAATTCCTGCGCACAGTACCAGAGATTTTTGCAAGCGGAACCCAGCCAGAAAATGGAAGCCTTGGGGGGAACGGTTCCCGTGACGGCGGTTCGACCGTGGATCTGCGCGGTTTTGGGGCCGGGCGCACCTTAGCTTTGCTCACCGGTCGGAGGATCGTCGCCTCTTTAGAAGGTGAAGGTGTCGATGTTTCTATCATTCCACTCGCGGCGTTGGAGCGTGTCGAAGCAGTCACCACCGGGGCGTCCTCGATCTACGGGTCCGACGCGGTTGGTGGGGTGATCAACTTCATCCTCAGGGATGATTTTGAGGGTGCTGAAACCAGCTTTTCGATCGGCACGCTGACGGATGACGACGGAACGACCTTGAACGCCAGTCAAGCCTTTGGAGCGTCATGGGATACTGGCAACGCGATGATCGCCTATGATTACCTGAACCAGAATTCTTTTCGCCGCGGAAGTCGCGAGTATATTTCGCCGCAACTCGCCGATAGTGAATTAACGCCAAATATCGACCGGCACAGCGTTTTCACGACGGCGCGGCAGGGCTTTGGCGAAAGGTTGGAGCTGTTCGGAGAGGCTTATTTTGCAACAGAGAAGAACGAGCGTGACATCTTCACCTCATTCACTAGTTTCAGTAACACTGAAACGCGCCGTGACAGCTATGGAGGGACAGTGGGGGGCCGTTATGATATCGGCAGCACCTGGCGAGCCGAGGCCTTTGTCACCCATTCTGAGTTTTCGTCCGAGAATACTAGAATTGATTTGAATACGGGCCTTATCGGCGGGGCTTTCCCGGTTCGGCGAGACAATTCGGCAACGATGGTTGAGGCGAAAGCGGACGGTGACCTATTTTCTTTGCCGGGCGGTGAGGTCAAGCTCGCTCTTGGGGGGCAAGGACGGTTTGAGGAATACAGGATTAGAAACGGCTTTGGCACTGATGTAAGAGACGAGGGGGACACAGTTGCTGCATATGGCGAATTATTTGTGCCGCTCGTGGGTTCGGCCAATGCTCGGCCTGGCGTTGAGCGATTGGAGATCAACCTCTCTGGGCGCTATGAAGATTTTGGGGGCGGCATTGACAGTATCGACCCGCAGGTCGGGTTGGTGTGGAAGCCGACAGAGAACTTAACCTTGCGCGGGAACTGGGGGACTTCGTTCAGAACGCCGACACTTAGTCAGCAGAACTTCGTCCCCCGTTCGTCAGCCCGCTTCTTTACATTTTATACGATCCCAAATGCGGTCTCTGCGACGCCGGCTACACTATTTGTAGGAGGGGTTGATCCTGATGTGGGCGTCGAGGCGTCGGAATTCTGGTCTGCTGGATTTGACTATGCACCAGATTTCATTGATGGCCTTAATCTCAGCTTGGGGTATTACGAAATAAATCTGACCGACGAAATTGCGAGGCCGCCGTTTATTAGGGACTTCACCGGGTTCGAAGCTGCGCCCTTTATTGTCTTACAGCCTTCACCTCAGGAAATTCTTGACACGGTTGCTGAATTCACGGTCACGAACCCCGCGGATCTCGACGCGATCCTTGCCGCGCAAGGCCTTTCGATTGACGATGTGGAGGCGATTTACTTTTTTGGAACCACCAATGTCGCTGAACGGGTCACGCGCGGGTTTGATGCCAGCGCCAGCTACAGCTTTGACACCGATATCGGTCGGTTCGGTCTCAGTTTTGATGGAACCTTTATCACCGACTACGACACTATACCGTTTGACGGAGGGCCTCAGATCAGCGTCCTTGATACTCCATTCAATCCGGTTGATCTGAAACTCAACGGTGGGGTTTCCTGGTCCCAGGGCGGTGCCAGCGCCAGTATGTTTGTCCGATATGTCGACGACTACACCAACAATCGGACTGATCCTGAGGAGCCGATTGAGTCCTGGACGACTGTTGATATGAATCTTTCTTATGCGTTCGAAAAAGGCTCCTTGAGGGACACACGTGTTTCCTTCTCGGTCCAGAACGTGTTTGATACTGATCCCCCTTTTGTCGCAAATACCGGTTCATTTGGGGATGATGTCAGCTATGACCCCTTTAACGCCTCCGCGCGCGGCAGGTTTGTGAGGGCGAGCTTTATCCGGCAGTGGTAATGTGCTTGCGAGATGCTCGGAGAGGCGCGGGGTAAGCGCCTCTCCGAGCCCCATAATTTTCAACTTTGAAAGCGAACGTCCCGGGCTTCGTGCAATCGGGTTGCTGCTTGAAAAGCAGCATTGCTCAATCAGTGCGCGATCTAAGGACGGATTTTGTTCTCGGAGTAGATATGACCCATCGAATGCCGATTCGTTGGGTCTCCTTCTAACCTTCACAAACAATCCTCAGAAACGCGAAAGAGAGGAAGGACGGTCGGGATGCTAAGCGCGAGATTTTCCGGTCAATTATTTGTAGCGATCCTTCTAATTTTGGCAGGAGCTGCCGGTTGTTCCGCGCCTCTAGGGTTGAACGCTTCTCAGGACGGAACCACCGAGGCCTTCGGGGTCGAGTATGGTGAAAGAGTCTTCGAACGATCCGTTCGAAGGGGAACATGGATGTCTTTGGATGTCTCACCAGACGGTCGGAGTCTGATTTTTGACCTATTGGGCGATATCTATCAGCTGGATATCGAAGGTGGGAAAGCCACCCCGCTTCTGACAGGCGCGTTCAATGAAGTGATGCCTAGATTCTCGCCTAGTGGCGATTTGATAGCGTTTGTGAGCGATCGGTCTGGCGAAAGGCATATCCATATATATGACGTAAAAACTGGAGACATTCGGCAAGTCTCTACCGAATCTAATCAAAACATGTACGCGCCCGAATGGTCGTCAGATGGAAGTTACATTCTTGCGACGCAGTTCGAAGAAATTGGACTTGGTCTAAATTCCGGCTCAGTGGTCCGCTATAGCGTTGATGCAGGTGGGCAGGCAAGTATACTTCTCGATAGTGGTCAGCTCATGGGCCAATACTCTGGGGTTGCTCCATTAAATGACTTCAGCTTCTATACAAGTGTTGTTGGCGGCGCAACAAATCCATATAGTGCTGACGATCCATCGGTCATATATTTCTATAATGCAGAAACGGATCAACTCGTCCCACTCGAAACGGGTTATACTCACGCGTTAAAACCGCTCTTGAGCCCATCAATGGATCACCTCGCCTTTATTGGGGTAGAAGGTGAGCAAAGCTGCATTGTTTTGCGAACTTTGGCCACCGCTGAGGAAAGAGTTCTGACCTGTGATTTTCGCCGCACAAATCTGTGGCGTCGCTCCGATTCGAATGATCAAGTTCCGAACTACAGCTTTACTCACGATGGCGGACATATTGTCTACAGTCACGAAGGGAGCATTTGGAAATTAGATGTCTTATCGGGTGTAATCACTGAAATCTCTTTTCAAGCAGACGTAAGCCTGCCGATGAGGCCGTTGGGGCAATTTGAGTATGAAATTGATTTGAACGACGTTTCAGCGCGATCCATACGGAACCCGGCGTTGTCGCCAGATGGTGATCGCGTAGCTTTTGAAGCGTTTGGAGCGATTTGGCTGCTGGACCGATACGAAGCCGAGTTGCCAGCACAACGATTGACGGAACTGGGCGAGATAGCAGCGCAACCCAGTTGGTCTGAGGACGGCGAGCTTCTTTCGTTTGTGTTATGGGACGATGAGCGAGGAGGGGCAGTTGCGCTTTTCAACGTCCAATCCGGCTCTCGCATCGTGCTTTCAAATGACGGACAATTCTACTCCGATCCGCTGTTCTTAGGCAGTAGAAACTGGGTTGTGACCCTTCGCGGCGATGCGCAGGCTCGCAAGGCTTATCGACCCGAGCGGAGGATGCTGCGAGAGGTTGTTGCATTCGATATCTCAACCGGCGACTCAGTGTCGTTGGGCGAAGTGTCTATCGAAGTAATGGCGCTGAGTCGCTTGCGGCGGGGGCGGTCGGATTGTGAAGTTTCGCTCTATGTTCGGAACTTTACACCCGCTCCGGATAGTAGCGAGCTCGGTAAACTGTGGCTATTCCAGGGTCCTGACGAAAGCTGTCCGCCACAAATCGAATCAAGTTTCTCTGTAACTTCAGGCGACATCGCGGTGGTCAATGATGTTTTCTTTTCAAACGATAGTGACGATCTATACATTCAGCCTCCCACAGGGCTTCTAAGTGTTAGTGCGCCCGCAATCGAGACGGACGAAAATAGAATATTGGAGATTCACTTAAACGTCGATCATCCCTCCACTCGCCGATACGCTCCAGATATTGTGTTTGGACGTTATGAGGTTTCGCTGGGAGAGGCAGAACTTATCGTCGTCGACGGGATGGATTTGAAGTTTTTCAACCTAGGAAACGGTGAACAAACCCAAATTATCGGACCCAGAGTTAGTCTAGAACGCGTTCCACCGACAGGCGTACTGGTGTTCCTAAACGCCAGGATCATAACGATCGAGGGCGATAGCGTCATTGAACGCGGTGACATCGTTGTAGAGGGAGGCGTGATCCAACACGTTGGTATAGCCGGATCGGTTGAGCCCGCTACACTTCGTGCGGCACACGTGATCGACCTTGACGGAAAAACGCTCCTACCAGGCTACGTCGATTTGCACGCGCACACTCGACCAGTTCAGCGAAATGGCACTATCCCCCGATCCGAATATGCCCCATATCATAGTTATTTGGCTTATGGTGTGACGACACTCCGTGAAGTCGGAACTGCTAGTGTATACGATGCCGATCTATTGGACGCTGGCGTCCTCCTTGGACCGCGCTTCCTCGCTGCCCCATCACTCATTTTGAATGATCCGTCCTATGAGGGCTTGGAGCGTGCAGTCGATAGAATTTCCGCCTGCTGCAGCGACCAAACTATAAAGAATTGGGGATTTGGGGGGCGCGCGATGGAGGCTTACGCGTCGGAGTTACAGTATGATAGGGGCTTAACTGCAACAAATCACCTGCGGGATTCAAGCCACGCCATTGGACTCATCACAGACGGATTTGCCGGTGTCGAGCACACAATTGGAACGCTGCCTTATGAAGACGACCTTGTGCACTTTCTCGCGTACAGCGGCGTGACCTATACGCCTACACTCGCAACGGGTTTTTACGGTACGGCTCGTCTCTTCTATGAGGCTGCCACCCTTGATCAACCAAAATTGGATCGATTCGTGCCGCCATCCAGACGGTCGTGGCTCATGCGACCACCAATCGATGCGTTGGAGCGCAGCCCATATGATACTTACACTTACATCGCCGAGAACCTCAGAAAAGTGCATGACGCTGGTGGCCGGATTGGACTTGGGTGTCATGGTGATTTGTGGGGTTTAGATTGCCACATTGAGCTTTGGGCGATTGCGAGCGGGGGATTTGAGCCTCTCGACGTGTTGCGTATTGGGACTCAAAACGGCGCTGATGCCATTGGCCGAGGCGACCAGCTGGGGTCCATCAGCGTCGGGAAGATCGCGGATCTGCAGATCCTCGACGAGAACCCGCTGGAGGACATCCGCAACACGACTTCTGTCAGCATGGTCATGCGCGAGGGTATTCTCTACGACGCGCATACGCTTGAACAGATATGGCCGCCAGAACAACCGCATTGACTCGAAGTCCCGCGGTGGACGTTTCAGCCCCCACCCTTTCCACCCCAACACCCACTCTGCGCGACACAGACCGACGTCGCGCGGCCTGAAATCAGACCTAAACACAAAACCTATCCGCCCCCTCCGCCTGCGGTGCTAAACTCCGACTCTGCTCTTTGACCGCTTGAATCCGCGTCTTCGTGCCACCTCGAGCTCAATCTGGCATTCGGGCGTGGTGATAGTCGTAATAGGAGCCAAAAGCCCCTGACCCCCTATCACCCAATGTCGATGTCTGGTCTAAGGCCTTGGGCTGTTGGTTCGTGCTGCGCTTTCGTCCTACGCGCCGAGATGAAACAGAGCTTGGGCTGATCTGAGTCAGAAACCCATTTAGCCCCCCGTCACACGCTCTCCCCACCCAGCCGCTTCTTCGCTTTCTGCGCGCCGATCAGCGGCAGGAGCAGGGCCATTTCTGGGCCTCGGCCTTGACCGGTCAGGGCCAGGCGCAGGGGTTTGAAGAGGGCACCGCCTTTGCGGCCGGTTTTGTCTTTGATGGCGGTGGTCCAGGCCGCCCAGCTGTCGGCGTCCAGATCCCCGTCGGGC
>JANQMI010000033.1 GCA_028280165.1 Oceanicaulis sp. | reverse complement strand
GCCTGGCCGCGTTCTGTTCGATCCAGGCGCTGATCTGTTGCTTTCGATCTCTTGGCGTCGTGTGTCGACCTTGGGCGACGAGATCGGACAGGGGGATGGCAGCAAGAGCATCGCGATACGCCCGTTCGGCCTGCCAGAAGGCGGAGGCGATTTCGCACGGGGCGGAGCATTCCGATTCCGTGGCTGGGCACGGGCCGTTCTGACGGACCTCGCTGCATCGAAACAAAGGGGCTTCGCCTTCGACCGCGGCGGTGATCTGCCACAATGAAATGGCCTCAGGCGTTTTGGCGAGGCGATAGCCGCCAGAGACCCCGCGCTGTGCGGTCACAAGTCCGCAGCGGCTCAGGGCCTGAAGCTGCTTGGCGAGATACGGCGGCGGCACGCCTAAGAAGTCTGCGAGCGCGTCGCGTGACAATGTCCAACCTTCTGGCAAAACAGCCAGAATGGCACATGCGTGGGCCGCCCACTCCACCCCTTTGGATATCTTCACAATAGACCTCGCTTTACAGCCCGCCTTAAAGCGGATAAAAAATATCCGTAATTGGGGTGACCTTCAAGACAGAGCATCATCCCTTGAGGCGTGTCGAGCGCAATATGAGCGTAGGGCTTTGCGCACTTTTGACCGGGAGGCTGCTATGATCGCTGAGGACCGACTACTCCATCACATGGCCATTACATGGACTGGACGGGCCTTATTTGTGTCGCTCTTCCTGTTGTCCGGCGTCACCCATTTTACCAATCTCGACTACTATATCTCATTGATGCATGAGCAGATTCCGCTACGCGTGCCCTTGATCTACCTGTCCGGCCTCGTAGAGCTCGCCGGAGCGCTGATGATCCTGTTGAATTGGTGGCCTCGGCTTGGAGGATGGCTTCTTGTGCTCTTCCTCATCCCGGTGACGATTGTCGTGCACGGGTATGAGATGCTGCACGCCGAGGACGAGGTGATCCGCCTGCTGCAACAGGCGCATTTCTTAAAAGGCATTGCGCTAACCGGCGCGGCGCTCTTGATAACCCAGCTGGGTGTCAGCCCTAAGCGATAGCCGCTCGCGCACCTGCTCCGCCGGCCCGCAGCATCGGGGCTGAATTGATATCTCCTCTTCTTTGGTTCACTTTCGTACCAATGGAGTGGAATGATTATCAGCTCATCCTGGCCGTGGCGCAGGAGGCATCGGTGCGCGGCGCGGCGCGACGGCTGGGTGTCAGTCACGCAACCGTGTCTCGGCGATTGGCGTATCTGAATGCGCTGCCAACTGGGCCGCTCATCCAGAAATCGCCTCGCGGATTATGGCCGACGAAGGCTGGCTCGGCGGTGGTCGAAGCGGCTGAAAAGATCGAAAGACTGACCGACGAGTCCGCGCGGCTACAACGCGCCGCACAGGGCGATTTGAGCGGGCCGCTGACCATTTCAGTGTCAGCGCGCGTGCTGAAGCATCTGTTGTTTGATGCGGTTGCGCAGTTTGCAGATTTATATCCGCAGATCGAGCTTACCCTGGATGGCTCGGATGCCTTTGCTGATCTGGATCGAGCCGAGGCCGACCTGGTCATACGCGCCGCCCAATCGCCCCCTGAGCACTGGGTCGGCCGCCGCCTGTTTGCCTGGGGATTATCGCTCTATGCCAGCAAGGCCTATCTGGCTCAGACATCAAAGGCCGACCGCAAATGGATCGTTCCGCCCGACGGCGAGCCGCGATGGTCCAACTGGATCGAGCAATCGCCCTATCCCAATCCGCGCAGGGCTCTGACCTTCACCGATATTGATGGGCGATTTGAGGCGATCAAGCGCGGCCTTGGCATGGGGCGCGCGGCCTGTTTCATGGCCGATCCGGATCCGCAATTGGTGCGGTTGCCCGGCGCGCCGGTGGTCTTGGCCGAACCTTTTTGGCTTCTGGCCCATCCCGACTTTGCCAAGACAGCCAGGGCCCGGGTCGCAATCCAGTTCTTCGCTGACGCCCTGTCCGCGAAGCGGGCCTTGATAGAGGGCCGGCACACCATTGTCTGAGAGGTCAGTGGTACAAATATGTACCACTGGATGCACGGACTAATCCGAGCCGCCTCCAAATGGGCGTGCCATGCTGAGGGTGAAATCAAGCCTTCAGGAAATGCTCCATGCCCCTTTCACCACTCTCCCGCCTTGTCAGTCTGACTGTTCTTAGTGTCTGCCTGGGCGCTGCGCCCGTTCTGGCAGACCCTGAAAGGTCTGAGGAGGCTGCGCCGTCCGTGACCCTGTCCTTTGATGCCGGCCAGGTTGTCACGCTGTCAGCCTCTCTTAATGCCCCCGGCGAGGACGCCGCCGCCGCGCGACGGTCCTATTTCCAGCAAGTCTTCCCGATTGCTGGAGATCTCGGTCTTCGTCGGGGGCCCACTCTGGCAACGACACAGACGGTGATTGGGGATTTTGAGGCGCAAGCCTATTCCTTCTTCTCCTGGCCGACCGCTGCGGCAGAAGCGATCCTGACCGCCCATCCCGACTGGCCCGCCATCAAGGCCCTGCGCCCCACGGCCTGGGATGAGCTGCGTCTCTACACCGTTATTCTGGAGGACGGGCTCGACTTAACTTTCAGGGCCGATCGCAGCTACACCGTCGCCGTGGCCTGGCTCAACCCGCACGCCCCTGAGGATTATGACCGCTATCTGGATGGGATTGAGCCCACCCTCAACACTATGGGCGCACGCTTCGTCTACAAGATGCGCGACCCGCGCTACGAGCAGAACGCGCCGACGGGATCGGCACCGGGGCAGGTGACGATTGTGGAATGGCAGTCATCCGAAGATCTCGAGGCCTTCCTCGACAGCGAAGGTTTTGAAGCGAACTACGCCCATCTTCAGTCCGGCACGACGCGATTTGAATTGCATCGGGCGGAGCTTGTCGTGGCTGAACAATAGGCGAAAGACGAAGCCGTCGGAAACCTTACCAATAGATGACGCCCGTCTTTTCAAGGTTTAACGGGGCAGCGCAGACTTGGCTTGCTAAAGCTCGCACCAGATTTCTCTGGGGAGCTGATCCGTGATTTCAACCTTTTTCGTGAGCCTGGCGCTCGCGTCCACCGCGCACGCTCAACCGCAACCCATGCCCATGGAAACACCAGCCGAGATGATAGCGCTGATCACCGAAGGCTATGCTGCCGAGGCGGCAGGCATTGCGGCCTTCGACTGTGCCATGGAGGATGTCGACTGCCTGGCCGATGAGCTGATCGAACGCTTCCGGGTTGATCAGTGGGTACGGGTCCAGCTCCGCTCCATGGAGCTGTGCGGTGAGTTTGCCGGGACCCACTCTCAGCAATGCCGGATGCAGATCATGGGCACTGCCGCCTTCGAGGGCGATGTGCCCAATCTGGCGCGGCTGAAGGAAATCATGGCGGTCCATGGCTGGCCGAGCCCGCCGCTCTTTGCCAATGAAGCCCAGCGCGGGGCCTGGTATATCGCCCAGCACGGCCAGTATATTGATGAGACCGGCATGACCCAATGGGACGCCGATTTCGCTGAGCGCATTCTTCCCGATGTTATGGCCGCTGTTGAGGCCGAGGAGCTAACCGCCTGGGCCTATGGGGCGATGTATGACCGCATCCAGCTGACGCGCGGTGGTCAGCAACGCTTTGGGACGCAGGTTCGTTGTTCTGAAGGCCGGGCGGACTTTTCCAACACCGTGGATTACGACCGCATTGATGAGTTTCGCGCCGAAATCGGTATGGATGCCTTTAGCCAGGAGGCTTATGACGCCTATTGCAGCTAGACGCGGATACAAAAAGGCCCGGCGCGCGGATGTGCGTGCCGGGCCTTTATCGTTTTGGCGCGCCTGCTAGCCGTCGAGTTCGGCCAGCATGGCGTCCACCGCGCGTACCAGCGGCAGGTCTTCGCCCGCGGCGGCGGCTTCTGGCGGATTGTCGACCAGGATGTCGGGCATCAGGGTCTGGTTTTCCACCGGCACATTATTCTCATCCAGCACCGGCAATTGTGGAATGCCGAAGCGCAGATCGCCGCTCATCAGGGTTTCCCACCACACTGCGGTCCCCGTGCCTGGCACGGGCATGCCGACCAGCTGGCCCACCTCAAAATGACTATAGGCCCAGGGGAACATGTGGGCGTTGGAGTAATTGCCCTCATTCATCACTACGATGGAGGGTTTGGTCCACCGCTCTTCAGGAGCGCCCGGGACAATGCGGTCGCGGGCCCGGATGTTGAAATAGGACTGGCCGGTCAGCATCACGAGCAAGTCGTCATGCAACCACCCCCCGCCGTTAAAGCGGGTATCGACCACAACAGCCTCTTTGGAGAAATTGCGGCCCATTAGTTCTGAATAGAAGGCGCGAAAGCCGCCATCATTCATCGACCGGATATGCACATAGCCCACACGTCCGTCGGATGCCTCGTCCACGATCGCGCGGCGGCGTTCGATCCAGCGCTGGTACAGCGCTTGGTTTTCCGCACCTTGCGACCAGGTGCGCACGATGACGTCACGCTCACGGCCGCCACTAGGGCCCTGAATGGTCAGGCGGACCCGGTCGCCCGCGACTCGGTTGAGATACTGGAAGGGGTTCACCCCGTCGCCCAGATCAACGCCTCCAATCCCCGTAATGCGCGAGCCTGGCTCAATATTGAGCTCACCGCGATCCAGTGGCCCGCCGGGCAGAATTTCGGCCAGGGTCAGACCCGGGCCTCCGGCCGCCAGGTCGAAGATCGCGCCAAGCGCGGCAGTGCTGTCATCTTCGAAATTACCGCCGGGTCGGTAATACATACCGGTGTGGCTGGCGTTGAGCTGGCCGAGCATTTCCGACATCAGCAACGCGAAGTCGCGATTATTGGCTGTTGCGCCCACAAGCGGCTCATAGGCGGTGCGCATCGCATCCCAATCCACACCGTGGAAGTCCGGATCGTAGAATTTGTCGTCCACCTGACGCCAGACATGGTCGAAGAAATAGCCGCGCTCAGCATCGGCGCGCAGGCTCATTTCTCCGGTGGTGGCAATGCCGGACGGAGACCCGTTCGACAGGTTAATCTTGCGCAGTGAACCATTGGCCAGGACCACAGCGGTGGAGTCGTCAATAAGCTCGATATCGGCTCCGAAACGCGCGCCCAGCTGAGCCAGGCGGCGCGTCTCACCTTCGTGCAGGTCGTGGACCCAAAGGTCGAACCCGCCTTCAAAGGCACTCAAATAATAGAGTTTGGACCCGTCTTCGCTCCACACCGCGTCGGCCAAGTTGGAGGAATGGATGGTCAGGCGGCGCGTGCGGCGCTCGACAGCCTCCAACTCCAGCTCCATGGGCGGTGTGGTGAGCTCCTCAAACCACTCAAAGAAGTCCAGCAGAATACCGCCTTGGGCCGGCGCGCTGTCTTCGCCCTCTTCGTCGTCTTCGCGGCCTTCTTCCAGCAAGGAGCGCTCAAATTCAGTGAGATTGAATCGGTCCCATCCGTTTTGGGTCAGGAAACCGGCGACAATGTCAAACTCTGCGCCCCAGCTGCCATGAGTCCGCTCACCATAGCGGTCGGTGAACCAGTAGAGAGCTTCACCAGACGGGTGCCAGATGGGGGACGCATCGGCATAGCCGGACATGGAGATGTTCACCGGTGCAGCTGAGCCGTCGGCCGGCGCGACGCCGATCTCGCCATAAAAGATAAAGCCGTCAACATAGTCTGCCGCGATCCAGCGGGAATCGGGGCTCCAGCTAAAGCTGATATCGCCATCGGAGTAAGAATAATTCAGGTCCGCGCCGAACACGGTACGCTTATTGCCGCCACTGCGGTCGATCACCGAAATCGCGTCGCGGTTCTCGATGAAGGCAATCATTTCACCATCGGGCGAGTATTCGGGCTGGAAAGCCTCGCCGCCGTCTTCGGGGCGGAAGACTTCGCTTTCCTCCCATCCGGTGGCCGCCGAGAAGCGCGGTTCGGTGTCATCGGTCAGCGTGGTTTCGAACAGCGTCCAGGCCCCGCCGCGATTGCCGGCATAAATCAGCGAACGGCCATCCGGTGAGAAACTCACCGAGCGTTCCTGTTCCGGTGTGTCGGTGATGCGCACGGTGTCGGAGAAGTCCACCGAGGTCACGAAGACTTCGCCGCGGGAAATAAACGCAATCTCTTTGCCATCCGGCGAGATGTCGAACTCCCCAATGCGGCCGGAAATCGAGATCGGTTCGGGGGCATTTCTTAAGCGCGACAGCGGAAAGCTGATATCGAGTTGCTGGGGCTGCTCGCCGGCGCGGACCGTGTAAAGATCACCGTGATAGCTATAGACCACCAGGCCATCACCGCTCGCGGACAGCTCGCGGGCTGGGTGGGGGCCATGGCTCGACAAACGCTCGCGGTCCCCCGACGCCAGATCAAAGCGGTAGGCATTGAAGGTGTCGCCGTCGACTTCAGACAGCATGAAGAGCGCGTCATCGCCGTCCCAGGCAGGGGCGTGATCGCCGCCGGCATTCGTCGTGATCTGCTCATGGTCGCCGCTGGCGATATCATAGATCCAGATATCGCGTGCAAAAGAGGATATATCGCGCTGGCGGAAGTCGTTTTCGTAAGCTTTTTCCTCGCGATAGGCGATGCGTGTGCCATCGGGGCTATAGCGCGCCTGGACGCCGGGGCTGGTCATGACCTGGCGCGGCGTGCCGCCGGTCGTGGCAATTTCATACAGCTCCGGTAGCGCTCCGGTTGGGAAGTAAGCCGATGTCGCATTGTCACCACGAGACGATGAGAACAGCACCGCAGAGCCGTCTGGCGCGAAGTCGCTCGGCACGTCGTCAGAGGAGTGGAAGGTCAGCCGCGATAAATCCGAGCCATCGGCATTCATCACGAAGATATCCAGATCGCCAAAGCGGTCAGAGGCAAAGGCGATCTGTGCGCCGTCGCGCGACCAGACCGGATGGCCATCCCAGGCGTCGTCCAGCGTGACCAGAGTGGCCTGCCCCCCTGAGGCGTTGACCCGCCAGAGGTCGCCATAGGCGGTGAACAGGATGGTCTCGCCATCGGGCGAGATCGCGGGCTGGCGCAGCCAGTGGTTCTCATCCGCCTGGGCAAGCGCACCGCTCGCCAGCATCAGCGCAGACAGGCTGCCGAACAAAACCGATTTCATGTGAATATCCCCGTGCCTGAGTTGGGCATTTTACTTGCCCGACTATCTGCCACGACTTCGTGTGAGGAACAACGCAAACCGGTCGAGGATGACCGAGAATTAACGTAATAATATTACATTATTGCCCGTCGAGCATGGACGCATTTGATGGAGTCGTTACAGATGTAGCGCCCATTCTGGGCCCGAGGGAGGTTGAAGATGCGGATCGTTCTGACGGCCGTGATCATGGCGCTGATGGTCTCGCTCAGTTTGGCGGAGGCGGAGGGCCAGAGGCGAATTGTCCTGTCCTTTGACGACCCGCCCCGCGGCGATGGGGCGCTATACTCTGGGCAAGACCGTACAGATCGTCTCATCGAAGCGCTGCAGGCCAGCGGGTCCGGACCCGTTCTCTTTTTCGTCACGACACAGGGACTTGAGCGCCATGAATCCGGGCGCGACCGCCTTCTGGCCTATGCCGAGGCGGGCCATATTCTAGCCAATCATTCACACACTCATATGTGGGCGCACCGAACGCCAGCGCAGGACTATCTCGCCGATATCGATATTGCAGCGGGGTATCTGGAGACTCTGCCCAATACGAGGCCCTGGTTCAGATTTCCCTTTCTGGATGAGGGGCGGCGGCCCGATCAAATCGCGGCGCTAGCAGAGGGATTGGACGCGCGCGGTCTGGCCAATGGCTATGTCACGGTGGACACGTATGATTGGCATCTGGAGATGCGGTTCCAGCAGGCCCTGAGCGAGGGCTGCGCGGTCAACTATGACGCGCTGGGCGCGCTTTATGTCAGCCTGTCTGTAGAGGCCGCTGCCTATTATGACGCTGTTGCTTCAGACGCGCTTGGCGACGCGCCGGTGGTGCATGTGCTGCTACTACACGAGAACGACCTGGCCGCGCGCTTTGCGGCGGATCTGGTGGACGGGCTTCGCAACGCGGGGTGGGAGATCGTCCATCCTGACCAAGCCTATCGCGACCCGCTGCCCACTCCGCAAACCCCTCTGACCGGGCAGGGACGGGTGGCGGCTCTGGCTATTGATGCGGGTCGCGACCCCAGAACGATTGTCCATTGGGGTATCGATGCGGCGTTGATCGACGCGCAGATTGAGGCCAGCGGGGTGTTCGGGGACTAACCATCAACCGAGCTCATACGGTAGGTTACGAATAATTGAGTTGAGACGTAACAGGGCTAATATACAAGCACTGTTATGAAAGCAGTTTCCAAACCGGGTCTCGGCACCCTGATCCGCCGCTTGCTTGAGCTCACCGATGGGGAGCTGGAGGCGATCTACCGGCAGGACCATCCCTTTTACACGCCGCGCTTCACCCCGATCATGAAGGCGCTCAAGCTCGGCGAGCCCCTGACGATCCGCCAGATTTCTGAGCGATCAGGAACCTCCCATTCCGCCGCCAGTCAGACCGTGGCGAAGATGCACCGCGAGGGCCTGGTTGAGCTTGTGGCCGGAGAAGACCGACGCAGCCGCATGGTCACCCTGTCTGAAGCGGGTGAAGACCTGCTGCCTTGGTTGGAGATGCGCTGGGCCGCCACCACACGGGCTGCCAACGCGCTCGACGACAGCCTGTCGCGCCCCCTGAGCGACGCCTTAGTCGAAGCGATCGCGGCATTGGAGGCGCGCTCTTTTTCCGACCGTATTCGCGACCATGAAACCTGATCTGTCCTGGAGTCCTGCCATGAAATTCATCGCTCTTGCGGCCTGCCTCTTACTTCTGGTCCCAACCTCTGCCGCGACGGCACAATCGCCCACCTCGAAAGCCGATCACCAGGCGGTTCTGGCGGCCGTGATTGCGCATCTGGAGGGTGATTATGTGGACATGGAGGTTGGTGCCCGGGCCGCTTCTGTCCTGCGCTCCGACGAAGACTTGCAGAGCCTGGCGCGGTCTGCCGATGGCGAGGCGTTTGCCACTGCACTGACTGAGCGTCTTCAGGCATTGACCGGAGATGGCCATCTCAATGTCGAATTTGTCGCTGAGCCCATTGACCTTGATGCACCCGTGGATGACGCCTTCGGCGATGCTGAGATGGACCGTTATTATGGGGCCCATGTGAATTTCGGCGTTCGCCGCGCGGAGCAGCTGGACGGCAATATCGGCTATCTCGATCTGCGCGTTTTTGCGCCCATTGATATGGGTGCTGACACCGTGGTGGGTGCCATGACCATGCTGGCCTC
>JANQMI010000018.1 GCA_028280165.1 Oceanicaulis sp. | reverse complement strand
CCGAAATCGATCCGGGGGATCGATTGAACAGGCGAACGCCAGCGAAGCTGGCGGAGGGGGCATTGCAACGCCGCAAAGCCCCCCTCGTCCTCTTCGAGGACACTCCCCCCGCTGGGCAGGGGGAGATAACGTGTGCGCCTATCTCTCCCTCGTCATCCCCGCGCAGGCGGGGACCCAGGGGATGGCAGAGCTCAGCATTTCGCGGCTCTGGGTCCCCACTTTCGTGGGGATGACGAATACGAGGAGGCTTCAAACAACCTTCTCTTCCCCGGCGCAGGCCGGGGCCCAGAGCCGTTGAACGCAGCGCCTGATGATCTCTGGGTCCCGACCCGCGTCGGGAAAGAGAAGACGGGGGCTGCTCGGCCGGCAGCACACAGAAATCTATCCGCCCCCAGCCCCAGCACCGCTAAACTCACCAGGCGCTCTTTGACCTCGTCCATCACCCTACAGACCCGAAGCGCCCGCAGACCGGCGGTGGTAATAGTCGTAAGAGACAAAACGCGGTCCTGGTAAGAGTCTTCTAGAACCGCTCCGGCAGCCGGTCGATATCGTGCAGCTCTTCCAGAGGGCAGCCGCGTTCGGACGCCAACCTGTCTTCGCATTGCGTGCAGGGGATTGAGGCTTAATTCCAGCCCTTTTTGAAAACCTCTTTGCGCCGCTCCCAAAGCGCGGGGTTGAGCTGCTGGATCTTTTCGGCGGTTATCCCACTGATCCGCAAGACCTCAATCCCGATTTGGGAAATGCGCGGGGTGAGCAGGAATTCATATTGGAAATGCCACCATTCGGAACACAGATAGCGCTTGTTTTCGGCCCGGGTGTAACAGCGGCGCGCGCCTATGGGCCTCCAGCCATATTTGGCCATCAGAGACGTCAGATCGATGAATTTGCCGCTCACCTCGACGCGTTTGACCTTTCCATTACTCCAGGATCCGGTCCAATCAACGGCATTCAGCGTCATGTCAGTGCCTTGGGTGGCGCGGGCATAGACGGTGAAGCGCCGAGTGCCGTTGGGGACCAGCACATAAGGGTCGGTCTTCGGATTAAAAAAGCCGGCATTGATGCACATATCGACCGCAATGGCGGGGTAGTGCATGGAGATGGCCGAACGCGATGCATTGGCGCCTTCGCTGAGCGGGCGTTGCCCCCCAGACGACAGCATGATCGCGCCCGCCGCGCGCGCCTCGGCGCAGATGTCCCGAAAGCTCGCCGCAGCGTCGATGCGCAAATTGAAGCGGGGCAGTGCCTCAATGCCGGGCGGCGCGGGGTCGGCCTCAACACCGACGATATCGAGCGCAGCCTTGTCGGCGTAATACGGCTCTTGGAGGGCCCACAGCGTATTGGGGCCAGGGATGCCATCGGCAAAAAGGTCAGCCTTTTCCTGGAAAAGCGTGACATGGGCCTTCAGATTATGCTGCGTTAAGGGCGTATCAGGATCGAGCGCCCGGTGAAAACGAAGCAGCTCGGCCATTTGGTCCAGATAGGTCATATCTCGCCGTCTCATCTATCCGTTATCATCACAGAGTGTGGTCTTTCAGGGAGGAATTGCAATGCAGGATTTAAAGGGCAAAACCATTTTCATTACTGGCGCGAGCCGCGGGATTGGTGAGGCGATTGCTGTGCGCTGTGCTCAGGATGGGGCCAATATTGCCATCGCGGCTAAGACGGCAGAGCCGCACCCCAAATTGCCGGGCACGATTCACACCGCAGCTGCAGCCATCGAAAAGGCGGGCGGCAAAGCGCTGCCGATCGTGTGCGATATTCGTGATGAAGCCAATGTTGAAGCGGCGGTTGCAGAAACGGTCGAGACCTTTGGCGGCATCGATATTGTGGTCAATAACGCGTCGGCCATTTTCCCGATGCCCACAAAGGACACGCCGATCAAGCGCTGGGACTTGATGCATCAGGTCAACGCCAGGGGGACCTTCCTGGTGACCCAAAAATGCCTGCCCCATCTGGAAAAGGCCGAGAACCCGCACATCCTGGCGCTATCGCCACCGCTGGATATGAGCACCAAATGGTTTGCGCCCCATGTCGCCTATACCAGCGCGAAATATGGCATGAGCCTGTGCATTCTGGGCTGGGCTGGCGAGTTCCATGGCAAGATTGCGGCTAATGCGATCTGGCCGCGCACGGCGATTGCGACGGCCGCGATCTCCAACGTGCTGGCGGGCGAGGAAGCGTTCAAGCAATGCCGTAAGCCGGACATCCTGGCCGAGACTGCCTATCGTGTCCTGACCAAGCCAGCCGCCGAGTTCACCGGCAACTTCATTATCGATGATACCTTCCTGGCCTCGGAAGGTGTGACCGATCTGGAGCAATATTCTGTCGAGCCGGGAGCCGAGCTTTTGCCGGACTTCTTCGTCCCGGACGATGTGCCAGTGCCGGACGGTGTGAAGATCATGCAGTTTTAGAGGCCGGCAGAAGCGCTTGAATCCAAAGGCCGGGCATAGCGCCCGGCCATTTCTGGTTCCGACGCCAGCTTGGCCTAGCCCTCATTCATCACCGCGGCAAAGCGGTCCGCGACGGCATCCAGGAAGCCTTCGGTCGACAGCCAGCCCTGGGTGTCGCCGACGAGCAGCGCCAGGTCCTTGGTCATATAGCCATGCTCAACCGTTTTCACGACGGTCTCTTCCAGCTTGGCGGCGAAGCCCATGACCTGCTCATTGCCGTCCATCTTGCCGCGATGGTGCAGGGCCTGGGTCCAGGCAAAGATCGAAGCAATGGAGTTGGTTGAGGTGCTTTCACCGCGCTGATGCTGGCGATAGTGGCGGGTCACCGTACCATGGGCCGCTTCGGCTTCCACCGTTTTGCCGTCCGGCGTCATTAGCACCGAGGTCATCAGACCCAAAGAGCCAAAGCCCTGGGCGACGGTGTCAGACTGCACATCGCCGTCATAGTTTTTACACGCCCAGACAAAGCCCCCATTCCACTTCAGGGCCGAGGCGACCATGTCGTCGATCAGACGGTGTTCGTACCAGATTTTCTTCGCCTCGAACTCGGCCTTGAACTCGGTCTCGTAGACCTCCTGGAAGAGGTCTTTGAAGCGGCCATCATAGGCTTTCAGAATGGTGTTCTTGGTCGACAGGTAAACCGGCCAGCCGCGCTCCAGCCCATAGCGCAGCGAGGCGCGGGCAAAGTCGCGGATCGAGGCGTCGACATTATACATGCCCATGGCCACGCCGGGCTCTTCAAACTGATAGACCTCCTGGGTGGTCGGCTCACCGCCGTCATCGGGGGTGAAGGTCAAAGTCAGCTTGCCGGCTCCGGGCACCAGCATGTCGCTGGCCTTATACTGGTCGCCAAAGGCATGGCGGCCGATCACAATCGGTCGCGTCCAGCCTGGGACCAGGCGTGGCACATTGCGGATCACGATCGGCTCGCGGAACACCACACCGCCCAGCACATTGCGGATCGTGCCATTGGGCGAGCGCCACATTTTTTTCAGCCCGAACTCCTCAACCCGGGCTTCATCCGGGGTGATGGTCGCGCATTTCACACCGACGCCGTAATGCTTGATGGCTTCGGCGGCCTCCACGGTGATCTGATCATCGGTCTCGTCGCGCTTGAGGATTGAGAGATCGAAATATTTCAGGTTCACATCCAGATAGGGCAGGATCAGCTTTTCCTTGATCAATGCCCAGATGATGCGGGTCATCTCGTCGCCATCGAGTTCCACAAGCGGCTTGTCGACAATGATTTTCGCCATGGGGAGGCCTTCTTTACAAAGCGGGGGCGCACACATGCGCTGATATTTTCGCGCGGTCTAGCATTGACTTCGCAGCCGCAAAAGAGCGCTGATGCGCGCACCTCTGCTAGACAATGGTCGAAACCTTGAGCCAGACACGCCAGCCAGATCCTGCACCGGTCTTCATCCTGGTCGGCCCACAAATGGGCGAAAATATCGGCGCGTGCGCCCGGGTGATGGGCAATTTCGGTATTGCCGAAATGCGTATCGTTGCACCCCGCGATGGCTGGCCCAATGACAAAGCCATCTCCATGGCTGCAGGCTCGCCAGTCCTCGACCAGGCCAAGCTCTATGCCACGCTCGGTGACGCCGTCGCCGATTGCCACGTGCTCTATGCGTCCACCGGGACGCCGCGCAACATGGTCAAACCCACAGTGACCGCGCGCGAAGCCTGTTCGCGAGCCAGGGCGGAGATCGCGGCTGGGCAGAGAGTGGGTACCCTGTTCGGCGCGGAAAAGTCTGGCCTTGATAACGACCAGATCACCATCGCCGATGCGGTCCTGGCGCTGCCCGTCGACCCAGAGTTTTCAAGTCTGAATCTCGCCATGGCCTGCGGCGTCATCGCCCACGAATGGCGTGCCGGCGATCCGCCACCGGACGGCTTCAAGCCGGTCGCAGACCGAGCGACGCAAGCTGACCTGGACGGTCTCTACCAGCATTTCCACGATGAGCTCGACCGCGCCGGCTTCTTCTACCCGCCAGAGAAAACGCCGCTGATGATGCAGAATCTGATCAATCTGTTCGCCCGGGCATCGGCCACTGAACAGGAAGTGCGCACCCTGCGCGGCGTCATCAAAGCGCTGGCCATCGGGCGGGGTAAGGCGAGGGTGGAGCGCGATTAGGTCAAGCACAGCGCTCTAGAAACTCCTCGAGCCGATCCGGCAGCGGTGTATCAGGACCCGCCACAGCCCAGCGTAGGATCCGCTCAAACAGCGCCGCGTTTGCCACCATCTCCTGTGGGTTCATCGTGCCAGGGAAAATGCGCACTTCGAATGTGTGCTTTTGTTTCAGCCCGTAGACGAGATTGGCGATGTTGAAATCGCAATATTTCGTGGGTTTCAGCTTGGTGAGGAGGGCTCTGGCCTGGGGCCAGTCGGCGGATCGAAAGGCGTCTGATCCCACAAGC
>JANQMI010000001.1 GCA_028280165.1 Oceanicaulis sp. | reverse complement strand
TTCGACAGCCGACACCGCTTCGGCGGCGGCCTGATTGCCAGATGCAGCTTCCTCAGAATTGCGCGAAATCTCGCTGATAGAGGCCGACTGTTCTTCCACAGCCGCTTCGATCGCAAGTGCAGCTTGAGAGATTTGTTCAACGGTCTCTGTTATGGCTTGAACCGCTTTAACTGCGCCATCGGTGGCTGATTGCATGGCATTGACCTGGCCTGTGATCTGATCCGTCGCTTTGGCGGTTTGGCTGGCCAAATCCTTGACTTCGCTGGCCACGACCGCGAAGCCTTTGCCCGCTTCACCGGCACGTGCCGCCTCGATGGTGGCATTCAGAGCGAGCAGATTGGTCTTCTCTGCGATTTCCTCAATCAGGCTGATGACACTGCCAATTTCACCGGACGCATCTCCCAGCTCACCAATCACCGTGGCCGCATTATTGGCGTACTCGACGGCTTCGCGAAGACCGTTGGATTGCTGGCTGGCCTGGCCGGCAATTTCCTGACTGGCTGCGCCAAGCTCGGTTGATGCGGCGGCGACTGAACGCACATTGGCAGAGGCCTCTTCAGATCCCGCTGCAGCGCTTGCGACTTGGCTCGTCGTGGTTTCAACCGCCTCAGCGAGTGCCGCAGAAGCCTGGTCCAGAGTTGTGGCGGCGCTGATCAAGGCTTCAGCCGTTTCACCAACGGTCTCCTCGATTGATGCGGCGATTTCGTCGCGGGTTTCTTTAGCGCGGGCGTCGCGTTCATCCAGATAGGCCGTGATGGCCATTTCCATATCCAGCATCAGGACGCGGATCAGGGCATCAACGCTGCGCTGCGCTTTGGCGCGACGTGCGGGTAAGACTCCAAGGCCGAGCTGACTGTCTATGACGTCGGTCAGCAGGTCAGCGGCGACATTGGCGTAACCGGCAATGAAATAGCGGGGCTCAAGCCCCAGCTTGGCGTGTGCCAGACCAATGCGTTTAACGGTCTTGGCGTGTTCTTCATCGACGCGACCTTGCAGGAGGCGGCCCCAATGGGATTCCTGCGCATTTCGGGCCCGTGATTTGACCTCATTATTCTTAAACATCTCCGCTGCGCCGGGCGTTCTTGCGACCAGCTCATAGAAGCTGTCCAACGCGTCTGGTAGCGCGTCCATTGCGGCCGGCCGCGCTTCTTCCAAAGCCTCGCGAACCTGAGAGTCTATACCTATAAAGGCGAGCCGATGCTCAATATCTGTAACTGGCATATTCCTGTCCCCATGCACGTTTAAGATGAGTTCGAAGCTTCATCTGATTCCGTACTGGGATTAGGGAGATTTTATAGTAAAAGAAGTGCTAATCACCGTGTTGGCTGTGAGGTTATTTAAATATGAGAGTAATTCTATTCATTGATCGTATTTTTTTAGGTTGAGTATTTGCGAGATCGCGGAGTTCTTAGGGCCAAGAAAAAGGGGGTTCTTCATCATGCTCAAAAATGCGAATTGGACCGCCCCAGGCTTTGATAGCCTCGGCCATGTCCGCTGCTGAGATTTCTGTCAGGCTGGCCTGTAGCAGCCACTCATTCTGGTCGCTCCTCAGCGGCACCAACAAGGTTTTGAAATGCTTCAGCGGGTGGCCGTCACGGGGCGCGGTCTTCCAAACGGTTTCGATCAAGCCGAACTTGCCGTCAAAAGCTCCGGCGCTGACCAGCGATTTCAGGGCAGTCACGCCGTCCTCACCAAACATGTCGAAATTGACCAGCCCTTTTTGCGGTTCCAGGTCAAAAGGGTGTCCACGGCGGTAGAATTCACGGCTGGATTCCTCAATGAAAACCTGCCCATCGCGCAAGGAAAACAGACATGCCAGATAAGGCGCGTGGCGCACCGCGGTTTTGTACAGACCAATGGTCGGCCGGTGTTGCGGCTGCCGGATCAACATCGCCAGGCGTTTCAGCAAGGCAGACGAAGGCTGCACCGCACCATTCTCCACTTTGGAGACATAGGCCTGGCTGACGCCAAGCAGGCTCGCAGCCGCTTCTTGCTTCAGATTGTTACGCTGACGGAAGGAACGCAGGACTTCCGCCCAGTCACATTTCGAGTCCACTGATATAACCAACTCAAAAAATGGGGCTTTCGGGAATGATCTCTTTTAACGCTTCTTGGGCTTAAATCACTCATGAAGTTATGAAACAACGCGGCAAAGGTTGTTGATCTTTCCCGTGTGGCTGCGGAAATCGCAGTGTAACGGACGGCTTTGCTTGACCGGCCCGATCACCCTCGTAATTTTCGCTGAACGCGTCACAAAGGCGCACCAGAGGGAGGATATGGGACGATGGGCTTGTTCCAGGCGCTGAAGCGCGAATGGTTTTACACAACGGAGCTGGCTCGTCTGCTCAAGACGTTGCGGTCGATTTCGGCAGATTCTGACTACCTGACCCCGGATCTGCTTGAAGACAGTGTCGATGCGCACGCCAACCGAATTGCCTTCCAAACCGATGAAGGCGCTGAGGTCAGCTATGCGGCTTTTGATGCCTACGCAAACCGTGTTGCGCACTGGGCTGTTCAGCAGGGCCTGGAGCCGGGCAGTACAGTTGCGCTCTACATGGCCAACCGCTGGGAATATGTTGCGATCTGGTTTGGGCTATCCAAGGTGGGTGTCCTTGCCGCCCTGGTAAACAATCAGGTGACGGGTAAAGCGCTAGCCCATGGCCTAAATATCTCTGAAGCCAAGCATGCCATTATCGAAGGGGCGCTGGCAGAGCAGTATAAAACAGCCTGCGACCTTCTGGACTGTGACCTGACGCCGTGGATTACCGACAGCGTCCGCACAGACATCGCCAATGCAGCTGACTTCCGCGCAGGTCTCGACAACGCCTCGGCTGATCGCCCCGACCGCTCCCGGCGCGAGCATCTGCGCGCCAAAGGCCCCTGCATGAAAATGTACACCTCAGGGACGACAGGTCTTCCCAAGGCCGCGATCGTGGCTCATACGCGCTCGCTCTATTATCTGCAGGTATTTGGTGTTGCTGCGAAGGCCGCCAAAGAGGATCGCATGATGATGGTCCTGCCCATGTACCATGCCACAGGCGGGCTCTGCGGGGTTGGCGCGGCCCTGTCCTTTGGAGGTTGCGTGCTGGTGCGCCGCAAATTCTCTGCGTCTAAATTCTGGACCGACTGCGTGCAGTCTGGGGCGACCATGTTCATGTATGTTGGCGAGCTATGCCGCTTCTTGGTGGCCGCCGAACCTCATCCAGACGAAAAGAAGCATAAAATCCATACCGCGATCGGCAATGGTCTGCGTCCCGATGTCTGGCCGCGCTTTACCGAGCGCTCGGGTATCCCGCGCATCATGGAGTTTTACGGAGCCACTGAGGGCAATGTTGGTCTGTTGAATCTGGACTCCAAGCCCGGTGCCATTGGTCGCGTGCCGCCACATCTGGCCCCGCGCTTCAATATCAAGCTGGTCCAGTTTGATACCGAGGCCGAGGAGGTGATACGTGGCTCAAATGGCTTGGCTGTTGAGTGTCAGCCAGGCGAAGTCGGTGAAGCGATCGGTGAAATTCGCCCTGAAGACGCACGCTATCGCTTTGATGGCTACCAGGACGAAGAAGCCACCAAGAAGAAAATCCTGCGAGATGTCTTCAAGAAGGGGGATGTCTACTTCCGTACCGGCGATCTGATGAAGCGCGACAAGCAGGGCTATTTCTACTTTGTTGACCGGATTGGCGACACCTTCCGCTGGAAGTCGGAGAATGTCTCGACCAATGAGGTTGCTGAAGCGCTCGGCGTTTATCCCGGCATTCTGCAGGCCAATGTCTATGGCGTACCGGTCGGGGATTATTCGGGTAAAGCCGGCATGGCCGCGCTGATGGTTGGCGAAGCGGGAATCGATCTGGCTGCATTACGGGCCCATGTCCACAAAGAGCTCCCTCACTATGCCCGCCCGCTCTTTCTCAGGATCCACGCTGAAACGCCTGATGAGCACACGACGGGTACCTTCAAGCTCAAGAAAACCGATCTCGTGAAAGAGGGCTGGGACCCTGAAGCCGTCTCCGACAGGCTTTATCTCGATGACCCTGACAGCGAGGCCTATGTGGAACTCACCCCTGAGATCCGCGCCGCCATCCTGTCGGGCGACAAGCGGGTCTGATGCGACCGGCACCTGCGCCTGAGGACATTCTCGCCTTTTGGTTTGAAGAGGTGGGGCCCAAGCTTTGGTATAAGGTTGACCCTGACTTCGACGCCCTGATCCGGCGCAAGTTCGGCCCGTGGCTCCACGGCTTCCGCGATGTGGACCATGTCCATGGCGATGCTTGGCTGTCCGCTCCGCGCTCCGGTCTGGCTCTGGTGATCGCGCTGGATCAGTTTTCCAGGAATATCTGGCGCGGCTCCAACGCCGCTTTCGATCTCGACCCGCTGGCGCTGGAAGCCGCGCAGGTGATGATTGATCGCGGCTTTGACCTCGAGCTCACAGATGCCGAACGGCCGTTTGTCTACATGCCTTTTATGCATTCAGAGGATATCGAGAACCAGCATCGCTGCGTCGCATTGGCTTCTGAACGCCTGCCGGCTTCCGACACGACGCTGCGCCACGCCGAGCTGCACCGCGCGGTGATCGAACGCTTTGGGCGCTTTCCTTATCGAAACGCCGCGCTGGGCCGTGAAACAACGAAGGACGAGCAGCGCTATCTTGATGATGGAGGGTATGCACCCGGAAGCAAGGGCTCGGCAAAATCGACCGAAGGGCAGGACTGACAGCGCATTCATTCCATAAGCAACTGAAATCATTAGTGCGGTGGGCGGCAAGCCGCTTGCAACGCCTATAGTGACTATTTGCTCTGGAGCCCGACCATGCCGACTGCGCGTCCATCCCGCATCACCCCGGAAGACATTCGCATCATCGCGTTTACGCTGGTGGACCGCCATGGCGTGCAGGCGTTGGGGTATGCGGACCAAGCGGTGCTGGAATTGGATGACAAGGGCGAAACGGAAAGCGCGGACGCCTGGCGCGCGCTGCGCTGGGAAATCCAGGATGCACTGGATGGTCGGATTGGCCGCGAAACGCCGATTGCGCTGCACTAGAAGGGGGGTGCATTTTCCTCCCGCCCCATCACGTGACGCAATATGCTGTTTTCCAACCGACGCGCTATTCCCCCTTGCGCTTTGAGGGGGCTTTGCCAATCTCAAATCCATGAGCGAGCGCAGCAATCCCTTTGACGCCCTGTTTGCCGACTGGCCGGGGGCGCATCTTTTGTCGTCAGAGACAACAGTTCCCGCCTTTCGCAAGGCTGTGGAGGCCGCCCACCTTGTGATCGAAAACAAGGTTTCATTGCTTGCGCAGGATACTAACTCGGAGATTCAGACCGCCGCAGGCGAAATCGGGGTCCGAGTTTACACACCCCACCATTCAGCGCCCACTGGCCCGGCTTTGGTTTTCTACCATGGCGGTGGCTTTGTCTTCTGTTCGCTGGACACCCATGATGGCTTGTGTCGTCGGCTTGCCGCAGTGTCCGGCGTCCGGGTGGTATCGGTCGACTATCGTCTGGCACCGGAGCATCCTTTCCCTGCCCCGCTCGAGGATGCGCTGGCAGCCTTTGATGCCATTGCGGACGGGGCATTGGCCGATCACGGCGTCGATGGCAGTCAGCTTGCGGTGGGCGGCGATAGCGCTGGGGGCAACCTCTCTGCGGTGATTGCGCAGGAGCGGCGGGGCCAAGTGCGTTTCCAGCTTCTGCTCTATCCGTTGATGCAGCTGGTGGAGATCAACAAGCCCAGCCCGCGCTGGCATGATCTGCCCTGGTTGGCCTCTGCAACCGTGGGAGAAATCGCCAAACACTATCTGCAGGGCCACGACCCAGCTGACGTGCGCGTATCTCCGATTTTTGCGCAAGACCTGACGGGTGTGGCTCCGGCCTATGTGCTTTTGGCCGAACTCGATCCGCTCAAGGATGAGGGGCGGGCTTATGCTGATCGTTTGGCGGCGTCCGGCGTGGCAGTCGAAACTCGATTGCACAAGGGCGTGCCTCACGGATTCCTCAATGCAACGCGGGTTCTGCCGCAATCGATCCCAGCCGTGGAAGAGGCGGGCAGAGCGCTTCAAAAGGCCATGAACGCCGATTGAGCTTGCACAGCGGACCGCTGCCCCCTAGCTGGGGATCATGACCTACCATCCTGACCCCCGCTTTGCCGCCCTCGGGCCTGATTTCGCCGCCGCTGTCGAACCCGCGGACTTTCCTAAGGCCCGGCCGGTCTGGTGGAATGAGCGCTGGGCGCATGAGGTCGGGCTCACGGTGGATGAGGAGGATCGCGCTAAGCACTTCCATCGGTTTGAGCCGCTGGCGGACAATCAAACAGAGGCCCTCGCGATTAAGTATCACGGCCATCAGTTTCGCGTTTACAACCCAGAGATTGGCGATGGGCGCGGCTTCTTGTTTGCCCAATTGCGCGACAGTCAGGACCGTCTTCTAGATCTGGGGACAAAAGGGTCCGGTCAGACGCCGTTTTCGCGGTCTGGCGATGGACGCTTGACCTTAAAAGGTGCTGTGCGGGAAATCCTTGCTGCGGAAATGCTAGAAGCGCTTGGGGTCTATACCAGCAAGTTGTTCAGCGTGTTTGAAACCGGTGAGCCGCTCCATCGCGGGGATGAACCGTCCCCGACGCGCTCTGCGGTTATGACGAGGCTGCAGCACTCCCATCTGCGCTTTGGGGTGTTCCAACGCCATGCCTATCATGAACAGCCTGAACTCATCGGTCAGCTGGTGGAGTACGCCATTGAGTATCTCCTACCCGAAGCCCAGCAGGTGGATGGCGATCGCGCCGCAGCCCTGCTTGCAGCGACGGCTGAGCGTTCTGCCAGGCTCGCGGCGCAATGGATGGCGGCCGGCTTTGTCCATGGTGTGCTCAACACTGATAACCTCGTGGTGACGGGCGAAAGCTTTGACTATGGACCGTGGCGCTTCCTCCCCCATTTCGAGCCTGGCTTTACGGCAGCCTATTTCGATCACAGTGGGCTCTACGCCTATGCTCGTCAGCCGGAAAGCGTCTTCTGGGCGCTGCAGCAGCTGGCCGGGGCTCTGACGCTGGTCGGTGACCGCGACGCGATTATCGAAGCGCTATCGACATATCCCGATCACTATCGCGCTGCACTGATTGAGAGTTTTCATCACCGTTTGGGGCTGGAGCCGCTCGGTACGGATGCCGATGCCAGCTTTGTCACCAGTCTGCTGGATTTCATGAAAGAGATCGAAGCGCCTTGGGAAGCCTTCTTCTTTGACTGGTTCTGTGGCTCGGCGGAGCGTGCGGACGCATGCGCTCGCGCGCCGATTTATGCAGACGAAAGCTTCCTCCCAGTTCGCGCTCAAATCTTGGATCGCACGCCGGTGCGCCCAGAGCGATTGGCGCATCGCTATTTCGAGCGAGATGCGCCCATCCACATGACGATCGAAACGGTGGAGGGCCTTTGGGCTCCAATCGCAGAACAAGACGATTGGTCGCTTTTCCACACGGTCATCGGCACCATTGCTGAGGCGCGCGCCGGTTATGATCTGGGGCGAGGCCGGGTCGGCTTCCTACCCGAGACCGGCGCATGAGCGACCTTGATCTGATCACTGCGGTAGGATTTGAGGATGAGCGCATCGTCCACGCCTTCACCACTCGTATAGGCGGGGTTAGTGAGGGGCCTTTCGAAAGCTTGAATCTCAGCTGGTCGCGGGGCGATGATAAAGCCAGGGTGGAGGAAAACCGGGATCGCCTTGCCCACGCGCTCGGCGGAGTTGACCTTATCTTCGCCAACCAGGTCCACGGCGATACCGTCCTTAAAGTCGAAACCAAGCCCGCAGGCGTTTGGAGCGCGGGGGAAGGGGACGCTTTAATCACCGATCAGCGAGGCCTGGCGCTGTGTGCTCAGACCGCAGACTGTACACCAATCCTCCTCTTTGATCCTGAACGTCCAGCCATTGCCGCCATCCATTCAGGGTGGCGCGGTACGGTCCAGGAGATCGCGCGCAAGACATTGGTGGCCATGGCCGAGGCGTATGGGACGCGGGCTCGAGATGTCCGCGCGGCTATTGGACCCTCCATTAGCTCACAAAATTATCGTGTTGGCCCTGAGGTCCTTGAGCAATTCGAGGCGCTTTTTGGTGATCTTGAGGATGGCTTGATCGGGCCACGCGATGGCCAGGGCGGGGCGGGCCTTGATGTTGCCGAAGCTTGCCGCCGCCAGCTCATTTCGGCGGGTGTTCCGCAGGCTCACGTCAGCCTTGTCAAAGCCTGTACCTTTGCAGAAGAGGCACGGCTCTTCTCCTCGCGCAGGGCCGCGCGCGACGGCCATCCGGGGCTGTTTGGTGGACAGGTTGGTGTGATTGGGTTGCGAGAGTGAACTGATATCTTATTGGCTTGGTGCAGATTCAACGCTCTGCCTTCGCACAGGGCGAGAGAGAGGTCGCCCTAGAGCGCTTCCAGAACCCCTGCCGTTTCGTTCGCAATGACGGCCTCTTCGTCCGTCGGGATCATCCATACCGAAACGCGCGATTCCGGTGTGCTGATCTTCGTCGGCACTGCTTTGGCGGAGGCGTTGAGCATGGGGTCGATCTCAACGCCCAACCAGCCTAGTCCCGCACAGATCGCAGCGCGCACCGTGGGCGAGTGCTCGCCAATGCCTGCGGAAAAGACCAAGGTGTCCAAGCCCTGCAGCATCGCTGTTAGTCCACCAATCTCACGCTGACACCGGGCAATGAAATACGCAAAGGCGTCGCGCGCATTTGACGTGTCGGCGCCTTCAATTTCACGCATGTCCCCGCTCGTGCCCGACAGGCCTTTCAGACCGCTGTCGCGGTAGAGCAAAGTGGTGAGCGTATCGATGGTGAGGTGCTCCTCGGCCATCAGGTAGAGCAGCACACCTGGATCGATCTGACCGCAGCGCGTGGCCATGGGCAGCCCATCCAGGGCAGAGAACCCCATCGTGGTATCGAGCGATACCCCCTCATGGATCGCGCACATGCTCGCGCCAGAGCCCAAATGCGCGATGATGGCCCGGTCTGGTGTCCGGCCTTCAACATCAGCCAGAGCTTCAATGAGATAAGCGTAGCTCAGGCCATGAAAGCCATAGCGCCGCACGCCCGCATCATAATAACGCCGGGGTAAGGCAAAGGCGTCGGCAGCGAAGCTGTGATGGGCGTGGAAGGCGATGTCAAAACACGCCACCTGAACGGCCTCTGGGAAGACCCTCCGTGCGGCTTTTACGGCGGCCAGATTGTGGGGCTGATGCAAGGGCGCGAGGGGATTCAAGCGCTCAAGCGCGGCTTCGACCTCGGTGGTGATGGCGTAACTCTGCGTGAATTCCGACCCGCCATGGACGATGCGATGTCCGACCGCCTGGACCGCTTCGCCTGTCGCCTCGGCAAGGATTTCCAGAGCGGCGTCCAGAGCGCCCTCATGACTGCCGCCTCGGCGCAAAACGCGCTCGATCCGTTCACCGTCAGTGCGATCCAGAGTCAGTCGCGCCTCATCCTGGCCTACGCCATCCACATGGCCAGACAGGCGGCGCTCCTGCCCATCGCGGGAAAAGACAGCAAATTTCAGCGAAGAAGAGCCAGCGTTCAGAGTAACCAGGCTCATGGCCTATACACCTTCAATCAGACCAGCCGCAGGCTGGCCGGTTCGCATCCATTCTGAGTGCAGAGCCGCGACTGCACAGCTCATCAGGCGGGAGAATTCAGAGTCCGCCCGGCTGGTGACAATCACCGGCGCGCGGGCCCCCAGCACCAAGCCTGCAGCTTCTGCGCGCGCCACGAAGGTCAATTCCTTCGCGAGCATATTCCCGGCCTCCAGATTGGGCGCGATCAGAATGTCTGCCCGGCCCGCCACCTGCCCGGTCAAACCCTTGATTTGCGCGGCCTCCAGGTCCACGGCATTGTCCATGGCCAAGGGGCCATCCACCAGCCCGCCCGTAATCTGACCGCGATCGGCCATCTTTGACAGCGCTGCGGCGTCCAGGGTTGAGGGCAGAGCCGGGTTCACCGTCTCCACCGCAGACAAAACACCTGCCTTAGGCAGGCTGACGCCGAGGGCGCGGGCGAGATCGATGGCATTTTGCGTAATGTCAGCCTTCGCCGTCAGGTCCGGCGCAATATTCACCGCGGCATCGGTGACGAACATCAAATGCTCCACGCCGGGGACATCCATGACAAAGACGTGAGACAGCCGCCGGTGGCCTCTAAGGCCGTGATTGCGATCCAGCACGGCTTTCAAAAGCGTGTCTGTGTGCAGATGACCCTTCATCACGGAGTTGGCCCGCCCCTCTGCGACAAGGCGGCAGGCGAGGCTCGCGGCGGATTTTTCGTCGGGAGCCTCCAAGATGTCATAGCCGCTTAAGTCGCGCCCGGCCTCTTCGGCGGCGGCTTCTATCTTCGCCCGCTCCCCCACCAGGATGGGGGTGATAAGGGCGCGGTCTGCCGCCAATAAAGCGCCGAGCAAAGCATCATCGGTGTGGGGGCAGGCCACAGCGGTTATCGTGGGGTCGATGCCGTCGCATGCGGCCAGCAATCGGTCGAAATGCGGATGGCGGCGCACCAGGAGGTCGGGCAGCTCATAGCCATCAAAATTCTGCGGAATGTCGGCTGGAGCGACCTCCACCGTTGCGGTGAGGGCTAGCCCAGCCGGACCGTGGACGTCGCCCTTCATGGTGACGCTGGCCTCATGTTTGGCCGTGAGGGTCAGCTCGACGGTGACGGTATCGCCCAGCCGGACCGGCACGCCGACCTCTCGCGTCGAGGACACTTCTCGCGATCCTGGGCCCGGCAGCTGTGATCCGATCAGCGCGGAGACCAGAC
>JANQMI010000150.1 GCA_028280165.1 Oceanicaulis sp. | reverse complement strand
GAAGACAGGGTCCACGCCCCTCCCGTCCAGCTGAGGAGGCCTTGGCTGACTGGCTGATCGCCGATGAGGGCCGTGAAGGTGCCACGCCCATCCTCAAGCGCTCCATTAAGGGCGCTGGTCAAGGACCATCCGGTTTCGCCCAAGCTGAGCGTTTCGGCCAGAAGCCCGCCTGCGGGTGCGTCAATGCTGGCCTGCCCCGATATCTGACCGGTTTGATCGCGCTCAAACTCGAGCGTGATGCGGTCACCGGCCGCGTCGATGCGCTGCGCCTGCAGCCGGGCGGTGAGTGCGCCGTCTACCGCCCCCGTCAGCTGGCCCTCCAGTGTATAGTCAGCCTCAGGCCCGGCGACCCCTTCGGACAGGTGGATGACCGCGATGGAAAGGGCGTCCAGGCGGATCGCCGGCACACCACCTCCGCTTGAGGGCGGGGCTTCAGCCTGTGCTGCAGGGCGGCGGTATAGGTCGAGCCGCGCGACCTCGATCGCCTCGATTTCGAGGGGGCCTGTGACCAGGCTGATCGCTGACCAGCGCACGCGCACGTCCTGAAGGGTGAGCCATGCGCCGTCCTCATCGTGAATTTCCACACGGGCCAGGGACAGGTCAGACAATATATTGCCCTCAAGGCCTTCAATCTGGAGCGTGCCCAAGCCGTCCACAGCGCGCCCATCGACCGCCTGCCCCACAAGGGCACGGCCCATCGGACCGGTCAGGGCGAAGGCCAGAGCGATGATCAGCGCCAAGACGATCCCGGCTGCACCGACACTCCAGCCTATCCATCGGGTTTGCAGAAGAGGCCGGACCGCCATCAGAAGGCCTGCCCCAGGCCGACATAGACATGCACTGAGGCTTCATCACTGCGCCGGTCCACCGGCGCGGCGATATCCAGTCTTAAGGGGGCGAAGTCGAAATGATAGCGCACCCCCGCGCCCAGTCCGACACGCAGATCATCGAAGGCGGGCGCTGTGGCGCTTGCAGCCGTGCCGGCGTCTGCAAAAACCGCGGCCCCCCAGCGCCCTTCGCCGCGCCATCGGAGCTCGGCACCCAGCTCAGCGACGGACAGGCCGCCGGCGGGATCGCCATTGCTCTGCTGTGGGCCTAGAGACTGGTATTCATACCCGCGCACCGAGCCGCCCCCGCCGGCGTAAAATCGGTCGTCGGCCGGGATCGCATCAAGATCACCGCCCACCAGGCTGCCCAGTCGCGCGCGCGCAGCGGCAATCAGCTGAGGATGAACGCGGCGATAGCCCGTCACCGTCAACTCTGTGGCCAGATAGCTGGAGTCCAAATCGCCATATGTCACGGTCGGGATGACGCGCAGCCGGGCATTCACGCCCAGGCTTGGGTCTGTGGTGTTGTCACGGGAGTCAAAGGACACCGAGCCCCCCGCCGCTAGGGTGACGGTATCGGATCGGGTGGTGGCCGTCGTCACTTCTGAGACGTCCGCGTACACGCTCACGCCTGCGGTCCAACGTGCGGTGAGGGGGCGGGTGACCTCTGCACCCAGTTCGGCTTCACGCTGATCGAAGGCGTCGGTTTCCTCATTGCGCAGTGTGGCCCGCACAGACAGGCTTTGATCAAGCCTGCGCCAATGGGGCGTTGTGAGGTCGAAACCCAGCGATTGTTCCAGTGTTTGAAGCTGAGCGCTGACGGTCCAAATCTCATCGCCGCCCAGCACGTTGCGCCGCGCCAGGCTGGTCTCTACCCCGCCGCCATCACCGGTCGAAAGACTAATCCCGGCATCCAGAACATAGCGCGGGGCCGGCGTTAGATTCACGTGGATATCGCGTGTCTCCTGCCCATCGTCCGGCTCGCCGAGATGAATATGAGCGCTGGCCACCGATTGAAGGGCGGTGAGCCGGGCTTGATAGGTGCGCAGACCACTGAGCTGAGCAATCTCGCCTTGTGGCATGGGATTGAGACGCTGCAGAAAGCCGGTCCGCCAGCGTGTCTCATCGGTGTACAGTGCGCCGTAGCGAGAAAACGGTCCTGGCACGACTTTGAAAGTGAGGCGCGCACTGGCCGTGGCATGGTCGACCACAATATCGCGATCGGCCAGCTGGGCGTCCGGCCAGCCCTGCTCCTGTAGCGTCACCAAAAGATCGGCTTCGGCTGTCAGAATCTGCTCAGCGCGCAGCGGCGATCCGATCAGCGCATCACGCTGGTCTTGGGTTGCATCCTGAATGGCGGTGCTGTCGGACGGTGATGAGAGCGTGGCCGAAGCCACGGTGAATCTCGGCCCGGGCGAGACCCGAAAGACCAGGCCGGCGCTGTCTGGGACTGTGCGCACGCTGGCTCCATAATAGCCTTCTGACCGAAGCCGGCTGAGCAGGCGGGCGCTGGCGGATGGCGCGATGGAAGAGGCCAGAGCGCCCGCCGGTGCGGTGTCAAAACTCTCCGCCAGGTCCCGCTGCAGCGCGTCGGCAATCGCTGGCGGGGTGGGGTCGCTCAGGTCCAGGGCCTGGATCGCCCATGCGGGTGTGGACACAGCAGCGCATGGGCACGCCGCCAGAGCCCAGATCGCCAAGGACATACGCCCTCGGGTCAGCCAGGCTAGCGCAGGCACGCAGGTTTTGGGTCGCAATCGCATGGGCAAGCTGGCTTGTGGGTCACCTGACGTCCTTTATGGCATGAATGCGCCCGTCGCGAAGCCTTGAAGTGCGCGATTGGGCGGACGAAGACCCTGGCTCAGCTTTTTTGTGCGCAGGGCAGTGAGGACTCTGCACCGCTATGCGTCATCCTTCCTTATCTGGTTAGTATGCGCCCCTGCGCGATACGCGTTGAAGGATACCGAATGACACCGTCTGTGGGACAGCCATCGCCGCCGGGCAAGGATCCCGACGCGCTGCGCGAGGCGCTGTTTGCGCGCTATCGCAGCCCGTTGATGGCGTTCTTTCGCCGTCGCACGGGGGACGCGGCAGAAGCGGAGGATTTGGCCCACGAGGTCTTGGTCCCCGTCCTGCAGCATGCGGACCGGAAAGCCGTCGACAACCCGGACGCCTTCATCTTCATGACGGCTCGCAATTTGTTGCGCGACCGGGCGCGCCGGGCCGATGTGCGCGAGCGGGCGGCCCCAGACGTGCAATTGCTAAACTCTGTGGTTGAGGGGGTGACGCCCGAGCGCGTCATCCAGGGTAAGCAGGACCTCTCGCTCGCCATCGCTGCCTTGGGCGAGCTGGGCGAGAAGACCCGCGACATTTTCGTGCTCGCCCGGCTGGAACGCATGACCTATCGCGAGATTGCGGAGCTTTATGGCGTTTCGGTCAGCGCGGTGGAGAAGCATCTGGTCAAGGCGTTTGCCCATTTGATGGATAGGACGGATCGGACATGAGCGGCGACGTGCCTAGCCAAAAGGACTCCCAAGAGCCCAGCCGTCTTCAGCGCATTAATGCTGAAGCCGCCGCCTGGTATGCGCGGTTTGAGACCGGTGAAGCCGACGAATCCGCCAGCGCCTATCTGGATTGGCTGGCGGCCTCCCCCGACCATCGCGCGGCCATGGAGCGCGCGCGGGCGACCTGGGAGATGTTCGACGGTCAATCCGCCACGCCGGAGCTGGTGAAAATGCGCCGCGATGCCTTGCATCGCTCGGCCAAAACCGCGGCCAAGCGCTGGGCAGTCTTCGGAGCCGGTCCGCAGCGCTGGGCCGCAGCCGGGATTGCGGCCTGCGTCCTGCTCCTGGCATCCGCGCCGATCCTGTATCAGGCGGTCACCGGCCCGGACCTGCCAGATCCGGTCATCGCACAGCTTCAGACCTATCAGACCGGGATTGCCGAAACCCGCACGGTGACCCTGGCGGACAATTCCCGGGTGTCGCTGGACGCCACCTCCCAGATCGACGTCGTTTACGGGCCCGAGGGGCGCGATATCACCTTGCTTGAGGGCCAGGCCCATTTCGATGTGGCGCACGATCCCATGCGGCCCTTCCGGGTCACCGCCGGCGATCAGACCGTCATTGCCACTGGAACCGCCTTCAATGTGGAGATGGTCGGCGATCAGGTCTTGGTCACCCTGTTGGAGGGCGAGGTGGTGGTGCGTGAAGCCGGGCCAGACCCGGCCGAAGCGGGCCCGCGAAGGCCCGGCGATGCGCAGGCCGGCCCCGTCCTGTCGACGACGCTGAGCCCCGGCCAGCAGCTGGCCGCCCCTCTGGTGGCCACGCCCGAAGCGACCGCGCCGGTGGTCGACGAGGCGGCCAATCTGGAAAAAGCCAATGCCTGGCGTCAGGGCCGGGTGTTTCTGGATGGCGATAGCCTGGGCTCGGCGGTGGCGCGCATGAACCGGTATTCGCGCATCCGGATCAGCGTGGCCGACGAAGGGCTGGAAGAGCTGCGCATCAGCGGGGCTTTCAATGCGGGCGACACCGACGCTTTCATCGAAGCGGTGGAAGCCTATTTCGAGATCGACGCCCATCGCCTGTCCGCCTCGTCCATCGAGCTGCGCGCACGCAACTAAAGCGCCGGCTTTGGGCCGAAAAAGAGGCCCATTTCTGCTTCGTAGACGGAGAATTTGAAGGTACGCGAAAAAAATAACTGAGGGATTGGAGGGGTCCTGCGTTCACCTTCCATGACCAAAGAGGAAGGCCGCATCGGACCTTCCGAAAATACCACGGGGGTCCAGGAATGTCGCGTCACACCAAGCGTCTCAGCAAGTCCAAGCTCATCTCTCAGGTCAGCGCGATCGCGCTCTTGGCCGCCGGCCTCAGCGTCGCCGCCCATGCGCAGTCTGAAGCCCAGCCGATCGAGTTTGATCTGCCCGCCCAAACCCTGGACTCCGCCCTGCGCGGCTTTAGCGCCACCACCGAGGCTCAGGTCCTGTTCGCCACCGAGATTGTCGACGGCAAACACGCCCCCGCCGTGATCGGCACCATGGCCCCCATGCGCGCCCTGGACGCCCTGCTGGCCGACACCGGCCTGACCTATGAGCTGACCAGCTCCAACGTCATCCTGATCCGGCTCGACGCCACAACCGACGCCGATGACGCAGAAGAAGCCGGCACGGCCTCGGGCACCTACCGCACGGCGGCGTTGGCCGGGGCAGGTGCCGGCGTGGGCCGGCAGCCGGTGGAAGCGGAGTCGACCGATCAAGATGACGCTCAAGCCGAAAGCGAAAGGGTGCAGGACACCATTGTCGTTACAGGCACATCAATTCGCGGAGTCTATCCCAGTTCCGTTCCTTTGGATGTCTATACAGCCGAAGAAATCGCACTGAGTGGAGCGACGACGCTCAACCGCTTCTTGGAGACCCTCCCTCAAAATGTGAATTCATTTCCTGCGGGCTCGTTTTCGCTTGGCCCAGGGGAGGGAGATGTCACGGATAACGGTAGGGTAGACCTTCGAGGCCTGGGAACCGGTACAACTCTGGTATTGCTAAATGGGCGAAGATTGCCTGTCCCTGGCGGCGGGTCGGTCAATACGTCATTGATCCCACTTGCAGCGATTGATCGGGTTGAGATTCTGACCGATGGGGCGTCTGCAATTTATGGATCTGATGCGATTGGCGGGGTCATCAACTATGTCCTTCAAGATGATTTCGAAGGCGCAAATGTTGAGGCGTCTTATGGGGGTGCTACGCGGGGGGGGCGAGATCAATTCCAAGCGAACGCGACGCTAGGCACGGCTTGGGCCGCCGGGTCGGCGATCATTAGCTATGCGTTTCGTGGGCAATCGACTCTTGATGTTTCGGAGCGAGATTTCTCTTCAAATGCTCCCTCCCCAACCCCGCTATTTCCCGGTGAAGAGACGAGTAGCGTTGTTGGATTGATAGACCACGATGTGACCGAAAATTTTAACGTCTATCTAAACGGTATATATACAGATCGTTCAGCTGAGTTGAGTCGGCGGAATGTTTTTGGAGTGCTGAACGATGTTCGGTTCGACGAGGAACTCATTTCAGTTGGCACTGGATTTGAGTGGAGATTTTTCGACGATCTTTTCTTAAATATTGAAGGATCATATGTTTCAGAAGACGTTGTTGATACATCAAGGCTGTTTGAGCTTGATGGTTCAATCACAGATGGCTCTTCTACCAGAACCGGGAATATCTTTGAGCTTCTCGCAAAAGTCGATGGCAGTTTAGTCGACCTGCCTGGTGGAGCGGCGCGGTTCTCACTTGGGGCGGGGCTTTCTGACGAAGAATACGACCGAGTCTTTTCGACTAGAACAAATGCTTTTGAGCGAGAGTCGCACTTTTTCTTTGCTGAAGGTTTCGCTCCAATCATTGGAGAAGACCAGGGGATATGGGGTGTTGAAAGGCTAGAATTAAGCGGCGCTATACGTTTTACCGACTACTCAGACTTCGGAAGCGCATTCACGCCCCGGTTTGGAGTCGCTTTGGCTCCGAATAAGAGTCTAGTGCTTAGAGGGAGCTATGCGCGCGGATTCCGGGCACCAACTCTGCGGGATTTAAGCCTCGGTTTCGGTATCGCCTCGATATTCCCACTTTCACCCTTCGGTGCGCCCGATCCGTTTTCAGATGATGGAAGTACGATACTGTTGACAGTAGCTGGGCCGCGTCTCGATGGCCTGGAGGCCGAGATTTCCGATACGATCACCCTAGGTTTTGATTTTGAACCGGAAGCGATCGATGGCCTCAGAATTTCAGCGAGTTATTTTCAGATTGATTATACGGATCGCGTTGCGCCTCCCAGCCCAAACACGCTCTTTGCGCTAAATAACCCCGACATCATGGGATTTACATTTACGATAAATCCTAGTGTGGCTGACGTTCAATCTGCGTTTGAGCAGATACCTGTTGAGCGTAGGCGTGATTTTTCGGGGTTGCTGGGATCTGGCTACTCAGCTGAAGAGGCTGCAGGCGTCGCTACAGTGATTTTTGACAATCGGCGAACCAATCTATCAAGCGCGGTGCGTGAAGGCGTAGACGTGTCCGTCGACTACTCACATGATACTTCGCTGGGGTTGCTGTCCTACGGAATGAGAGCCAGCTATCTCTTAGAGGGGACGCAGCAAGCCGTTGATACGCTACCTGCCATCTCTGTCCTGGACACCGTCGGCGCGCCGGTCTCTTTCCGAGGGAATGCCTTTGTTGGCCTCACCACCAGCGGCTTCTCCGGGCAAATTACAGGGCGCTACGTCGATTCCTACAGCAATAGATTTGTTGCGCCTGAAGTGCCAATAGATAGCTGGACAACACTTGACGTGTCGCTCCGATACGCCTTCCAACAAGACCAAGGGCTTCTGGAAGGGGTTGATGTCAATCTAACTGTCCAAAACCTCTTCGACTCTGACCCACCCTTCGTCGGTGTTGCCGATACACCTGCCGCAGGCGGATTGGATGTTCCCGCAGGGTTTGATCCAGTGAATGCGAATGCGTTGGGGCGCTTCGTGACTGTTGGGCTCCGAAAGCGGTTTTAGGTGCCTGCGGGTATCAACCGGCTTCCTTGAGATAGTTGTGACGTTGGAGTTAGCGATGTTGTCTAGCAGCATGCGGACGATGGGTTTGTGGTTGGTGCGGTTGCCTAGTCTCATACTGGTTTTCGGATTGGTAGTGGGTTTTGCGTGGGGCAATGCAGCAGAGCATTTAGAAGAAGGAATATCGGAGCCAGCTGAAGTCACCAGCGGCCAGACCTTTACCATTCAACACATGCTTGATTTGGAGCGCTTTGGGCGTGCACAGTTCAATGCAGACGGTACACTTCTGGTTTTTGAGAGAGTTGGCGGGATATCAGGGCGAGGTGATTTTTCGCGGGGTGTGGGTGCCGGTGGTGAAAGAAAAATCTTTGGATACGACCTCGCCGATTCTAGAGGGGCACCAACAGCTCTATTTTACCAGCCGGAGGATATGGAGTTTTCACTCGACCGGATTTCACCGGATGGCGAGTACTTAATCGTTGATGTCTTCTCGCGTGAAAATGTGCACCAGAAAGGTGCTTTCTCTCTCCTGAATGGGGAGTTGGAGCTAAGCGATGCCAATATTAACTATCACCCTCTGCACTCTGGCCCTCTTGTTGACGCGACCCTAGTTGTTCCTGTTCTAGGCGAGGATCATCTCTCGACATTTGCGGGTTTACGGGGAGAGCTCAGGGAGCGCTTGATTGCAGCCTGGCGAGCACAGCGTGATGGCGCGCAAGTGACTGCGAGTGTGTTGGGTAGCGGTAGTTTCGCGACCAATCCGGATCGCGGGGAATATCTTGCGCGAATTGATCTCCTCTCAAATGACGTCACGCGGCTAGCCGATGGTGATTTCTTCAATGTCGTACCAACGCGCAACCACACCGCACTTGCGGCACTGCGCCGGGATCGATTAGCTCTCGACCGAGATGCTGTTTACGATTCAGGTGCAAATGCTGGCGCGATCGCGAGGACGTTGATTGTATTTGACGATCTAGGGTCCCCAAATCCAAGTCTCTACGAGCCTTGCCTGGGTTGCGACGTGCTGCGTGGGTCTTTTCAGGCTGATGCGCTTCGTTGGTCTCCAGATTCAAGCAAGCTGCTTTTCTTTGCCCGATCTGAAGGTGCCGAATGGGTTGATGCGGCTTTTTTTGTGTTTGATCGCCGAGACGGAAGAACCTCCAGGATAGAGACTCAAGGATTGAGGCCTTATACGCTCCGTAGTATGGCCAATTTAGAAGTTAAGTCTTCCTGGCTAGGGCAGTCTCCAGTTTTGTTTTTGCAAAACCAAGCCGCCGGTGAAGACTCTGAAATTCGGAGTGATTGGTATCTGGTCTCCGACCAAGGATTGGTCAACTTAACAGAGGGCTTTATTGGGCCGACGCCACAGCTGATTGGAGCCCTCGCGAACTCACTAATCTTTCACCATGAAGGAAACGCTTGGAAGGTAAGTTCTGATCTGGAATGGTTGAATCTGACGCGGAATATTGATGCGGAAGTCAAGCCTTGGCGGGCTCCCAGGGGAGCAGTCAGTTTGACCGACGAATTTTTGATCCTCGAAGGCTCATCTGGCGATGAGCATGAAAACCGAATTCTGCATGTTATCGACGTGTCGACCGGTGAAGCAGAACAGATCTACGCTGGACCAATCCGCAATTCCCGAGTTGTAGCTTTTTCTCCGGAAAGCCGCAGCGTTGCATTCGTCGAGCGATCATTCGGCACCGAAACTCTCACCATTGTTGAACTCGGTGGGCATACTCGCGAGCTATCAACGCTTAACGATGCACTGCATGACGTTTCTTTCGGCGTGCCGGTACCGATCGAGCACTATGGCCCGAATGGCGATGACCGTCAGTCTTGGATGCTTATGCCTACTGGTTGGAAAGTGGGCGATCCCCCTGTTCCAACCATTGTAGATATTTATCCAGGCAGACGCGGCTCTATGATGCAGAATCGACTGAGTTCACTTGCTAGCTCAATCGATGCACAAATCTTAGCCGCAAATGGCTACGCTGTCCTTTTTCCAAGTTTGCCGACTTCACAAAATGACCAACCGACCTGGCCTCTTGATGGTGCCGTGGAAGAGGTATTTGCCGCAGTCGATCAAGCAATTGCCGATGGACTCGTTGATCCGGACAGACTGGCTGTTACAGGGCATAGCTTCGGTGGTTATGCGGTTGGGGGCCTCATTGGTTGGACCGACCGATTCAAAGCTGCCATTGCCAGGAATGGGTACTACAACCTTACGAGTTACTATGGTGTGTTTGATGTCCGGATGCGGATGGAGTCGGAACACCAAGGCTTGTTTATGAGGGGTGCGGGATCGTTAGAGTCCGGCCAAGCTAATCTTGGGATGCCAGTCTGGAGAAACCCTGAACTCCATTGGTACCATAGCCCTCTTGCATATGTTGAAAATATTTCAACGCCGGTCATGATTATTCATGGGGACTACGATTATGTCAGTATGACCCAAGCGGAGGAGTTTTTTACAGCGTTGAACCGATTGGGTCATGACGCGCAATTCGTTCGATATTGGGGGGAAGGCCATCAAAATGTTACTCCACACAATATACGGGATTCATGGGAGCGACAGATTCAGTGGTATGACGAACACCTGAGGGTAGAAGCGCCACATCACTGAGCTCTTTGAATAATGGCTTATACTTAGCGAATAGAAGTGAGCGCGCGGATTTCCGTTGCCCGCACATAATGCGACGGCTGCACTCTTTGAGTGGCGGTATCCGCGCCTCCCTTCCTCCCAAACCTTACCAAAATGTAACACTCCACCCGCTGTGCACCGCCGCTCCCGTGGCGTCGAGCTTGGTATCTGGTGTATCTAAAACCGGCTGCACCAGGACCGATGGAGTGAGGCACGGCACGTTATGGGCGGGTCCGATCGATGAGCGCACCCCTGGCCTCGGGACCGGGAAAGCCAGAGGGCCTTGAGGCCCTGCTGGCGGTGTTTGGTGTGCGCTATCAGGGCGTGTTGATGCGCTATTTCCGCCGCCGGGGCGCGGCCAAGGCGCTGGCCGAGGATATGGTACAGGACGTCTTCGTGCGTTTGGCTCAGCGCGCTGAAGGCGAGCCGGTGGAAAACGCCGAAGCCTATCTGATGCAAACCGCGTCCAGCGTCTGGCTGGATCATTTGCGCCGGCGCAAGCGGCGCGGTGAAGATGAGCATGTGGAATATGTCGACGCGCAACACGCGCCTGAGTATTTCTCTCCACAACGCGTCGTAGAAGGTAGGGAGGCGATACACCAGCTCATTGCGGTGTTGAACGCCCTGCCGGAGCGCACGCGCCAAGCCTATGTGTTGTGCCGGATTGATGGCATGAAGCGCAAGGACGCCGCCAAGCGGCTGGGGGTGTCCACCAGCGCGATCGAGAAGCATTTGATGAAGGCCAGCCTGCAGATCGGCCAGGTGTTCGGAGACGAAGAATGAGCGCGTCGGTTCAAAACCGCCAGCACGATGTCGAGGCCGCGGCCGCCTTCTGGCTGGTGCGCTTGGGCTCAGAGGCGTGTGCGCCCGAAGACCGCGCCGCGTTTGAGGCTTGGCGGCGCGCCGACCCGGCCCATCAGGCCGCCTATGACCGCATGCGCCGCGGGGCCGGCTTTGTGGACCGCCATGTCGCCGATGCGGATTTGCAGGCGCTGGCCGAAACCGCAAGGCGAGAAACCGCGCCGCGCTGGCATCAGCAAAATCGCTGGCGCGCTGGCATTGCCGCCTGCCTGGCCCTGCTGGTGATCGCGCCGGCCCTTTTGGTCTGGCGCAGCACGCCGCAGGCTGAGCCCCTTATGGCCCAGACCATACCCGTTGAGCGCTATGAAACCGCGCTGGGCGAGCGCTCGACCGTGACCTTGGCGGATGCGAGCATCGTCACCTTGAACACCGATAGCCGGATTGAGGTGGACTTCACCGCCGGCGAGCGCCGCGTGCGGCTGATGCGCGGGCAAGCCCTGTTCGAAGTGGAGCGCGATGCCGACCGGCCCTTTGTGGTGGAGGCGAGCGATCAGCGCATCATGGCGCTGGGCACCGCCTTTGATGTGCGCCTGGATGCGGATGCGGGTGTGCAGGTCACCTTGCTGGAGGGCCGGGTGGCCATCGATGCCGTCCCCGCCCCGCAACCGGCCCCGAGATTGGCTCCTGGGCGGGCTCCGGCACCGGCCGCGTCCCGCGAGGCGGCAACCGTCGAGCTTCAGCCTGGCGAACAGTTTTTGTCCTCGGCCCCTGAAGCGCACCGCGTGCGCCCCACCCAGGTCTCCGATGTGACCAGCTGGCGCACCGGCCGCCTGGTGTTTCGCGAGCGCCCCTTGGCCGAAGCGATTGCGGAAATGAACCGCTATTCGGCGCAAAAGCTGGTGGTGGATGACGATGAACGCCTGCAGGCCATGACGGTCAGCGGGGTGTTCAATACCGGCCGGGTGTCCAATTTCGTGACCACGCTGGAGACCATGCACCCGGCCCAGGCCGAGCGCACCGGGGCCCAGGAATTGACCCTGGTCTGGCGCGACTAACCCCCTGTTCAGGCAAGCTGCCGGCGGGGCATAATCGTCTTTATCGAGACTTTTTTCGCATTTTGGATGAGCAGTTGATTTCGCGTGGCGTCGAACGAGGTGAGCGGCTGGATATGCGTCCGCCGCCCGCGTCATGAGATGCGCCGCCACACGGCGCCCAATGGGGGACTGAGAAACCGATATGCGTTATTTCGCCAAAAAGCCTTCGCTGAAATCCATTGCCCTGGCCGGCTGCGCCGCCATCGCGCTGATCCATGGGGCCGCGGCCGCCCAGGCCGCCTCCGACCAGCCGATGGAGTTCGCCATCGCCGCCCAACCGCTCGCCGATGCGCTGACCGATTACGCGCTGCAAAGCGGGCGCGAGGTGTATTTCCTTGAGGCCGATGTGGCTGGCCTGACCGCGCCAGAGCTTGACGGCACCTATCGTCCCCTCGACGCGTTCGAACGCCTGCTCGCTGGCTCCGGCATTGCCCATCGCGAAGCCGAAAACGGTGTCTTGCTCGTGGGCGACACCTATACCCGAGCCGACGACAACGACGCCCCAACCCACGGCGCATCGGCGGTGGCCGGAACCTATCAAGGCGGCGCGCAGCCGGTGAGCGCGCAGGGCGTGCAACCGGTCGAGGCGGACGGCGCTGAGGATGAGGGTGAAGACGGTGAGGCGGTGCCTCAGCGCGATGTGATTGTGGTGACGGGGACGAATATTCGCGGCGCTGCCCCGGTCGGATCGCCGCTGCTTCAGTTCGACCGGGAGGACATTGATCTGACCGGAGCGGGGAGCCTCCAGGACTTTTTCGAGACGGTGCCGCAGAATTTTGGTGGGGGCCCAGGCGAGGTTCAGGGCAATAATAACGGCAATACGCTTACCATCGAGGACGGTACAGCCATCAATTTACGCGGCCTCGGGAGTGGCTCGACGCTGGTCCTCCTGAACGGTAATCGACTTGCTGGCTCAACCAACGGCACCTACGTCGACACGTCCATGATTCCGATCTCTGCGGTCGATCGAATTGACATTCTTACAGATGGGGCGTCTGCGATTTATGGCTCGGATGCGATCTCCGGCGTCGTAAACATCGTGCTTCGCGACGATTTCGACGGAGCCGAGACCCGATTCCGTTATGGCACCGTGACTGAGGGAGGTCAGCGCGAATACCGCGCAGCTCAGACCCTTGGTAGATCCTGGACTTCAGGTCATGTGTTGGCGAGCTATGACTATCGTGATCGATCTGCGCTATCGACGGATGAACGGAGCTTCACGGTTAGCAAGCCCGGACCTTCCTCCCTCGTGCCTGAGCAGGAAAGTCACAGCCTATTGGGTGTGATTTCTCAAGATCTTGGGCAACAGGCGACGGTAGGTTTCTCCGCTTTTTACACAACGAGAGAATCGTCAACGATTTTTACTAACCCATCGAACGATACGACTTTTACTGATGGCGATACGCAGCAACTCAACGTCGCCGGCGGGCTTGGTCTGGGCTTGGGGCAAAATTGGTTTGTAGACGCGAGCTTTTCCTACAGCCAAGCTGATCGCTCTTCGGTTTTCGAGACGCCTTCAACATCATTCTTTCAGATATCTGAGGGCACTACGAGCACGCTGACGTTCGATGCACAACTGAGTGGCGACGTGCTTGAATTGCCCGGAGGGCCGATTCAGGTCGCGCTTGGCGCGCAGTATCGAGAAGATGACCTCGACCGGGAAACAATTACAACACGGTCCGGCGTGCAATCTCCGCCTGATGCGGGCAATTCCGGCCGGGAGGTAAGAGCTGCATTCGCTGAGGCAATTATTCCAATTATTGGTTCGAACAATCGTTTGGCATTTGCTCAACAAATTACCCTGTCACTCGCAGGCAGATATGAAGACTACAGCGACTTTGGCGATACATTTGATCCTAAAATCGGAGTGCTATTCGTCCCCTTGGACGGCGTTGCCCTAAGGGCTTCATATGGCACCTCATTCAAGGCACCCTTACTCGTCCAATTTGATGCTGGTACATCAGTTGCCACGGTTCTGAATCTCCCCTTCATTCCCGATCCCAACAGTCCTGCGGGCTTTAGCCCATTTATTCTTCTTCAAGGGGCAAACGCCGACTTGTTTGAAGAGCGGTCCGAGAATTGGACGGTGGGCGTTGATTTTGAGCCGTCTATGGTACCTGGATTTAACCTAGAGTTGACTTACTTTGATATCCGCTTTGAAGATCGAATTGGCACGCCGGCCTCTGGGTTTGAGGTAACTCAAATACTCGCCGACCCGCGCTATGCTCCAGTGGTGACCCGAAATCCGGACATCGGCGCAGTGCAAGCGATCGCAAATTCACCGAATTTCTCCAATTTCCGAAATGTGCCGCTAGCAGACATTACAGCCATTGCGGACAACCGTATCCAAAACCTATCGACGACCGAGGTTAACGGCCTCGACTTCAGTGCCACCTATGCGTTTGAATCCGGATTGGGTCGGGTGTCGACACAGCTCGCGGGAAGTTACTACTTCGAATTCGCCAATCAGCTAACCAGCACTTCACCACTCATCGATGTCGTTGATACCGTTTTCAATCCAGTTGACTTGGAACTCAGAGCAATCGCTTCGTTGGACCGCGGCAGCTGGGGCGGGAGCTTGGCGCTCGAGTATACCGACTCATATACAAATACTGAAGCTAGCCCTGCTGTGCCAGTCGAATCTTGGACAACATTTGATATGCAAGTTCGCTATTCATTTGATGCAGGCGTTAGGTATGCATTGCTCCAGAACTCTCAATTTCGACTAAATATCAATAATTTATTCAATGAAGACCCACCCTTTGTAGATGCGGGGGACCCAGATTTCTTCTTTGATGGTGCGAATGCCAGCCCAATCGGTCGATACATCTCTCTCGACGTCGTCAAGACTTGGTGACCACTAGACCTGGAGACCCTGTCACCCGCTCCGGCTGGGTGGCAGGGCCAGCCAGTCGATCAATGAATATGGACCCTCTAATGATTCACCTGGTTCGAATAAATATTGTAATATTTGCACTTATATCGATGAGTGATTTATTTATTGCGCCATCTTCAGCCCAACAACCATTTTCGGACTGGAGTGTAGAAGACAATATAACTATCGATCAATTGTCCGCATACTTCCAGCCCGTAAACTATAGCATTCACAGATCGGGTCCTAATGATCCTGCGTTTTCCTATTCGCCTGACCGGAAATATGTTGCGTTTAATATCGAGTCCAGTGACTTGGAAAACGATGAGGTCGTTTCGCACTTACGTATATTTGATCTCGATAGCCTTGCTCGCTTTGCCGATGGCGGCGCGTTTCCGGAGCCAGTGTTTGAAAACATAGTCGCTTCGACAAATGCGTTGCCAGGTATGGGATCCTTCCAGTGGGCTACCGACTCCTCAGCGCTATTTTTCTTGTCGCAGCAGTCCGGTCATCCCCAATTACTTCACTGGGTTGAGGGTTCCGACGCAGCTGTACCACTCTCAGAGTCTGTTTCGGGGGTTTTCTACTACCAACTCATCGGATCAGATCGAGTTGCAATCTTCGATCAGCTTGGTCCATCTGGAAGGCTTCCTACGCCTGGTGCCAATTCGGGCCCGTTCGTTGCAACAGGGCATGCAATTCGCGCTGTGGTACTCGGCCATGACCGTTCGGGAAGGCCTGAGGCAAGCCTATGGCCAAGGCAGATGCAAATCCTGAACTGGCGCTCACGTTCAATTGAACATGAACCGGACGCTATTATTCATGTCGGCGCTGGGATCGGGAGCGGCGGTGATCCGTTGAGTGTTTCGCCAGATGGTCGATGGATCGCTTTCGCGCAGATTACGCATACTCGGTCTGATGGTCGGTGCTGGCGTCCCGATCCTCTTGCGCTCGATCCTTCAGACAGGACCTACTCCAGCCGAAATGCGGTCGAGGTAATCTTCTTTGACGTTGAAACGGGCGAGATGCGTCGACCTTTTGCTGCTCCGATTGGGCGTCAAGGCAATGGGGGGTACTCTCAGGTCCTCTGGTCAAGCGATAGCCAGAAAGCGATTGCCTCAAACACCTACACGGCAGCGGATCAATGCGTGGCTGGTGGTGGGGTCTTTCCTCCAGGTGCCTACGCTTACGACACTGACTTGGACCGTGTGTCTCCAATTCTGCGCTATAATCGTGATGTCGAGCGTGGGCCGATGACGATGGCGCGCCGTTTGAGCTGGGTCAGCGATGACGAAGTAAGGGCCGACTTCCGCGGCTGGCCCTTTGTGCCGTTCGACCAGCGAGAGATTCCCTCAACGTCTTTCTTCTGGAACGGGGCCGAATGGGTACCGGGTGCTGCGCCGGCTCAACTGCATAATGACGGGCGCACCGCTGAGCCTCAACGCCACATTCTCGAGGTGCGCGAGGACTACAATCTGCCCCCTGCGATATTTGCACTTAGCGCCTCGGGTGAAAGCCGTCTGTTGATAGATCTCGCCCCCCACGCACGGGACCGCGATCTGGTCGAGTTCGAACCGATTAGCTGGCAAGACGAAATGGGAGTGCCGTGGACTGGGCTGCTCGCGCTTCCCCCTGGCTACACGCCGTCAGATGGGCGATTGCCGCTTCTATTGCAGACCTATGGGTTCCGAGAAAACAGGTTTATCGCTGAATCTTGGACGTCAATTGTCTATCCGGGGCGGGCGATGTTAGAGCGCGGGTTCGCAGTGCTCATCGTTCGCCATCCCGCACACATATTGCTGCCATTTCCAGAAGAGGGGCGTGCGGTAACGAGAGGCTACCAGGCCGCAATTGATCACCTTGATGGCATGGGCATTGTCGATACTGAACGTGTCGGGACGATTGGCTGGAGCAGAAAAAGCTTTCATGTCGAATATGCCCTGACCCAGATGCCAGACCTTTTTGCTGCCGCCGTTATTGCTGACGGATTTTCAAAGACATACACGTTGTATCTGAGTTGGGTAGACTCCGAAGCAACGCCGAGGATGGGTATCAGCCAATTCGAGGATACTTATGGAAGTGATCCTTGGCCTCTATCTGAAGAGTGGATCAACGAGTCGCCTGGCTTTAATACGCACCGCGTCCAAGCGCCGGTGCGGATTGATGCGCCGAGTTACCGTGCTGTTCTCCCTGAGTGGGAGTTCTACGCGGGCCTGCGCGCGCAGCGAACACCCGTCGATATGATCGTCTACCCTGATGGTCGACACGCCTTGACCCGCCCCTCAGAGCGTCGCGTCTCCACCCAAGGCTCAATCGACTGGCTCGATTTCTGGATCAATGGGGTTGAAGATCCCGATCCTGCAAAAGCGGACCAGTATGAGCGCTGGCGTGGGATGCGCGAGGAGCGTTGCATCTGGGGCGTTCAGGAGAACCTGCCGAGATATTGTAGGTTTCACTAGCCTCCCCCCCCCCCCCCCCACCTCCCAACATGACGAAGAATTAAGCGCCATCTGAGTACCGCCAAATTGATTGGGGTTTTGGGGCGTGTTACCCCTTCTACGTGTGTTGAATTCGGGTTGGAGGCCGAAGATGATGAAATATGTGACGATCGGGACCGCGCTCTTGTTTCTGTCCGCGTGCGCGACCACCAGCGAAACCGCGTCGGCTCCGGCCGCGATCGCCCCGACCACTGTGGCCGAAAACACCGCTGATGAGACCGATGAGCTGGACCCCAATGAAGAGGTGTGCCGGCGTCAACAGCGTACGGGCTCGCGCTTTCACACCCGGATTTGCATGACGCGCGCAGAGTGGGCGCAGATGCAGCAAGACTCCCAGGACTCCACCCGCGCCATGCAGCGCGAAGTGGCTCCGGACGACTGCGTGTTCACCAGCAACTGCTAAGCCGCGCGCGCCTGTCTGCCCCTCGTCATGCCCGCTTTCGCGGGGATGACGAAGAGGGGGCGGCTATCAAAACTCTCCCTTTCCCGACGCAGGTCGGGACCCAGAGATGACCAGACGCGGCGCGTGATGGCTCTGGGCCCCGACTTTCGTCGGGGAAGAGGAGGTTTGGCCTTTGCGCGTTTTCATAACGCTCCCACCTCCCTCATCCTGAGGAGGTCCGTCAGGACCGTCTCGAAGGACGCACGCCCCCTTCGCTCCCTTCGGGTGTTCGGCTGTTCAATCGATCTCCCAGATCGATTTCGGCAGCCTCACCCCCCGTAAACAGGGGAGGACATCACCTTCCCCACTCTTCCTCAACGCAAGCTGGGACCCACGCCTAGCAAGCGCCGGCGCGTGCCCATGGATCCCAGCTTTCGCTGGGATGACGAAGAGGCGGGCGGCTATCAAAACGCTCTCTTCCCCGGCGCAGGGCGGGGCCCAGAGATGACCGGACGCGGCGCGGGATGGCTCTGGGCCCCGGCCTGCGTCGGGAAAGAGCGTGAGAGGCACACGATATCTCCCCCCGTGAACGGGGGGAGATATCGAAGCCACTTCCCTCCACCGCTACCCACACCTCTTTCCCAGCGAAAGCTGGGATCCATGGGCAAGCGCCGGCGTGTGCTCATGGATCCCAGCTTTTGCTGGGAAAGAGAGGGAAGGCGGTTGCGCCTTTTCATAACGCTCCACCCTCCCTCATCCTGAGGAGGCCACAGCCCTCGCGGTGGTGATGGAGGAGCTGGCCACTATTCGCGCCGAGCTCACAGCCACCCGCAATGAGCTTGAAAGCCTGCGCGCAAGCAGCCGCTTACTGCAAGGCTGGCAAGCAAATGCTAACGCCTATGAACGCTATGGTGAGCCTGCGCTTTTGGCTGTGTTAGCAGGTGCTGTCGTGGCGCTGGCAGCCGAAGAAGATGAGGTCATCGACCCCGAAGCGCGCGAGATCCTCCGCGCTGCCGTGGAGGCCATCGAGGTGCTCCAAGGTGAGATTGAAATCCTGCGGGCCCCGCCCTTGCCGGAGTCCGGGGCCCAGGCCGCTAATGTCGGCAATGGCTGTGCGGACGGGTCCGGCTCGGGCTCGCTGCAATGTGGCGACAGTGCCGACGCATCCGGAGACAATGGCGTGGCGGTCGGGGACGGTGCGGTGGCCAGTGGCCAGGCGTCGCTGGCGCTGGGCGCAGACGGTACTGATGGTGGCACAGTGGCGGCCATCGCCTCGGGCGACAATTCTACCGCCA
>JANQMI010000133.1 GCA_028280165.1 Oceanicaulis sp. | reverse complement strand
AGGACGAGGGGGGCCTGCAACGTCGCAAAGCCCCCTCCGCCAGCTTCGCTGGCACCTCCCCCGCAAGCAGGGGAGGATATCGAAGCCTCTCACCCATCTAAACGCTCTTTCCCGACCCTGAATCGAGTTCAGGACAGGCTCCGGTCGGGGCCCAGAGCCGCGGAACGCTGCACTTAGTGAGCCCTGGGTCCCCGCCTGCGCGGGGATGACGAAGGTGTGGGTATTTGGGGTGGCTCAGACATCTTTCACGCGACACCGCATGAGCCCAGCGATGGTCTCGAGCGTTGATGAAGCCTGAGGCAGCGTCATCGCGCCCGAAAGCCCGGACGGGCTTGAGGATCAGGAAATCCGATCAAGTCCTGTCAGGATTCCAGGCGCGCAATCGCTTCCAGCTGTGCCGCCACAGGATCGGCTTGCAGCATAGAGGCCAGGCTCGCGCCGAGGGTCTGGGCCGTCTGGTCAAATGCAGCCTCTGCAGGATGGGCCGCCACTTGAGCCAGGAGCGCATCAATTTCGGCGCGGTGAGCGACCGGGTCTTTAGCCACCAGGGCCAGGGCGAAATGATAGGGGATTGCCGGTTCTACGCCATCCATGGCCACAGCAGCGCGGTAATGGGTGAAGGCGGCTTGAAGATCAGAGCCCAATCGCCCCTCCCCGCCCCGGCGGGCCACTTCAAAATGCCAGGCTCCCAGCATGGCGGGTCCCCAGGGGTTTTCAGGCTCCAGCGCCATGGCCTGCTCGATATGGTCCCGCCCGCGTTGCGGCAGGCGCATCATGAAGGCCCTCAGCGGGGCGACATAGCGGCCTTCATAGCCATAGGCGGCGGCAAGCCTTAAATGAGCCGGCGCGTGATCGGGGTCGATGTCCAGGGCAGACCGGGCATGAGACTGGGCGCGCCGCGCCACCTGACGGCGTTCGCCCTCCGGCAAGTCCGCCAACGCCCCGCTCATCAGCTGTGCCAGCACCGCCTGGGCGGCCAGGGTTTTGGAGCCCGCGTCAGACGCTGTCACGGCAATCTGTTCTGCACGCGCGAAATCGCCCGAGCGATACAGTGTGACGGCGTCATCCTGGGCCGCGGCAGCCGACAGGGCGGGGGCTGTAAGCCCAACCCAGGCAAGGAGTAAAATCCGTATCATGGCTTGGAAGCTAGACCGGGAATGTGCCCAAACGAGGGTCACCGGATTCAAAACGGGTTCAGCCTCACGTCCAGGGTTCACAGACCCACTGCCTTAGGCCTTGAAGATACGGCCCGCAACGGCATCCAACTTGGCCAGCAGCTCGGGGTCGCGATGATCCGGTGCGGTCAAAATGGCGTGGTCCAGCGCGGTTTCTATGCCCTGTGGGCTCGGTGTGCGCTCCGTGCCTGCCAGCGTCTTGGCGATATGGCGAACCAAGGCGTGTGCCCGGGTGGTATTGGTGCGCATGACCTCCAGAATCTCGGTCACATCGACATCGGCGTCCTCGGTCCGCCAGCAGTCATAGTCGGTGACCATGGCCAGGCTCGCATAGGGGATTTCCGCTTCGCGGGCGAGTTTGGCCTCCGGCATATTGGTCATGCCGATCACATCGCAGCCCCAGCTGCGATACAGATGGCTTTCCGCCCGGGTGGAAAACTGCGGGCCTTCCATCGCCAGATAAGTGCCCCCGCGCTGGACGATCTCAACCCCGGCCGCCTCGGTCGCATCGGCGGCCAAGCCCGACAGGCGTTTGCACACAGGATCAGCCATGGCGACATGGGCGACACACCCTGCGCCAAAGAAGCTTTTTTCCCGGGCAATCGTGCGATCGATGAATTGATCAACAGCGACGAAGGCCCCCGGCGGCAGCTCTTCCTTTAAAGACCCACACGCCGACAGGGACAGCAGATCGGTGACGCCCGCACGTTTCAGCGCATCGATATTGGCGCGGTAATTGATCTGGCTGGGCGGGATGCGATGGCCCTCATCATGGCGCGGCATGAAGACCAGCTTCAAGCCTTCCAGTTCGGCGTGGATCATCGGGCCTGAGGGCGCACCCCAGGGCGTGATCACCCGCTGCTTGCGCACCTTGTCCAAGCCTTCAAGGGCGTACAAACCCGATCCGCCGATAACGCCTAAAACCCACTCGCTCATTGTGTCCTCGTCCAGTAAACATCTGGTGCCGGCGGCACCCAGCGGGTGCGCCGGGCCCAAGCCACGGCAGCGCGCTGTGCGGTTAGAATAAAGGGCCGTTTGATCGCCGCATAGGCGGCACGATCATCGCGCGTGCGGTCCGCTAAGGCCCATTTAAAATCACCATAATCGCGGCGCGCCGCGCTATCGGCGCGCAGGAAGTCCCGCAGCAAAAGCGTGTTGCGGGCCCCCGCCGCCCCATTGCGGCGCACATGAATATGAATACGACGGGAGCCGACCGGCTCGCGAAAATACAGCTTGCGCCAGTCATCATCGCCCAGCATGGGCTCGCTGTCGGGATTCTGCGGATCGCCGGTATTGTGCGGGCGCAACTGATACCCCGCCGCCGCCATAGCCCGTTCGATCTCAGGGCTATCCAGCCTCATGACCTGGGCTTGAATATCAATGACATCCTTGGCGGCCAGGCCGGGCACCGCGGTGGAGCCCACATGATCAACCCGCACCGCCAGCTCGCCCAATGCTGTCGCAACAACCTCGGCCTGGTCCAGCCCCTCACCGGCCCAGCGGTCCTGGTAAGGGGCAATGTCGATTTGCTCAGAACTCATGGCGGCCAGCTTAGCTGATTTGCGGATAAAAAAAGGGCCGCCCGAAACACGGGCAGCCCTTCTTGTCAGTCTCAGTCATGTTTGAAGCTTAGTGCTTCACCCGCGACCACAGCACTTTATAGGCTGCATAAAGCAGGATGCTGAGGAATAAGAGATAGGCCATCACAATAAAGCCGAGGCTCTTACGGGCATCCATGTGCGGCTCACCCGCCCAGGTCAGGAAGGCCGTCACATCGGCCGCCATCTGGTCAACCGTGGCCGCGGTTCCGTCCTCGTAGACCACCCCGTCCTCAAACAGCACCGGCGGCATGGCAATCACCTGGCCAGACATGTAGGGGTTATAATAATTGCCCGGACGCACTTCGAGGTCCTCGGGTACCTCATAGTCATAGCCCAGCAGCAGCGACCGGATATATTCCGGACCGCCATAACGGGCCTTGGTGATCACGCTCAGGTCGGGCGGGTAGGCCCCACCATTCGCCGAGCGGCCCTGTTGCTCATTTTCCCAAGGGGAAGGAATGCTATCGGACGGACGGCCCGGGCGTTCGAACATGTCGCCGAATTCATCGGGACCATCCTGGATCATGTATTCGGCCGCAATAGCGCGAATGACCGGATTCTGGTTCGGGTCCGCGGAGAAGTCCGTGTAATAGTCTTCGCCCGGCAGCTGAACCTGATCGAACGGACCACCGTCCATGCCCAGATGGCGAAAGTCCAGATGTTCCAGACTGTGACAGGCCGCACAAACCTGGGCATAGACCACCCAGCCGCGCTGAAGCTGGGCCTGATCAAAGGTGCCGAACGGGCCTTCAAACGACCAAGTATACTCTTCGGGCTTCTTGTATTCGCCAGCGGCCCAGGCGGCGACGGGCACGCCGACAGCCAGGACACCTGCCGCTGCGATTAGGGCGCGATGGATGTTTTTCATGTCTCGCGCTCCTTATTCAGCAGGCGCTGCAGCCGGGGCGGCAGACTTGCCACCCGTGACTGACGCATCGATTGAGGCCGGTCGCTCCGTCGGTTTTTCGACAAAGCCCAGCACCGGCAGGATCACCAGGAAGTAGGCGAAGTAGTAAATCGTCAGAACCCGGCCAAACAGCAGGAAGTCAACGCCGATGGCCTCAAGGCCCGGCACCATCTTGTCTGGCAGTTCCGCACCCGCCCAGCCCAGACCCAGGCAAGCCAGCAGGAAGATTACGAAGAACCACTTGGCCATCGGGCGATAGCGCATGGAGCGCACCTTGGAGGTGTCCAGCCATGGCAGCACGAAGAGCACTGCGATCGCACCAAACATCAAGATCACACCGCCCAGCTTATCCGGCACAGCGCGCAGGATCGCGTAGAAGGGTAGGAGATACCATTCGGGCACAATGTGAGCCGGCGTCACCAGAGGGTCAGCCTCGATATAGTTGTCAGCGTGGCCCAGCGCGTCCGGCCAGAAGAAGACAAAGAAGGCAAAGATCAGCAGGAAGACCGCAATCGCGAAGCCGTCCTTCACCGTGTAGTAGGGGTGGAAAGGCAGCGTGTCGTTGCTGGACTTCACCGAGATGCCCGTCGGGTTGTTATTGCCCGGCACATGCAGCGCCCAGATGTGCAGGCCCACGACGCCTGCAATCAGGAACGGGATCAGATAGTGCAGCGAGAAGAAGCGGTTCAGCGTGGTATTGCCCACAGCAAAGCCGCCCCACAGCCATTCGGTGATCGGACCGCCCACCAGCGGGATCGCGCCGAACAGCTCGGTGATCACAGTGGCTCCCCAGAAGGACATCTGGCCCCACGGCAGCACATAGCCCAGGAAGGCGGCAGCCATCATCAGCAAGTAGATCACCACACCCAGAATCCACAAAACCTCGCGGGGGGCTTTGTAGGAGCCGTAATACAGGCCGCGGAAGATGTGCAGATAGACCGCCAGGAAGAACATCGACGCGCCCACCGCGTGAATGTTGCGTAGCAGCCAACCAAAATTCACGTCACGGTCGATACGCTCGATGGAGGCAAAGGCGTAATCCACGTGCGGCACATAGTGCATGGCCAGCACGATACCGGTCAGGATCTGAACCATCAGGCAGACGGTTAGAATGCCGCCGAACGTGTACCAATAGTTCAGGTTTTTCGGGGTCGGGAAGTCCACAAAGGAGTCCCAGCCAAGACGTACGATCGGCAGGCGGCTATCCAGCCAGCGCTCGATCCCGGTTTTCGGTTCGTAAGTGCTCGGTCCGCTCATCTATCTTATCTCCTAGCCGAGTACGAGGGTCGTCGGCGACGAAAACGTCATCGGCGGGATGGGAAGGTTCTCAGGGGCCGGTCCACGACGGATGCGGCCCGCGGTGTCATAGTGCGACCCGTGACACGGGCAGAACCAGGCGTCGTAATCACCCTCGCCCCCGGTTGGTACACAGCCCAGATGGGTACAGTTCGCGCCAGTCACCAAGATGGAGCGCGCGTAAGCTGGATCGACTTCAACCCCGTCTGCAACCGTGGCTGTGACCGCAGAACGGTTCTCATCAGTGGCCGGAGCCCCATCTTCGATATTGACGTTGCGGGCGTCGTTATCGGGCAGGCGGGCCACATCCACATCTGTCGCTTCGGTGACTTCCGCAGCCGTCCGGCGGCGCACGAAATGAGGACGCGAGCGGAACATCACGGTGATGCCCATGCCTTCGTCCAGTGAGTCCAGCGGAACTTCGGTCGTGGACTGGGCCAGCGTATCCGCAGCGGGGTTCATCTGATCGATGAAGGGCCACAGGGTGAACACACCCCCGGCTGCCGCAGTCACGCCTGCTGCAATGAAGATAAAGTCACGGCGGGTTTCACCGTCGCCGTCGTGGGTTTGGGTCTCGTCCGTCACGTGTCGACCTCTTTCTAACTCGACCACCGAACTGGGGCGTTCAGGGTATTCGATATGTATTCGCCATGCGGGACATAGCGTTCGTGGCGTCTGGACCAGTGCGTCGCGCTGACGCAGGCGGGTGGCCCATTAGCCATCAGGGGGCGAACTAAACCGACCCACACATATTTTCAACCGGATTATCCGCTTAGAGTCAGGTTAAGCGGCGCACTTTTAGTCGCAGGCGAGCCGTCATTCCTGTGCGTTTCAACGTGCAGCAATGCGTTCGGTGACTGCTGGACTGGCCGGCAGGATCACGACTGTCGCGGTTGCGATCAGTTTTTCACCCGCTTCAGTCTGGGCAAAAACATCGCTGCGCACAGTCACTTGGCGGCGTCCCGCCTTGACCACTTCCGCCCGCGTCCGAAAGCTTTCTCCCAGTCCAGGCGACAGAAAATTCATGGAGAACTGGGCGGTCAAAACATCGCCAATCACCGTGGCTGCGGCATAGGCTGCGGCGTTATCGGCTAAGAAGCCGACCAATCCGCCATGCAAAAACCCATGGTGCTGAGTCATGTCCTCTGGGCGCAGCTTCAAGCGGGTTTCCACCACGCCGTCTTCGGCGGAAATCACCTCCAGCCCGGTCCAGCGGGTGAAAGGTTGAACCTTGATGATTTCACGCAATAGCGCGGCGTCCACCTTGATCGGGGTGTCAGGATCTGCCGCGCCGGGCCGATCTGCGCGCGCCATGGAGGCTCCGTCAACATCGCTGCGATCTGCGCCTTGCTCAGCTTCACTCATCACGCTCTCCATCACTAGACCGACCGGTCTATATAGACACAGCGTGCAAAGCTGGGCAATCTTCAATCGTCAACACCGATGGGAGACGTGAGTGGCAAGCCCTGAGCCGCAATCCGAGACTGACCCGCAGCCGGGCGCGCGCGAACGCCTGATCGCGGCAGCGGCCAAGCTGTTTCAGGAAAAAGGCTATGCTGCGACGGGGCTGAACGACATCTTAGCGCTGGCAAACAGTCCTAAGGGCTCGCTTTATCACCACTTCCCCGGGGGAAAGGCCGAGCTCGGGGCTGCCGCCATGCAGGCCGCCGGCAAGGGCATGGCCCGCGCGTTGATCGAGTGCCGCAAAAAGACACAGAGCTCGGCCGATGCGGTTCGGGCCTATGGCGCGCTCCTGGCCGGCTGGCTCGAAGGGTCTGCCTTTGTGCGCGGCTGTCCTGTGGCCACGGTGGCTTTGGAAGAAGCCCCCGGCGACGGCCCGGTTGCCCAGGCGGCAGCCGCCGCCTTCGACCATGCTCAGAAGGCCTTTGAGACTATGCTGGTTGCCGAGGGCTTGGAGGATGGCCTTGCAAAGCGGCGGGCGGCCTTTGGTCTGGCCGCCATCGAAGGCGCACTCATCCAAGCGCGGTTAAAGCGCAGCGCCGACCCGGTTCGCGATGCCGCAGACGATATCGCAGCACTGATCGAAAACGATGTGACCGGTTAGATGAGACCGGCGCGGTCTAGCGCCGCCTCGACCGCGGCAAACCGGCTGCCGGCGCGTTTGTGGACGCCCACCAGGTCTGTTTTAAAGGTTTCAGAATGCAGCCAGGCTTCTGCACCGACCGTCTCGGCGTCCACACCGACAAAGTCGCAGACCGGTTTCAGCGCCGTGGCGGGATCGGCGGCCAAATCCTCGTAGGACACCGTTATGAAGCGATCTTCAAACAGGTCCTGCCAGCGCTCGCAAAGGCGATTATGCAGGCGCAGGACGCGGGCAATATCGTCCGGGTGATAGGACCAGTTACGGCCTTTGCGGAAGCGGCGGCTATAGATGGCCCAGGCCAGATCACGCGGATCGCGCTTGATGTGTACAAATTTCGCGGCCGGTAGGCACAGGCCCGCGGCACCGGCAGCGATCTCGATCAGGCTGGAGGGATCAATCACCCGCCGGGCTGGGCCAACCAGCTCATCCAGGCGCTGAAGATAGGTCCGGCCAACCTCCACAAGAACGTTTGGCCCACCCTCCATAAAGGCTTTCAGCAAATCATCGGGCATGTGATCGCCCAGCGGCGAGGCGCACATCCACAGCAGGCCGTTATTACGCTCGAGCTTGACCACATCTTCAGGCGCGCCAAGCGCTTGCGCCATCCAGCTTGCCCCAGCCGCGGGGGGTGCCAGTATGAAAACCGGGCGCGCATCCAGCATGCCGGCGTCAGAATTGGCGCGTGCGAAGCGCGAATCATAGATTGAAAGCAGCTGATCCATGCTCTGCTCATGGCGGTCGGTGTCGAACGGGGCGTGGTCGCGATAAAACGCAGCCCCTTCCGCGACACGGCGTCCCGCTGCCTCGGCTTCTCCAATGTCGGCATAGGCCTTGGCCAAGGCGTAGGAGAGAATACCGCGCTTATCCGCCGTCGTGCTTTCGGGCCAACCCAAGCGCATCTCCTCCAGACGCACCAGGTCAGCATCGCCGGGTTCAAAAGTCTTGGACTGAGCCAATCCTTCATAGGACTGCGCATCATAAGGGTCGAGTTCCAGCGCCTTTCGGAAGCACAGCTCGGCCGTGCCCGGTTGGCCCATATCCAAAAGCGCACGTCCCGCGCGGCGGTGAATGGAAGGGTGATCGGGAAAGCGCTTCATCTGGCCTTCCATCAGGCGCAGGGCGTCGGGATGACGGCCCATCGTGCTGTAGACGCTGGCAATCCAAAGCCAGGAATCGACATTTTGCGGCAGCTCTTCAGCCAGCTTCTGTGCGCATTGCAGGGCAGCGAGCTCATCCCCGGACGTCAGGGCGGCCATGGCCACATCAGCCCAAAGCGCGCCCAGTTTGACGTCCTGACCTAACAGCGCGCGCGCCTCATTGGCGACGTTCAGCATCTGCTCGGCCTGGATGGCGGCTTGCAATTTTGAAAGCGGGTTCGACATGGCATATTCACCTGGAGGTTTTCGCGGGCGGACCCTAGCCAAGCTGCAAAGCGCGCGCCAGCGCGACGACAGTGCCACTTGCATGTCAGCGCGAGCGAGGGTCTTTTAAAAGACCCCACACTGAGTAGAGATTTGTTCGATGCCTGATACCGTCCCTGCTGCCAATGATCTGGATGCCCGGCGCGCTGACGCGCGGGCCTGGTTTGAATCCCTGCGCGACCAGATCGTTGCGGCCTTCGAAGACTTAGAAGATAAGGCCGATCCCGACATGTATCCCGGTGAAGCTGGACGGTTTGAGCTGACCCCTTGGACGCGAGGCGAGGATCACGAGGATCTGGGCGGCGGCGTGATGGGCATGATGCATGGCCGCCTTTTCGAAAAAGTGGGCGTTCATGTCTCCACCGTTTATGGCGAATTCAGCCCTGAGTTTGCCAAAAAGGTGAAGGGTGCGGCGGACGACCCGCGCTTCCACGCCACGGGAATCTCCCTGATTGCCCATATGCGCAATCCGCATGTCCCGGCGGTGCATATGAATACCCGCTTCATTTCCACCACCGAAAGCTGGTTTGGCGGAGGCATGGATCTGAACCCGACCCAGGACTATCAACGCACCAAAGAGTTTGAGGACAGCGTGGACTTCCACGCTGCCGCCAAGGCGGCCTGCGATGCCCATAGCGAGGATTATTACCAGCGCTACACGGAGTGGTGCGATGAGTATTTCTGGCTGAAACACCGGTCAGAGCCGCGCGGCACCGGCGGAATTTTCTACGACCACCTGCAGTCCGGCGACCATGGGGCCGACTTTGCCTTCACCCGGGATGTCGGCAAAGCCTTCGCCAGCGCTTATCCGGCGATTGTGGCCAAACGCATGACCCATCCTTGGTCAGAAAAAGACCGGCGCGAGCAGCTGATCCGGCGTGGGCGCTATGTGGAGTTCAACCTGCTCTATGACCGCGGCACGACGTTTGGCCTGGCCACCGGCGGGAATGTGGAGAGCATATTGTCCTCCATGCCCCCCGAGGTGATCTGGCCTTAAGGGCTTAGCCGATATCGATACTGACAGCCGGATTGCGGCTGACCGCGGCGACCAGAATCTGATCGCGGCGATCTTCAATTTCATCCAATGTCAGGAAGCCCAGCTCTGGATAGCGGCGGCGCGGTGCCGGTGGCAGATCAGAATAGGCGTCACCCTCACCCGGTGATGGCAGTAAGGCGTCTTCTGGCGGATCGCTAAGATCGATCTGCGCCTCGTCGACGCGATAGCCTACGGCGGTAGCCGGGGTCGGAGCCTCCATCAGCGAGCCGCGCAATTCGCCTTCGCCCCGGCTAAACAGGCTGTAGAAGCCCAGCTGATGCTCCTGCAGGAAGGAAGCGCTGGTCTCCACCTCTTCAGGGACCCCGCCCGGGAAGACGATATCGCGCGCGGCGGGCGAAATACCCTCTTCGATCATCTGGGCCAGCACGTCCGGCGAGAAATCCGAGGACAGAACGAAAGTGTTGATGCCGCTGGCCGGGATCACATAGCCGCCACGCACGACAAACTGACCGCGACGTTTGCGAATCTCAGCGGCGCGGACGATCGCGCCATCTTGATTCAGACTCATCAGCAGCAGGCGGCGCTCCACATAGGTCGCATCCGGCGGAACCACGTAAACTCGATACACACCCTCAGCCCGGAAAACTCTTTTGGTGTCTTCCCATTGCAGCTTTTTGTCGTGGTCATAGGCAAAGCGATAGAGCAGCCCACCGGTCAAAACGGACAGCGCCGCATTCCGGCGCAGGGGCGTCGGGGTGTCTTCATTGGGCTGGGCCGCTGGGGCCCCCTCACCCTTCTCACCGACGAGCCGGACCGGGAAACCGGTTTCTTCTAACCCGGACTTGCGCAGAAATTTGGCAATGCGCTTCAGATTCTTTTTGTCCGCAGTCTCGAACAGCTTGTCCAGGCTGCGCACACCGGGGCCCCGGCGGCGTCCGCCTTGGGCCGGCAGGCCCGTAGACGGCACCGGAATGGTTGCGAGCAAAGAGCGTAACAGCCCGGCATTGAGCTGGTAAGCGCGCCTTTCCTTAGGGTCGTGCTTGGTATGCTTGGCCATGGGGTTATGCGACCGGTCGATGTCGCCGCCTCCACGGAAGGGCATCGCCAGCAGCTTCAGCAACCCAATGATAGGCAAGAAGGGCAGGCGGACCCAGAAGAACCACGCATTGGCCTTCTGCGCGTCATCCTTCTCATTGGGTTTGTAGACGTCCCAGAAATACACCTCAAAGGCGGACAGGATCCATGACCGGTCCACATAGCCAAAGGCTTTGATGCGATCGAGCGTGGTGCGGATTACCGCTTCGGGATCAATCTTCTCGTCGGGCTTGTCTTCACTCATGCCGCACCTCCGCGAGCGCGGGCCAGCAGGGCGTCACGTGTGAGCGTGAAATCGCTTTCAACCCAATCGTGCTCAAGCTGCTTTAACAGCTCTCCCATGTCAGGCCCGGCCTCAAAACCCGCATCCAGCAGATCACGGCCTTTCAGGGGAAATATGGGGGCTTCAAACCCGCGCACGAAGGCAATCGCATCATCCGCGTCGCCGCCCTGGCGTGCTTCAGCAAGGCGCAGGCGGGATTCCACGGCATCGCGACCGACCGCGACCACAGCCCGCGCGAGCATATCGGGACCCGCCTCCGGGGTCAGCGCGAGCGCCTTTACCGGAGCCAGTAAGGCCTGGACACTTGCAAGCTCGGCGTTCGACGCCTTCATCTGTCTGCAAAGCGCGATCATCGCCGCCTCGTCCCCGCCCATCAGCGCCGCCAGCCGCAAAAGCGGGTCGGGCGTCCGGGATTTCCCTCGATCAGCGTTAATTATGGCTAAGAACAGGTTGAAGTCGATACGTCCTGTTAAGACTTGTGAAAGGACGTGTCCTTCCTGCATCGCTTTAACCGTGAAGGTGGGATCCGGCGCGATCAGGAGTCTCTTCAATTCCTTCCAGATCCGCTCCGCCGACAAAGCTTTGAGCGTTTCGGCCATTTGCACACAGGCTTGATGGCCAGCCGGGTCGATTTCGTGTCCATACCAGGCCGTGAAGCGATAGAATCTGAGAATCCTGAGATGATCCTCGGCGATGCGATCATGCGCGTCACCAATGAAGACGATTCGCCGCTCCGCAATGTCGCGCAGGCCGCCAAACGGATCGTAGAGCGATCCATCCTGGCGGGCGTAGATCGCATTGACGCGGAAATCCCGGCGCTGCGCGTCCTCAGCCCAATTGGTGGTGAAGGCGACCACCGCACGCCGCCCGAAGGTTTCAACATCCTTGCGCAAGCTGGTGATTTCATAGGGCTCGCCATCCACAATCGCGGTGAGTGTTCCGTGCGCGATGCCTGTCGGGACAACCTTGATGCCCGCTCGCTCCATCGCGGTGGCCACGGCTTCAGGATCCAGCGCGGTGGCAATATCGACATCCTCAACCGGCACCCCCAGCAAGGCATTGCGAACGCATCCGCCAACGAAACGTGCGCGGTCCCCATGATCTCCATTTAACGCTGCCATGACAGCGCGTGTATGCGGGGCCGTCATCCAGCCCTGGTCCTTGGGGTTTAGGCGGCTCTCAGTCACGATCCGGACCGGCGTCAGGCCCATCGTCATCGTCCACAAACTCGCCGGGCTGGACTTCACCATCGACGATGCGCGGCGGCTGATAGCGTTCCTCACCCGAGGTTCCTGCACCGCCGAACAAAACCAGTGAGAAGGTCGCCACAACCGCCAGCGCCGCGCCAACGATCGCCAATGACCCCACGGGCGCGGGCGCGGCCTGGCCGTCTTCATCAACACTCGTGGCGAGCAGCCGCCAGAGGTGCCAAACGATGAACGGCAAGGCGAACATGACAGCCATTAAGATGACGATGCGCAGCATCCCAGGATCTCCTAGTCCTTCGCCCGGCCCAGCGTCCAGCGCCGGGACAGCGCCTTGAGCATGCCAGCAGTCGCCCCCCAAATATAGCGCCCCTTCCACGGCATGGCGTAGTAGCGTCTCAATCGGCCGCGAAACTCGCGTTCTTCCAGGCGGTGATTGTCCTCATTCATCAGAAAGTCGAACGGCGTGCAGAATATTTCTGCCACCCCGCCAGGGTCCGGCGTGTAGTTAAAACCGGAATCCGCCACGCCCAGGAAGGGCGTAACTTCATAGCCGGTCACAGTTTCATAGGCTTCCCAGC
>JANQMI010000109.1 GCA_028280165.1 Oceanicaulis sp. | reverse complement strand
GGAGTCGCCGCTGGGTGTGCAGACCGCGGCACACGTTCGGTTTCACGCCCCTCATTGAGATACCAGGTCGCCGGATAGGACAGCTGATGCATGGCCGTGTCCATGAGCGAGGTGTCGATATCGCAACCCACGCCGGTCTGACGGGCCCCCAATACCGCTGAAATCAAGCCGGTGGCCATCATCGTCCCACTCATCAAGTCAACCACGGACAAACCGAATCGAGTCGGAGGGGCGTGCGGTTCACCGGTCAGGGACATGAAACCAGCTTCGGCCTGGGCCAGATAATCATAGCCCGGCCAGGCTTCACGCCGTGTGTTGCGGCCATAGGCCGACAAGTGTGCGCAAACGATTTCTGGCTTGATTGAGGCTAAAGCTGCGTAGTCGACCTTCAGGGCTGAAGGCTGATCGCCGCGCAGATTGTTCGCCACCGCGTCGGCATTCTCCACCAGGCGCTCGAAGATGCGGCGGTCACCCTTGTCCTTCAGGTCCAGCGCAACCGACTTCTTGCCGCGGTTGAAGGCCTGAAAATACTGGCTGTCATGATCGCCCAGAAAGTGCGGGCCGGCCTGCCGGGCGCTGTCGCCGCCGACAGCGGGATTCTCAATCTTGATGACCTCCGCGCCAAGCCCAGCCAAGAGCTGCGTGCCATATGGCCCAGCACCATATTGCTCGATGGTCAAAATTCTCAGCCCAGCCAACGGCTTTAGCATAATAACCCCAAGCTCATGAGGGATTTCGGTCTACACGCCTCATTGAATACACTACAATAATAACTCAGAAATAGCCCAAGCGCCAAAGTGTTTGGCGCATGACTGTGATCACAAATGGCAGTGGGAGCGGTCGGCGGAGGAAGTTTCGGGGGGCTTGCGGGTAAGAAAAAAGCCCGCTGGTATCGGCGGGCTTTGTTTCGTCAGCGGTTCAAGAACGGCTTAGGCTGCAGCCTGTGCCTTCTTGATGTCGCGCTTAATTTTCAGCGCATTGGCCGACAGATCGCCGTCGCGAGCCTTCAAAAGAAACTGGTCCAGACCACCGGTGTGATCGACGCTGCGCAACGCCTTAGCGGCAATGCGGAGCTTGAAGGAACGGCCCAGGGTTTCTGATGCCAAGGTCACCTGGCACAGATTGGGCAGGAAGCGACGCTTGGTCTTATTGTTGGCGTGGGACACGTTGTTGCCCGCAACCGGACCCGTACCCGTCAATTCGCAACGACGCGACATGGCTTCTACCTTAATATTCGTCAAAACGGATGCGCCTGCGAAGCCGGAGCCCGCAGCGCAAGAGCGGGCGAATTACCGGAGGTGACCGTCCTCGTCAAGGCGAAAGCCTCAGGTCACACAGCTTGTGTTGCAGCCAGAATGCTTGCCGCAGGCGTTTGCCGCGTTCATCTTGCACTCAGCCGCAGGGGCGTTTCATATCAAGCCCGACGGAGCGGGACTATATCGATGACCTCAATTCGCCTTGCCCTTTGTGCTTTTGCCTCCACGCTCGCGCTGTCCAGTGCGGCCACCGGTGACGACATCGACACCGCCCCACAGGGCGTGACCGATTTCGGCCAGCTTTATGTGGAATATGCTGGTTCGGTGTTGTTTCTGAATGTCGCAGATATCACGGTGAACGCGCGCATCACGGAGTCCAGCTATTCGGCCGCCGCAACTTTTACGACCGCAGGGCTGGCGGCCTGGTTTGACGATACTGACATCGCAGCCACGACCGTGGGCTATGTGAATGGGAGTGGGCTGGAGCCTTGGCGATATCAGCACACGAATTTCGCCAGCAATAAAGGCCGCGTGGTGGGGATCGACTTCCGGGAAGGCATGGCCGTCCCCGATGTAAATCCGCCCTTTGGTTCCATGGGTGAGCCGCCCGCGTCTGATGAAGATCGCCAGGGAGCCATCGATCCAATTACGGTTTTGCTCAACGTGGCGCTGGCGCTCAATTTTGAGAATGAAGGCCAAACCTGTAACGGTCGGATGCCGATCTTTGATGGTAAGGCGCGCTATAATCTCCGCTTTGTGAATGTGGGCCTTGATGAAGTCCGCACGCGCGCCTATCGCGGCAATGCGCTGCGCTGCCAGGCATTTCTGGAGCCCATCAGCGGCTATGATCTGGATGACTTCCCCACCGATGACGAGATCCGACGCCCCGTGACCATGTGGCTGGCACCCATTGATGGGGCCCACATTCCGGTGCGGTTCCGGGCGAATACCGCCATTGGCAGCATTAATATCCAGGCTCGGCAGCTGGTCCACCGTCCGCTCGCTGACTAGCGGCTCTTCCTTGGCTCCGACTCAGGCCTAAATCCAAGACTCGAATTCTCGTTACGGAGCGCGACATGTCCCGCGCAGGCATGGACAGCACGATCACTGCGGTATTGGGACCCACCAATACCGGCAAGACGCATCTTGCGCTGGAGCGCATGATGGGCCGGGCCTCGGGGGTCATGGGCCTGCCCTTGCGACTGCTCGCCCGCGAGCTCTATGACCGGGTCGTGAAGGTCAAAGGCCCAGCCCTGACCGCCTTGATTACCGGCGAAGAAAAAATCGTCCCACCAACCGCGCGCTACTTCCTGTGCACGGTAGAGGCCATGCCAATGGATCTGCGTCCGGCCTTTCTTGGCGTGGATGAAATCCAGCTCGCGGCTGACCCGGAGCGCGGCCATATCTTCACCGATCGGCTGCTCCATGCCCGCGGCACCGAAGAGACCATGTTCATGGGCGCGTCTTCCATGGAGGCCCTGATCCGCCGACTGGTACCGGACGCGGACATTATGGACCGCGAGCGTTTTTCAACGCTCACCTATGCCGGGGCGAAAAAGCTGACCAAGCTGCCCCGGCGGTCGGCCGTGGTGGCCTTCAGCGCTGAAGATGTTTACGCCATGGCTGAGCTGGTTCGTCGCCAGCGCGGCGGTGCGGCGGTGGTTATGGGCGCGCTTAGCCCGCGCACCCGCAACGCCCAGGTGGAGCTCTATCAGTCCGGAGAGGCCGACTTCCTGATTGCCACCGACGCAATCGGAATGGGGCTGAATATGGATGTCGACCATGTCGCCTTTGCCAGCTTCTCCAAATTCGATGGCCGCAAGCGCCGCCGCCTCTTCCCCCATGAAATTGGCCAGATCGCGGGTCGGGCCGGACGGTTCCGCACAGACGGAACATTTGGCGAGACCTCAGACGCCAGACCGCTGGATGCCGAGGCCATTGAGCGGGTGGAAAACCATCGCTTTGATCCCATCACTCGGCTCACCTGGCGCAATTCCGATCTCGACCTGTCGAGCCTGGATGCCCTGCGAGCCAGCCTGAACCTGCCGTCCCCCAACCCATTGCTGGAGCGTGTCCGGTATGCGGTGGATGAGGAGGTGCTAGATCTCGCCGCCAAGGACCCGGAGGTGCGGGACAAGCTGACGAGCCGCGCAGGGCTAGCCCGCTTCTGGGATGTATGCCGAACGCCGGATTTCCGTAAGGTTTCGCTGGACGAGCATACGCGGCTGGTCAAAACCCTGTTTGGCCATCTGACCCGCGGTTCGGGCTATTTACCTGATAGCTGGCTGGACGCTCAATTGGAGCATTTGGCGAAAACCACCGGCGAAGTCGATACCCTGTCTCAGCGCCTCACCCATGTGCGCACCTGGGCCTACGCCGCCCACCGCGGCGACTGGACCGCCGACCCCGCCTATTGGCAGGAGCGGACGCGCGAGGTGGAAGACAAGTTGTCCGATGCCTTGCATGAACGTCTGACTGCGCGCTTTATCGACCGGCGCACCAGCGCCCTGATGCGCGGGCTGCGCGAGAAGACCGACCTCGTCGCCGGCATTGATGGCGAGGGCGAGGTGCTTGTTGAAGGTCATCATGTGGGCCGGTTGTCGGGGTTGCGCTTTGAAGCGGTCCGCGAAGGCGGGCCCCTGGCCCGCCGCGCGGTTGCCAACGCTGCCCTTAAAGCGGTGCGCCCGGAGGTTAATCGCCGCCTTGGCGCGCTGGCCAAAGCTGAGCGCGAAGCCTTGACGCTGCAAAATGACGGCTCGATCTGGTGGCAGGACCATAGCGTAGCCCGGCTGATCGGCACCGATGATCCTTTCTTGCCGACCGCCCGCCTGGCTGGCGGCGAGCTCGGCTCACCCGAAGCGGTGGCACGCGCTGAACGCCGCCTGGAACGCTTCATCGCCGAGGCGGCCGGGGACGCCTTGAAACCCCTGCTCGCACTGAAATCCCAGCTGCGCGAGGGCTCGCACCTGACCGGTCTAGCGCGCGGCGTGGCCTATCGTCTGGTGGAGTCTTTCGGAGCCGCACCACGCAAAGCGCTCGCAGCCGATCTGGCGAACCTGTCCACGCAGGAGCGCCGCGAATTGCGTCAGGCCGGCATTCAGATCGGTGAGCACGCGGTTTTCATGCCGGCGCTGTTAAAGCCCAAGGCCGCACACATGAACGCGCTGCTGCGCGCGATCAAGGCTGGCGATGCCAGCCGTGCGCTAACCCCAGATGCCGGGCGCACAAGCATGGATGTGGAGGCAGGCCGGCCAGAAGCCGACTACACTGCGGCAGGGTATCAACGCTGCGGGCCTTTGGCGGTGCGCCTGGATATGCTGGAGCGCCTCGCCGATCTCATTCGGGAGAACCGCAAAATTCACGGCAAAGGCCGGTTTGAACCGACTGCAGCTATGTGCAGCCTAATGGGCTGCTCCAATGACGAATTACGCCAGGTGCTCAAAGCCCTGGGCTATCGCCGCTTGCAAAAAGCGTCGGCACCCGAAGATGGCGGGCCTGTTCCGGAGCTTTGGGGCGGGCGATCGCGCGCCCTTAAACCCGACACCAAACCGGAGCCCGCCCCTGCGCCCAAACCGGATTCGCCCTTTGCGGTGCTGGCTGAGCTAAAGCCTGAGCCCCAACGGCGCGCATCCAAGCCGCAACGCGCGCGCAAGCGCAGGCCCAAAGCGCGCAAGGCGGGGTCATGAGTGAAGACGCCCAACGCTGTGATGTCTGGCTGTTCAGGTCGCGCTTGTTCAAATCGCGTGCGCTTGCCACGCAGTTCATTGAGTCCGGCAAGGTTCGCATTGACCGAACTGGCCGGGTTGAGCGATTGAAAAAGCCGTCAGGCCTTGTCAGACCGGGCGATCGGCTGATCTATATGAGAGATCAGCGCCTGATGCGCGTTGAAATTCTGAGTCTTGGCAAGCGCCGTGGACCGGCGAGCGAAGCCCAGGCGCTGTACCGTCTGGAAGACGCGGGCGAAAGCCCTGAACAAAGAGGCGATCGATGATCAAGGCGCTTAGAAATCTGTTTTCCGGCGGCAAGACTACCGAAGATAAGGCAGAAACCTCCGCTGAACTGGCGGTCGCCGCGCTCATGGTCGAAGCGGCCATGACCGATGGCGTCTATGCCAATGTCGAGCACGATCAGATCATGAAAGTCCTCAAAGAGAGCTTTGAACTGAGCGAAGCAGACGCCGAGGCCATGCTCACCGAAGCTGAAGACCTGGTCGATCACGCCGTCGATCACTACCGCTTCACCAAGATCGTCAAAGACCTGCCTCACGAAAAGCGGATGGAGATGATGACTCATCTGTGGAGTGTTGTGCTGGCAGATGGCGAGAATGAAGCCCATGAGGACGCATTGCTGCGCCGTCTGGCTCCTCTGCTCGCTCTCAGTGATCATGACCGTGCAGCGGCGCGTCAGGCTGCAGAGCGCGACGTTTGAGTGAGTTGACAAACGCCGTTCACCTCGCCAAATCCAGAACCTTCATCAGACAGCCTGAGAGCTACCGTAAGCGATGACGTATATTGTCACCGACGCCTGCATTCGCTGCAAATTCACCGACTGCGTGGAAGTCTGCCCTGTGGACTGCTTCTACGAAGGTGAGAATATGCTCGTCATCCACCCTGATGAGTGTATCGACTGCGGCGTGTGCGAGCCAGAATGCCCAGTCGAGGCGATCGTGCCCGATACCGAAGATGATGCAGACGGCAAATGGCTGGCTCTGAATTCCAAATACGCGGCGGCCTGGCCCAATATCACGATCAAAAAGGATCCGCCCGCGGATGCCGAACAATTTGAGACTGAAAAAGGCAAGCTGGAGAAGTATTTCTCTGCGAACCCACCCTCTTCATAAAAATAGTCCGCCGCGCCAATAGGTTAATGAATTATTAGCCCTGCTCCGCACGCGGAACGGTTTCGCATTTGCAGCAAATTGCAATTATGCAGATTTTATGATACCTTATTTTTCTATTGATTGCGTTTGTCGCTCTCGTTTGGGAATTGCACCGGCTTTGAAATAGCCCGTTTTACACCTGATAATTGATCGGCCCCGTAACAGGACCGGTCCAGGTGTATGCGCGCTTTCTTTACGTCGGTGTAGCCTCAAACAGTCTTGAGAGCGGAGCCGCGCTTGGCCAGTTCAGCTAGCCTTGGCGCGCAGGTTTAAGAGGGCCTCCATGACCAAAAAGACCGCCAACGACAACAAGAATTTCAAAAAAGGTGATCACATTGTCTATCCGGCGCACGGCGTCGGACGCGTGACAGGGGTCGAGAAAGAAACCGTCGCCGGTTTCGATATCGAAGTCTATGTGGTCTCTTTTGAGCAGGACAAGATGACCCTGCGCGTGCCGACGGCAAAAGCCACCTCGGCCGGCATGCGGGCGTTGGCAAATGACAGAATCCTGAAAAACGCCATGGAGACCCTGAAGGGCAAGCCGAAGATCAAGCGTACCATGTGGTCGCGCCGGGCTCAGGAATATGAAGCCAAGATCAACTCCGGCGATCTCATCTCCATCGCTGAAGTGGTGCGCGACCTGCACCGTCAGGAAGACCAGCCGGAGCCGAGCTATTCTGAGCGCCAGCTGTACGAAAGCGCCCTGGACCGTATGGTCCGCGAGGTGGCTGCGGTTGAAAAACTGGACCGTGACAAGGCGCTTGAAATGCTGACCAAGACGCTGACCAAGAAAGCCGCTTAGGTCTCCTAGCTGGACACTCGGGTATTATGGCCCGACTGACCTTTATGACGCCCCGTTGGTTCCACCAGCGGGGCGTTTTGCGTTTCATTCTCAAGAATTCAACGCAGCTGAAAAAAATATGTCCAAAGTGTGAACCGCCATAGGTCTCCCTGCGTAAAGGTCAACATAACGAGGTTAACCCTTGGGGAGTTTACGCGATGGCCACGTCACCCAGCCGCTCTGTTGATCCCGATCGTCGCTTCTTGAAGCGCGCCATGGATGCGCCGCTTCTGGAGCGCGAGGAAGAGCTGGGCTTGGCCACAGCCTGGCGTGACAAGGGTGATGAGGTGGCACTTCACAAGCTGACGACCGCCTATATGCGTCTGGTCGTCGCTGTCGCCGCGAAATTCCGCCATTACGGCCTTCCCTTCCCGGACCTGGTCAGCGAGGGCAATATCGGCTTGATGCAGGCTGCGGCCCGCTTCGAGCCCGAACGCGGCGTGCGCTTCTCCACTTACGCCAGCTGGTGGATCCGCTCGTCCATTCAGGATTATGTCCTGCGAAATTGGTCGATCGTGCGGACTGGCACCACGGCCGCTCAGAAGTCGCTCTTCTTCAATCTGCGCCGCCTTAGGGCTCTGATCAAAGATGTCGGGTCCGGTGCCCTGACGCCTGAAAACCGCGCCTATGTCGCCCAGGCGCTGCGTGTTGGCGAAGATGATGTGGACCAGATGGCTTCACGCCTGGCTGCTGTGGATCGCTCGCTCAACGCGCCCTTCACCGAAGACGGTGATGGCGAATGGCAGGATTTGTTGGCGGACGAGCGTCCCGACCCCGAAGCGACGGCAATGGACAAGCGCGACACGTCCAAGCGGTCGGAATGGCTGGGCGAAGCGATGGAACGCCTGACCGAGCGTGAGCAGCTGATTATCCGCGAACGCCGCCTGCGCGAGGACAGCGTGACGCTGGAGAAGTTGGGTGTACGCCTGGGCATCTCCAAGGAGCGCGTGCGTCAGATCGAGCACCAAGCGCTTAACAAGCTCAAAAAAGCTCTGACTGAGACGGTCGGCGATCCCGAAGAAGCGGGCCTCATTCCGATGGTGTAATGGCTGAGTGATCTCAGCCCTAACGCGGCAGCGCTGGTACTGGCGGCGCGTCCACCAATTCGACCTGAGCGGGATGGCTGAGCGTTATGCTTGGTCCGTTCAGCTCGAACATCCAGCCGCGCACTCGGATCACCGTACCCTCCAGCGCAGACAGGTCGAGGCCAGCTGCCGCAAAGCGTTCGACAGCTTCTTCATCGGCAACGGCGGTGAAGTCGGTGCGCCAATCCAGTCCGAAATTGAGGAAAACTCGTCCATCGCGCGCTGACCCGATGGCAATGACCCGTCCTTCAATGATCTGGGCGGAATCCAGAAATGGCGCAAGACGGTTGGGGTCGGTGTCGCGGACGGCAAATCCGCCTTGCCCCCAAGCACCGGCCCCCGTCTTTCGGGCCAGGCTTTCTCCATCATAGAGCGTCGCATACGCCAGGTCCTGGCCCAGCCGAGGCCAAACCATCACCCAGCCCGCTTCAATCAGCGTGGTTGCAAGGTTACGGCCGTCGGGCAGGATGATCTGGCTGGGAATGCGGTCATAACGATCCGCATCAGCGATCACGCTGTGGGTGATCCCACCCTCGGCCAGAAGGCCATCAAGGATGGATTGCGCTTCGGCGGCCGCCTCAGCGGCGTGGTTGAAATCCGGCCCCCGGACTCCGGCAATCAGAAGCGTCTGCGTCTCGCCCGCCCCATCCAAGACGGAGATCGCGTGAAGAGGCTGCGGCACCGGCGACGCGGCAACCTCGTCAGAGGACGGTGCTGCACCACACGCACAGGCGGTCACTGCAACAAGAACTGACTTGAGATTCTGCAAACTCATCCCCCTTTGGAGGGAATAATTTACATCAATTCTCTCCAAAGGGGAATAATGATCTTGAGGCTCTATAGGGGCTGGAGCTCGGATAGCCCAACCCGGAACGGCGCGAACATCTCGTACAGCGCTTCGGTGATGGCCGGATTGGTCGTTTCCGGCGATCCGCCTGGCACCGTCGGTTCGGGCACATATTCAGCCTGCAGGCGCAAGGTCTCTGCATAGGGTTCTCCGCGCATCGCTGCGACGACTTCAAGCGCGAAGTCCAGGCCTGCGGACACACCGGCCCCGGTGATTACATTGCCGTCGCGCACCACACGCTGATTGACGGGCTCAGCCCCGAACCGCTCCAGATCATCGCGGATCACCCAATGGCCCGTGGCCTTCTTGCCGCGCAGCAGGCCTGCCGCGCCCAGGATAACCGACCCCGTGCACACGCTGGTCATGTACTCGGTCTGCGCCTCTCTCAAGAACCGCAGGACATCAGGGTTACGCGCCGCATCCAGCGTCCCAGCGGTCCCACCCGGTACAAAGACTAGATCCAGATCCCGCGGACAGTCCGCCAAAGTGATCGTCGGCTCAATCGCGAGGGTTAGATCACTGGGCACGGGAGCCAGCGCGTCACCGGGTGTTACCAGGTGAATTTCAGCGCCCATCATGCAGGCAAAAAAGTAGTGGGGGCCTACCAGATCCAGTGCGGTAAAGCCGGGATAAAGCAACATTGCGACTTTCTCATTGCCGTGCATGTGAAGCCCGGGTATTTCCATCAAACGAACATGAGCGTCATGGCTGAGGCTGGTTGCCTCTTCCATCGTCATACCCGCTTCTTGAGCGGCTGCGCGCGCCACCGCCAGGAAGGGTGCCAGGGCTGCGCCACCGGCAAGGCCTGAGAGCAATAGACGTCTTGAAAGGTCCGTCATGGTCTTCTCCTTAGAAGCGGGTTGAGAGTGACACCCACGCCGAGCGCGGACGGCCAGGGCGCACCACGTCCTGAGCCAGGTATTGGTAGGGCGCGAAATAGTCCTCATCGAAGAGGTTCTCGATATCGAAGCCGATGCGCCAGTTATCTCGCTCAAAGCTGACTTGCGCGTCTGCAATCGTGTAGCTGTCGCTCCTTGCCCCATTGGGAAGCGCAAGCGAGGCGTCACCATTGTGGGTCACGCCCGCGCCAACGCCCAGGCCAGCGAAGCGTCCATCGGTGACGCGATACCGACCGGCAATACGCATGGACAAGTCCGGCGTGCGTGGCAAGGCATCGCCCACCGCAATTGTGTTATCACGGGTCACTTCTGCGTCGATCGACGCGGCGGACATCAAGAAGGAGACCTGTTCAGATGGCTCCCAGACGAGATCAAGCTCGACGCCCTGGCTTTGCTGCTCACCCGTTTGCACCTGGGTAAACGGTACGATTGGCGAGGCCGTGGGGACGTTTTCACGTGTGATTTCAAAGACTGCCAGCGTGCCACTCAGTCCTGACGCGGCATGATTGAACTTCACGCCGGCTTCGATGGACTCAGAGGTTTCTGGAACCGGTGCCGCGCCGTTCTCACCAGCAAAGAAGAGCGACAAACGCGAGCCGGTTGCCCAGCCTGCGAAGACTGAAAGTCCATCGACAACGCGCAGGGAGGCACCCAGGCGCGGGTCGAATTCATCATAAGTTTCGTCGGTTCCCTGCCCGCCAACGACTTCCGTCAGCGTGTAAGAGGAAAAACGACCACTCGCCAGCACGCTTAGGCGGTCGCCGATCTGCATCTGGTTCTGCGCATAGATCGCGGTCGTGCGGTACTCAGAAACGATTTCGCGTGTGATGGCCGGAACCGCGCCGAACTGAAGCGCATTCACCCCTGACGCCAAGTCGAGAACGCCAATTGGCGTGAAGTCAAACGCAGTCGCTCCGTCATAATCGGTAGCGTCATAGGTGGCTCCGATGAGCACGTCATGGCGGATTGATCCGGTCAGGCCGGACCAACTCAATGCGCCATCTACCGTGGTTTCGCCCACATCCACCGGCAAGTGGCCGCGGATCACCGGCATTTGGGTGCCCGTTATTGGGAAGAAGGCAAAGAAGCCAAAGCTCGCAAACTCGTCAAAACGGCTCTCATACCGGCGCAAACGCATCTGACCGGACAGAGTGTCGCTGAAGGCGTGGGTGAGTTCCGCAGTCACCATGGTGTTTTCGATCACCGTGTCTGGCGCATCAGTCGCCCCGGTGAACTGAAATGGATCGACACCTGGCAGATTGGCGACCGAGGCCGGCAGCCCCGAATACTCAAGCTGTTCAATCCGGTTATAGAGCCCGCGCACCACCAGATCGGTGTTTGCACCCAGCGAGACGGCGACGGAAGGGTTGAGCGTCAACCGCGTGGTCTCCACCGCATCGATATAGTCCGCGCTGGAAAAATGTTCTGCGGCAAGCCGGACGCCGGCCTGATCTCCAAGCGGTTGGTTGAGATCGGCGAAGAGCGCTACGGTTTCTTCAGATCCAAGCCGAACTCCAATCTCATAGTCGGCCTCCTGGCCCGGTGTCTTAGTGACCAGGTTGATGAGGCCGCCGACAGGCGCTCCCGTGCCACCACCGAATAAGGCCGATGTGGGCCCCTTGGCGACTTCAATGCGTTCAACGGCGATAAGGCTCGACGGATCGATGACCGCAGTATCGGCATAGGCGATAAGCCCATCAATGAAGATTTCCGCTTCAAAGCCGCGCAGGCTGGGATTGGCGAGCACGCCTTCGCGCGTGTCCGCAGGGACCGCGCCGGAGATATTGGCCAGCGCGTCAGTCAGGGTGGTGAGCTCCTGCTCGCGTAACAAGGTCGGTGTGAGTACCTGGATCGACTGTGGGACATCAATCAGGGCCGCGCTGGAGCGAGACAGACCCGACGTCTCAGCACCATATCCGGTGATGCTTTCACCACGCACGGTGATGGTGTCGGTTGTCCAGCTGGGATTATCTTCAGGCGCACTCTCGGTGGCCTGCGCCGCGAGCGTCGCGGCCAAGGTCAGGATGATAGACATTTCAATTCCAATTCAAGTCGCGCTGCCGGGCAGCGCGTAGCCTTAATGGGCGTGCCCACCTTCGGTGTTGAAGTAGACTGCGAGCAGCACATCGATCTCGCCGAGCTCGCCAAACTGCAGGCGTAACAGCTCTGGTGAGCCTTCGGTGAGCGGCTCTTCCAGACCAAAGAGCATCACGTGCAGGCCGCCAGGCTCGAATCTGACGGTTTCACCAGCCGGAATCACCACACCGCCCTCAATCCGGCGCATGCGCATGATGCCGCCATCATTGATGTGGGTGTGCAGCTCAGCGGCTTCGGCGAAGTCCAGAGGAATCGCGCCAGTTAGCACCTGATCGGTGTCGCCATTGTTGATGATGGAGAAATACGCGGCACCCGGCTGGCGATTGGTCACCGTGGGCCGTGCCCAGGGGTGATCGATGGTGAGACTGCCGATGACATAGTCGTGGGCGAAGGCGGGTGCTGCAGCCCATGGCGCGGTGACCAAGGCAGCAAGGACCATGATTATGCGGGTCATACTGACCTCCATGACTGTCGGGTGTTGCTCAAGGCCGGCTCGCGCAACACCCGACCGGTTCAGTTAAAAGCGGCTATTGATACGCAGCCAGGCGCCCGCCCCTGCACTGGGGACACGTTCACCCAGCGAAACACCCAAGCCGGAATTCCGGTTCACGCCGGACAGATGCTCGCGATAGCTATGGTCGAGGATGTTCTCCACGCCTGCAGAGACCGTAACGGTGTCACTCACGCTCCATGACCCGAAGGCATTCAGCACAACATGGCCGGGCGTGGGTGTCTCATTATTGATCGAAGACACATTGTCCTGTTCTGCCACAGCCAGGGTTTCCAGCGTCGCCGACCAGGCCGGCTGATCATAAGTCAGACCGAGACGCAGGCTCGGCGGGGCAATGCGATAAAGGTCATCGCTGACATCACCGCGCTCACCACGCACATAAGACAGTACGCCATCCACACGCCACGCCTCGGTGAGCACGGTCCCGAAGTCGGCGTCGAACCCGACGAATTCGGCTTCGGTATTGGAGAAGCGCAACGGCGTCGGGTCACCATTCATCGCCGAGATCATCTCTAGTGGCGTATCCACAACGCCCGGCGTGTTCGGCTCAGCGGGCACGCCCTGAACATAATCATCGACATAGCTGACATAAGCGGTCGGACGCAGGTAGACGCGCTCATTCGCAAAGTCGAAGCCGACTTCAAACGACGTGGCGACTTCCGGATCGAGATCCAGCGTGCCGACATAGGTATTGCCGTCCGCAAGGCCCCCGCTGGCCGAGATCGGCAGCCAGCCAAAGCGCTCCAGATAGCCGGTGACCCGGGACTTGCGCGACAGCGCCGCCCTGAGCGTCAGCTCGTCATTGATCGGCCGCGCCACCCGGACAAGGCCGTCTACCGTGGTGGCGTCCCAACTGCGATCCGCGGCGATGAAGGCATTGGCCAGCATGCGTGGACCCATGGGCAGCGCCGGACCCAGCGTCGGCTCACCGGCTTCGGCTTCGTGGGCATCAATGCGCGCACCGACATAGAGTTCAAAATCGCCTGCTGGGCCTTCCCATTCAGCAAAGGCCCCGATGCGCTCCGCTTCAATGTCGGGGAATGGTGTGACAAAGAAGTTCGCGTTGGCCGGATTGGTGATGGTCACGTCGTGGCGCGTGCTCATCGTATCCCCGCCGAGGCGCAGAACGCCTCCGCTCAGCTCGCGTTGAGCACTGGCCTCAGCCATCAGCGTTTCGGAGCTGGCGAAGGTTTCGCGCCAGCGCATCATGGCCGGCTGGGGCCCCGGGCGCTGCGAGAAGTTATTCATGGCGTGATCCACGCGCGCGTGGCTCAGCATGATTTCGAAGTCCCAGTCCGCCGCTTGCGTATTCAGCCCGACCCGGCTCGTGGATGTGTCCATAAAGCGGATATCCATCGGGAAGGGTGGGTTGCCGGTGTCGTCCACTTCCTGGCGACGATAATCCAGCGTGATTTCGGTCGTGGGGTTGAGGCGGACGCCATACCCGACGCCATAGGCCATGCGATTGTGATCGGTGCCGTTCAGGGTCGCGACGGGCGTCCGGGTGTCGCCGCCCTCCTCGACCGACCCAAGGAGCTGAATCCGGTGCCGGTCGGTGGCGTAACCCACCACGCCGCCGAAGGCATAGCTTTCATCCACGCTGCGCGCGATGGCGGTGAGATTGCCGCTCACCACCCCCTGGCTGGTCGGAGCGTAATCGATGCGCTTGAAGAGGGCATTGACGGAGGCGGTTAGCGCCGGGCCCTGGCTGACCGGTGCGGGTCCGCGCGTCACTTCCAGCCGGTCCAATAGCGGTGCCGGGGCATAGTGCAGCGGTGGGTCCATCAGGTTCGGGCCGCCCGACGCAAAGGCTTGCCCATCCAGGCGAATGGCCACGCGGGGGCCGAACAGGCCGCGATACTGCACCTGACCGGACAGACCGCCATTGTCGATCAGCGCCGCGCCTGGCAGGCGCGCAACCAGACCCGCAGCATCGGGCGCAATGGCTGGCACATCGCTCGCCAGGACGATGTCCTCGCCATCAATACGCTCACCGGACACAACGATAACGTCCGCCCACGTCGTACGCTCGCGCGGATCGGTTGCTTCGCTGGAAGCGGAACCGCTGCCGGTTTCAGTTTCAGTGATATTGACCTGTTGCGCTTCGCAATCAGGACAAAGAGCCAGCGCCGCAACGCCAGCCAATAGGAAAGAAGTCATTGTCAGTGGTCCATCTCATCTGACCCGCGTGCCCTCAGAGCACGCCAAGCAAACCCGGTAGACCGGGTCATGAATGTGTTGGGATCAGATGTGGGCCGGAGGCGCGCGCGGCCCGACCGGAGGTCCGGTGGTCGCCTGTACCTGCTCGGCAGGATGAAGGCGAGGCCGCGCATCGCCGCCGCTTAGGGCGACGAGCTGTAGCTGGGTTTCGACCGCGGCTAGGCTTGAGATCTTACACAGCGTGCATTCACAGCCCGACATGTCGTGGTCGTGACCACCACCGTGCCCTTCGTGCCCAGACACATCGTCATGGTGCATGGAGTGGTGAGCAGGAGCGTCATGTGCGGCGGGAGTCGCGTGAGCGTTTCGAGATTTACTACAAGAGGTTGGCGCACTGTCCAGCACTGCCACGGAGTCATGGTGGTGATGCCCCGCGGTGTGATGATGACCTGCATGGTCCGCGTGAGCGGCGTGCGCACTGTGGTCCACAGACGCTTCGGCTTCGATCAGGGGAGCAGCGTGCGCAATCGGCATCGCGGCCATCCACGCGCCATGCAGCACCACCGATACGGTGATCAAGACATGCAGAAGGGTGCGCGCGCTCAGCATGGCCTTCGATTTAGGCCAAGCCTTCCAGCTTGGAAAGCGGTGCGACGTCACATTTCTCAGACGTAATGCACCGGCCTACCAGCCTTCCTTCCAGGGCCTCAAATCCAGCTCTTGGGTCCATGCGGACCGCGGCTGCTTGTGCAGCCACACATAATTGGCCGCAATATCGTCGGGCGACAGGATGCGCGCCTCGGCGCGCGCCGTATCCATGTCCTCAACGAATTGGGCAATGAAGTCAGTATCAATCATCCCGTCGATGACAATGTGGGCAACGTGGATATTCTTCGGGCCCAATTCTCGCGCCATGGATTGAGACAGCGCGCGCAGGGCGAACTTCGCCCCGGCAAATGCGCTATAGCCCGCCCCGCCACGCATCGCGGCGGTTGCGCCGGTGAACAGGATGGTGCCGCGTTGACGCGGCAGCATGACCCGAGCCGCCTCACGCCCGGTCAGGAAGCCGGCAAAGGCCGCCATTTCCCAAACCTTGCGATAAGTGCGCGCAGTGGTCTCGGTGATCGGGAAGTTGACGTTTGCGCCAATATTAAAAACCGCGACTTCGATCGGGCCGATATCGGCTTCGACCTGGTCAAACAGGGCGGTCATCTCCGCCTCCTCGCGGGCATCCACGCCGAAGGCCGCGGCCTTGCCGCCCTCTGCGCGGATGCTCTCGGCCAGGGTTTCCAGCTGATCGACATGGCGTGGACGGCGCACCACGCAGGCGGTCAGGCCCTCTTTCGCAAAGGCCCGGGCGATCGCTCCGCCGGTCGCGTCCCCGGCTCCAATGACAACGCAAGCCCCGCTCATGACGCCTGCTTTTCGATTTCAGCTTCCACCTGCCCAAGCCGCTCCTTACCGAAAAACATCTCATCGCCGACATAGAAGGTTGGAACGCCGAAGGCCCCGCGCTCTACGGCTGCGGACGTATTCTCGATCAGGCGCTGCTTGATCTCCGGCTCCACGGCCCTGGCAAACAAGGCGTCAGCGTCAAAACCCGCAGCGCTGAAGACCTCATGCACCACCTCCGGATCGGAGAGATTTTTCTCCTGCTCCCACAGGACGGTGAGGCCCGCGTCTATATAGTCCATCAGGCGCTCGGGCTGATCGTTTTCAATCGCGCAGGCCCCGCGTTGAACCAGCACCGTGTGGACCGGGAAATGCGGGTTGAACTTATAATCGGTCAGCTGGTGGGCATCGACGAAGCGCTGAAACTCCAGCATCTCATAGTCGAGCTTGTTCTTAATCTGGCCGTACGCCACGAAGGGTGCTTGATTGCCCGTGGATTTGAAAATCCCGCCGAGCAGGCACGGAATATAGCGAAAGGTCACACCGGTACGCGCCTCTACGCCCTTAACCGCCTTGTGGGCGAGATAGGCATTCGGGCTGGCAAAATCGAAAATGAAGTCGACCTGGGGCATGAATATCCTCAAGCTTTCTGCGCTTTAAGCGCGGCATAGGATTGATGGGTGATCGCGGGTGCCGCCTCGGTGGGGACCATCTCGATATCGGTGATCGACAGCGGACGGCCGGAGACGGTCTGGAGCTGCAGGGGGCCAAGTTTTTCGCCGGTGTCTCGGGCCTGGACCGTGACCGGGCTCTTGCCTTCCTCAAAGGTCCAGCGCTCGCCCCACTGCCATAACGCCAACAGCGCATGGACCAGACTCATGCCTTTCTCGCTGAGGTGATACTCCACCCGCTGTACGCCGGGGCGCACGGGCTTTCGGTGCAAAATCCCGGCCTCGACGAGGTGGTTCAGGCGCTCAGTGAGAATGTTGGTCGACGCGCCCAGCCGCGTCTTGAAGTCGGAAAAGCGCCTTACCCCGGCCAACGCATCGCGCAGGATCAGCAAGGCCCACTTGTCACCCACCAAATCCGCCGCGCGAGCGAGCGGACAGGGATAACGGGCGAGCGAAGTCCGGGTCATCGCCCAAACGTGAACCAATTAGTTTCTTTAAGCAACTAAATTTCGATCTCAAACAAAACCCCGGGAAGCGATCACTTCCCGGGGTCTGTTTGAGACTAAGGCCTGTGGCCTAGCCGCCGAAGGTGTAGCGGAAGCCGAACTGGGCCTGCCAGCCATATTCTTCATATTGCGAGTTCAGCTCACGTCCGCCATCGCGGAAGGCCGCAACGAAGGGCTCGTCAAAGATATTCTTCGCATCGAAGTAGAGCCGCAGGCTTTCGGTCACATCATACTTGGCCGAGAAATCGATCTGGGTATGTTCCAGAACGATGCGGTCTTCCGCAGCATCACCGCCCAGCTCGTCGATATAATCGCTGCGGTGGGAGACGGCCAGACGCAGGTCCAAATCCCCATCATCATAGCCGAAGATGATGTTGTAGATATTCTCTGACTGCAGCGGCAGAGTAACGTCCCGGCCATCGTTGAGCGTGGCTTCGGAGTCCACATAGGTGTAGTTCGCACCGATGATGAGGTGTTCGAACACGCTCGGCAGCATGGTCAGAGCCTGCTGATAATTCAGCTCAAAGCCCATAAAGTCCGCTTCAGAGATATTGTTGAAGGTGGACAGCTCGTTGATGGCGACTCCATTGATGGGATCGGGGTTGGAATCCACAAATTCGGCAATCAGATTGTCGATCGACTTATAGAACACACCGCCGGAGATCACCGCGTCTTCCGCGAAATAATACTCGATCGCCAGATCGAAATTGTCGGCCTCCTGACGGTCCAGATCGGGGTTGCCGGCTTCGGCCTCGTCATCGTCGTTGATGACGGTGCGTGGCGCGGTCTGAGCCAAGTTCGGGCGGGCGATTGAGGCATAGTATGCCGCGCGGAGCACCACATTTTCGCTCGCGTCGTAGCGCAAATTCACGCTCGGAAGGACATCGGTATAGTTATTGCCCGCGCCCACCCCGAGCACCGTCTCGGTGTCCTCGTCAATCTGGTTGGCCGTGGTCTCAAACTCGGTCGCTTCCACACGCACACCACCGACGATGCGCAGGGCGTTGATGTCCACTGAGCCCATGGCGTAACCGGCAAAGACGTTTTCGTCTGCCGTGTAATCATCCGCCGCGCTGGCAAATAGCGTGTCGGTGTCATCCAGCTCAAAGCTGGCGCGATTGGCATTGAAGAAGTCCCGCACAGCGAAGGGGTCCGGGACCGGGCCCAGATCACCCAAGCCGAAATCAAGCGTCTGGGCGAAGCTGGCTAAGGTGAGCGTATTGCCCGACCCATCATCGAAATCGCCATAGACCAGCGTCGTGGCATCATAGCTCTTTTCACGGATGCGGTAGGACATCCCCCCTTGAACATAGCCAGGGAATTGACCGAACATCGTGTCGCGGCGGGCATTGAACTCGACCGACCATTCGTCGTCGGTGGAGACCCCATTTAACAGCTCAGCACCGTTAAACTCATAATTGGACGCATCGAAGTAAGCGGTCTGAGACGCCGCATTGCCGAAGATGACTTGTGGCACGATGGCGTCGTTGACATTGACCCCGAAGATGCCCGTGGAGAACTCGCCGCGGAAATCGGTGTCCAGCCGGTTGGGCTCGGCCTCTTCCGCGTAGGCATAGGCCAGCTGATAATCGAAGCTCCACACCCCTGAGATGGTCTCGCCGCCAGCGGCGATGGCGTAGATTTCCTGGCTTTCCAGGCGGTCCTTGATGTCGCGGTCAACTTCAAACGGGTCGCCGGTGGAGGCATCAAAGAATGCGCCACCGCCATTGGAGCGGGCCAGATAATCGGGATCTTCAAACTTGTTTTCCACGCGGGATCGGTATTCCTGGTCAGAGAAGTCCGAATAGGTCGTGCGCAGATAGATATCGGTGCTCTCATTCAGATCGAAGTCGAGATTGAACACCACCGAGGTGCGTTCCCGCACGATGTCGTAATTGCGCAACTCGAATTCTTCAGGGAAAGGAACGGCATTGCCGGTGTCCCAGGTGCCGTCACTTTCCACATTGTCAGAGCCGAAAGAGCGCTCCTGATCCGAGATCGAAAGCGCCACGCCCAGGCGGCCATCCATGAAGTTGTCGGCAAAGGTGATCGAGCCGCGATGTCCGTAGTCCTCCACAATATCGGCGTAGATGCCGCGCAGGGAGACCTGGAGCAGGCGGTTGTCCTGATCCAGGCCTGACAGGGTCTCAATCTCGATATTGCCGCCAATGGTGTCACCGGGCATGTCCGGCGTGAGCGACTTGGAAATCACGATGGAGGACAAGACGTCGGAGTCGATCACGTCCAGCGGCACCTGACGGTTGTCAGATTCCGGCGACGGGATCCGCACACCGTTGATCGTGGTGGTGTTCAGATTGGGGTCGATCCCGCGGATCGACACGAAGCGGCCCTCCCCCTGGTCGTTGAAAATGTTGACCCCGGAAATGCGGCGCGCAGCTTCAGCGACATTCTCATCCGGCAGGCGGTCGATGGAATCCGCTGACAGAACCGAAATCAGGCCATCGGCCGAACGCTGGCGGTTCAGGGCACTCAGGAGCTGACCGCGTTGACCGGTCACCAGGACATTGTCGGTGATCGCCACATCGCCGCCGAGCACGAATTGAATATCGGCCAGCTCCGCGTCGCTGGCCAGCGAGACCGTCTGGCTCACCCCTTCAGCGCCAAGAAAGTCGACTTCAACGGTGTAGGTGCCCGCTGGGACCCCCGCAAACCGAAATCGCCCGTCACGGCCCGCCGCGGTCGTCTGACCGGTCTCAACGATGCGCACCACAGCGCCTTCAAGGCCGACCTGACCGGTGGATTCGGTGATACGGCCGGTAATGTCGCCGGCCTGGGCAGCGGCCGTCATTAGCGCAGCAAGGCTGGCGGCAGAAAGAAGCGTGGTAAGGCGAGTCATGATGTCCCCTCGGAAGGAATAAATGTGAGCAGGCAACGCAGGTCCCCCCAGCGACCGGGTGGTCGGTGAGTCCTCAAATCGCTTATGGCCTTCGCTTGCGAAGGGGCGATGACGGTGCGGTCTCACAAAGACGACACTTCGGACATGGTTTTGTGACGCGGGACGGTTTTGGCTTGCCCTGGCCGACCCCCGCACGCCATCAGACCGACAGTGACACACCATGGAGTTGCCCATGCGCCCTGCCCCAATCCTCAGCGCGATAACCGCGCTCACCGTCCTTGCCGCCTGTCAGACCCCGCCGACGGGCCTGACGCCTGTGGCTGTCCCTGCGCAGGCTGAAACGGCGTCCGTGGCTGGAGCCGGTGATGCCGCAGATGACCCGGCCTTTTGGCGCGCGGGCGATCCGGCGCGCAGCCGCATCCTGGGCACCGACAAGCAATCGGGACTCTATGTCTACGATCTGGCCGGTGAGACGCTGCAATATCTCGATGTGGGCCGGGTCAATAATATAGATGTGCGCTATGGGTTTGCCGCCGGTGATCGCAGGGTCGACATCGCCGTGGCGACCGACCGCACGCGCCTGGGGCTGATGGTCTTCTTTATTGATCCGGACACCGGCGAGGTCGAAACCGCGCCAGGCGGTTTCCTGTCCCACTATTTCGATGATCCTTACGGTTTGTGTCTGTGGTCGCGCCCGGACGGCGGCGTGGATGTCTTCTTCACCGAGGATGATACCGGCCGCTTCAGCCAGCTGCGCCTGGGGTTTGAAGCGGGTGCGATGACCGCCACCGAAGTGCGGCGCTTCACCCTAGGCACGATCACCGAAGGCTGCGCGGTCGATGACCGGACCGGTACCGTCTATATGGCCGAAGAAAATGTTGGCGTCTGGCAATTCAGTGCCGATCCGGCCACCGGCGATGCGCGCCAGCTCTTCGCGCCGATCGATAATGAAGCCCTGGTGGCCGATGCCGAGGGCGTGGCCCTGTGGCCCAGCCAGGACTGGCTTGTGGTCTCCAGCCAGGGCGACAACGCCTATGCGGTCTTCGACCTTGAAACTCGCGCCCTGATCGCCCGCTTTGAAATCGCCGGCGGAGCCATCGACCGCACCACCGAAACCGACGGCATCGACATCCACGCCGAGGCCCTGCCCGGCCACTCCGAAGGCCTGTTTCTGGCCCAGGACGACGCCGAAGACACCGGCGGCCAGAATTTCAAAATCGTGGATTTAAGAGCGGTGCGCGAGGCGGTGGACAGCTGGGTACGGGTGGAGGAGTGAGGGACGGGGGGCTAAATGGGTTTCTGACTCAGATCAGCCCAAGCTCTGTTTCATCTCGGCGCGTAAGACGAAAGCGCAGCACGAACCAACAGCCCAAGACCTCAGGCCCGACATCGAAGCTTGGTGATAGGTGATCAGGGGCATTTGGCTCCTATTACGACTATCACCACGCCCGAATGCCAGATTGAGCTCGAGGTGGCACGAAGACGCGGATTCAATCGGTCAAAGAGCAGAGCCGGAGCTTAGCACCGCAGGCCTGGGGTGCGGATAGGTTTTGTCGCCGCGCGACGTCGCTTTGTGGTGCACAGCGCGGTTGTTGGGGCCGCAAGAGTGGTGGCCGCCTCAATATCCTTGGTCAATGCGTCCGCATCAGCACCCATCCTGGCGCACAGAAAGGCTTCGATTGGGGAGAGCGGTTAGAGGTAATGGACTTAATGCTGTGAAAGCGGCCAGCGATCCTCAAGGTCCAGGTCAGCATTCGGTGGCGGATCAGACTGCCAAGAGAACGAAGGCAGCTCCCGCTGCTCGGGCCAGATTTCATCCAGCGTATCGCCGTCATAGAGGCGGCCATTGACCATGACATAGGCAATCGTATTGGTGTTGCGGATGTCGTCGAGCGGGTTTTCGTTGAGGATGACGAGGTCAGCGAGCTTGCCCGGCTCGAGGCTGCCAATCTCATCGCCGAAGCCAATGGCTTCAGCTCCGAAGATAGTTGCGACGCGTAAAGCGTCATGGTTGGACAGGCCGCCCGACGCCATCAGCCAGAGCTCCCAGTGTGTTGAGAGACCCTGAAGGTTTCCATGGCCGCCCAGACCAGCGCGGCCGCCAGCCGCGACAAGCCTTGCAATAAACTCAGCATCGCGTGCGATGTGGGCATATTCTTCTAGTGCAATCCACGGCATTTCATCCATCCAACGTGAAGCGCCTCCACGCGTGAACATGTTAAAGCGCGCCTCAGGCGTGAACCGACGTAGTTTTTCATCATTGGCTGGGGACTCATAGTTGAAAAAATAGGACTCACCAGAGGGCCCATTAGCGGTCGATACAAGCGTTGGCGTGTATGTGACGCCTGTAGCAGCCATAAGATTTAGTACGTCCTCATAGATAGGTGCGATGGGAATTACGTGTTCGAGGCCGGTATAGCCATCCATGATATTTGTGATGGTGCGGTCATACTCATTGCCACGGTGTGTTGTGATCATGAGTCCCAACTCCCGTGCCGCCATCAAGTTCCATTGGCGGACTACACGAGTCTGCGTTTCTGCCCAGGTTTTTGTTGTTGTCTGGCCGCGAATTCTTGAATGCTCTAGGGCGTTCCGCATCGACGAGTAACTTGATGATTGCCCAGCGTAAGGCACACTCGCGTACTGGAAGAAGCGAGGGCCAATTATGATACCCGCTTGGATCTTGTCAGCCACCCCAAGGGCACCATCACCCGCTGAACCCACTTCGTGCATAGTTGTGACACCATACGCGAGGTTCGCCAAAAACTGAGGCGGCTGTTGAGCTTCGTCGTTGACCCAACTGTGAGTATGCACATCAATCATGCCAGGCATTATGGTTTTGCCTGCAACATCGAATATCGTGGCGTCTACAGATGCACGAGCCGAAAGGTCGACACCAATAGCAGCTATGCGATTGGATTCGATAAGGATATCAGCGGTTTCATAAACCTCATTTCCAGACATAGTAATGACGCGCGCGCCCTGAAGTAGAATCTGCCCTTCTGGAAGAGCACTGTTCACTTCGACGTTTATTGTATGCGAATGTGGCCTTCCGTCTTGGCTGTGTAAAAATACCGTGTTCGCCACCACCCAGTAAGGGGTGCCACCATTTGGTCTCCAGCCAAAAGACGACGTTAAAATTCTATCCGTCGATAGGAGCTCTACCGCTTCATCCGCTGGATTAAGCTGGATGTGCACTTGGCGATCAAGATCGATCTCGATTTTGAAAATCTGGCGCCTGAAATACACTAAAATATGAGTCCCATCACGTGACGCAAGAATCCGGTTCCCTCCGCGATTTTCAAGACTCGGTACTGCCGGTGCATTATCTTGGGAAGGCACGCTCTGTCTGAAGCGAGACACAGTTACATGTGTCTCAAGGCTACCTCCTTCCCAATCAAAAGATACCAACTCGCCTCGCCTACTCACCGCGAATATTCGATCTTTCCCTTCTACAAAGTGGGGCGACCCTAAACTACTTGCTTCGATAATTGGCGTCACAGCGCCGCCATGCGAAGGCAGTGATATGATCTCACTCACAGGTTGCCGTAGCCATGCAAACTGAGCCGATCTTCGCGTAAGCAGGTTATCGACCGCACGCCCCCGAACGGCGACAATCACTGCATCGTCAAGGGACCATTCAGGATCTTGGAATAGAGCCCTTTCTTCAGTTAACCGGATCGGATTCCCTCGAGCGGCTCCGCCTGATGGGACTTTATATATATGTCCACCTGTCTCGTCGTCATGGGTGACAAAAGCAATCCATTCACCGTCATTCGACCAAACAGGCTGAAACTCCCCTTCACCTTCACGGTCAACATTAGTAAGGCGCGACGGACGACCATCTGGATACTCCGCGACCCACACTCTGTTCACCGCCGAGAAAGCGATCCGTCGTCCATCAGGAGAAAAACTGACATCTCGTATGCGCCGCGCATTGAAGGTCGGGCTGTCTTCAATCTTCGATGAGAAACGGAGGCGAGGCCCAAGGGGTAACTCCACATGCGCCTCAAATGGAATATTAGTGATCTCTCGGGTGTTTAAACAGATCTTACAGAATTCGCCATGAAAACTCGCAATAATATACTTCGAATCAGGGGTGAAACTATACCCCGGCAAAACATCCATAGATGCAATCGACTCTTGAGCGTCAAATTGCACTGGATAGGCCAGCCAATCATCTTGCCCTGTGCTTAAATCCCGAATACGAAAGCCGGTTTCAATACCGTACCGCGTTCCATATACAAGCCACCTCCCATCCGGTGAAAGAGTTGGCCGAAATGCAGACCCTTGCACAGATGTCACGACATGAGAGGATCTATCCTCGAAATCGGTAAACCCGACTTGCCAAACGGGCAATGATAGATTCTGGCTCAGACCGGCAGTTCTAAAAGCGTACCACATCCTTTCTGGGCCTTCACCAAAAGACAGTCCGGCAATATATTGGTTGCCTCTTATATCGGGCAGGGTCAATTCTTCGAAATCTAACGTATCTAATCGTATTCTCGAAACTTTCATTGGATCCAGAAAGCGCAGAGTCTCCCTAGCAGACACAAATATAGATTGCCCATTCGGCGACCACTCAGGCGACAAGTAATTCCGACCAGACCCAAATGTCAGTTGTGTTTTGGATGAATCTGTAACGTCAAGAACCCATACATTTTCAGCCCCACTTTGATCTGACAGGTAGACAATTCGGTTGCCATCCGGAGAAAAGCGCGGCTGCGCGTCAAACGACATGCCATTGGTCAGAGCCCGAGCCACCCCGCCATCTATTGGCAATAAATAGAGGTCACCAAGTAAATCAAAAACAATATTTGACCCATCAGGACTAACATCAAGCGACATCCAGGTCCCCTCATTCGTAGAAAAATCAATTCTACGCTCAGGGACTAATTGCAGAGGCGATTCCTCATTTCTTTCGTCAGAGTTTGCGATCGCAATAGATGTATTCGTGACGGCGATTATTACGATCACAATTAATCTAATAAAAACAATACCCATTCCATTCCCCATATTGAACCACCAATTAGAGGATAAAGACCCTTCAAACTGAAGCAGGGTGGCAAGTGCCAGAACTCTGTGTTGAGGGTGGGCCCAATAGCTCACCCTCAACACATAAGATTCCTGATCAGAATGATTTACTTATTCCCACCGTTATGAAGCGCCCCACAGGATTTGCATTGACGGGGTCATAGCCGACCGGGGTA
>JANQMI010000086.1 GCA_028280165.1 Oceanicaulis sp. | reverse complement strand
TATGGGCCGGGACGTGCACGCGCTCCAGCGCCGCTCGGCTCGCCGGCTCCGTCCACTCCGAGATATCAACCGCCGCACTTCGCGCACCGTCCATAACCGCCGCATAGCGCTCAGCCCGTTCGGGATGGCCCTGAGGCGGGTGATGATGAGCGCTGGAAGGCGTTGCAAAGACCCGTGTTTTCATAACGCCTTATCTAACGGGCACCGGCGTGGGAGGCAAAGGAGGTGAACAGATATTTACGATTGTTGACATTTGCATACATTTGTTTATATTCGTCTGCGTATGGAGATGATCATGCCAGGAAAAACCGTACCCCTTTCGGTACGCATCAGCGATGCAGACGCGAGCTTCCTTGCCGGGCTCGATATCGAAGGTGCTGTCACGCCGTCAGAAAAACTGCGCGCACTGCTCACCTCGGAGCGCCGCTTGAGAGAGGGAGCCGCCGATCCGGCTGCAACCGAAGAAATGCTGGAGGACCTGTGTCGGCCAGCCCGCCGCCGGGTGCGTCGAGCCGAAGCTGAAACCGGTCAACGCTCTGAGGTCGTTCAAAAGCTTTACGACCGTGTCCCGAAGCTCGCCGCCTTGGCTCTGACGGGTCCCAGCCAGGACGAGGGGGTCAACCAGGACAAAGCCTTAGCAGACTGGGAGGCACAATGGGTCGAGCTGGCGCTTGCGCTGTGTGAAGACCTCTTACACGTTGGCCTCATCAGCGATCCTCGCAGTTTTAACAAGCACACCATCAAAGACAATTTGACCCCGATCATTGAGCTTGCCGAGCTCATCAAGATCGCGGACAAACAAGCCAAAGGAGAGAGTTAATGGCTGAAGGTCTCGTATCACGTGTAACGCGGCTTGTGTCAGGCAGCGTCAATTCCATTGTTGATGCCGTTGAAAACGCCGCACCAGAAACGGTCATGCGTGAAGCCATTCGCGAAGTGGAACGCGCCATTGCCGAAGTTCGCGCTGAGCTGGGCAAGGCGGCGGCCAACAAGCACCATGCCAATAAGCGGCTGATGGAAGCGACCTCGAAACATGAAGCCCTGGCCGGTCAGATCGAGTTGGCGGTCAATGAAGGCCGTGACGATCTCGCAGAAGCGGCCATCAGCCGCCAGCTGGACCTGGAAGCCCAGATTCCCCTGCTGGAACATGCGCTGACTGAAGCTGGCGAGCGCGAGGACGAGCTGGAGGGCTATGTCCTGGCCCTCCAGGGTCGCAAGCGGGAAATGGAAGGCGATCTGAAAGCCTTCCTCGACACCCGCACTGAAACCGGCGCGGCCGGCGATCTACCAGGAACGTCGGCGGAATCGGGCGCGGAAAACCGTGCCGGCCAGGCTGAAAGCGCCTTTAACCGCGTGCTCCACGGAGCCACAGGCGTTTCCGGGTCGGGGGCCGCTGATCGCGAAACCGCATCCAAGCTGGCGGAACTGGAAACGATCTCGCGATCCAATCGCGTGAAAGAGCGTCTGGCCGCACTCAAAGCGACAAAGTCGCAGTCGTAAATGATTGAGTCTTTCTTCAGCGACGCGACGGCTCCCTTTGCCATCGCCCTGTGCCTTATGGCGCTGATCGCGCTGTTGGAGGTGATCGGAGCCCTGATGGGCCTCGCGCCCTCCGACATGATCGACAGCATGCTGCCCGAAGTCGATGTCGACGCAGATATGGATATCGACGTCGAGTTAGATATCGATGTGGACGGCGCGCTGGATGGTGCCGGTTCGCCGCTGGATACCGATGCGGTCAGCGCACCGGATGCGCCGGGTGCCGGACCCCTGTCCTCGATCCTTGGCTGGCTGTGTGTGGGCCGGGTCCCGGTCCTGGTGTTGCTGATGATTTTTCTGACCGCCTTCGGTCTGTCCGGCTTTTTCGTTCAGGGCGTGGCACAGTCCATTCTGCCCTTTGCCCTGCCGGTCATCATCGCTGTTGTCCCTGCGATTTTCACGGGCGTGTTCGCAACCCGCTGGGCAGGCCTGGCATTGGCGAAAGTGATGCCAAAAGAGCAGACCGAGGCCGTCAGCCAGAAGCGCTTCATCGGCCGCATCGCGACCATTGTCCGCGGGGAAGCGCGAGCGGACCTGCCGGCCGAAGCCAAGCTTACGGACCGCTACGGTCAAACCCACTACCTGCTGGTGGTTCCTGACCTGGCTGATGCGGTCTTTACCGCAGGCGAAGAGGTCCTGGTCGTCAAGCAGGTCGGTGGGCGCTATCGCGTCATTGCCAACCCAAACCCGCATCTTTCTGACGCTTAAACGGGGTCATTATGAGCATAACCAATCTCCCCTCGGCCGCTCCGGCCGATCTCGGTTCAACAACAATGGAGGCAACATCCATGAGTTTTGGAGCCCTCGACATCCTTGCGATTGCAGGCATTTGTTTAATCCTGCTGCTCGCCATTGGTCTGGTCTTCGCGCGCCTATATCGGCGCTCATCCAAAGAAGTCTCATTCGTGCGCACCGGTTTTGGTGGCCAGAAAGTCATCATGAATGGTGGCGCGCTGGTTTTCCCGGTCCTTCATGAGATCATTCCGGTGAATATGAACACCCTGCGCCTGGAAGTGCGCCGCGCCAATGAACAGGCGTTGATCACCAAGGACCGCATGCGGGTCGATGTGCAGGCTGAATTCTACGTCCGCGTCCAGCCGACGGTGGAATCCATCGCCAATGCCGCCCAAACCTTGGGTAAGCGCACCATGACGCCGACCGATCTGAAGGAACTCGTCGAAGGTAAATTCGTGGACGCCTTGCGTGCGGTGGCTGCCGAGATGGCAATGGAAGAACTGCACGAACAACGTGTCAGCTTCGTTCAGAAGGTGCAGGCGGCGGTGTCTGAGGACATTCTGAAAAACGGTCTTGAGCTGGAATCGGTGTCGCTCACCGGTCTGGACCAGACCAATAAGGAATTCTTCAACCCCGATAACGCCTTTGACGCAGAAGGTCTGACCAAGCTGACCAGCGAGATCGAGGAGCGCCGCAAGAAGCGCAACGATATCGAGCAGGAAACTGAAGTCCTTATCGCGCGCAAAAATCTCGATGCTGAAACCCAGCAGCTGCAGATCGCCCGCGACCAGGAATATGCGCGCCTAGAACAACAGCGCGAGGTTCAGATCCGCGAAGCAGAACAATCTGCTCAGATTGCGCAAGAAAAAGCTGAACGCGAACGCCAGGCTGAAGAAGCTAAAATCTTAGCTACTCAGCAAGTGCGCGAAGCCGATATCCGCTCTAATCAGTCGGTTGAAGAGCGTGAGATCGAAAAGAACCGCCTGATCGAAGAAAAGCAGATCGCCAAGCAGCAGGCTGTCGAATCCGCCGATGTTGAAAAGGAAAAGCTTGTCCGCCTGGCCGAGCAAGCCCGCGACATCGCCGTGGCTGAAAAGTCTCGGGAGAAGTCTGAAGCGGATGCCAAGGCCGATGAAGCCCGCGCCATCGCGGCACGCGCGGCTGAAGAGGTGACGACGGCCCGCGAGACCGAGATTGCCGATCGTGAAAAGCAGATCCAGCTGATCGAGGCGCGCAAAGCTGCGGAGCAGCAAGCCATCGCCGTCACGGTTGCCGCTGAAGCGGAAAAGGCTGCAGCCACCGACCAGGCTGAAGCGGTGCGCATTGCTGCTGAAGCGGAAGCTCAAAAGGTGAAGATTGCCGCTGAAGGTGACGCAGAGGCCGACCGCCTTCGCGCTGCCGCCCTTGAACTGGTCCACAAGGTGGAGGCTGAAGGCAAGCGCGCCATCAACGAGGCCAGCAATATTCTCTCAGACGAGCAGATCGCCATGCAAATCCGCCTGCGTCTGCTTGAGGAATTGCCGCGTATTATTGCCGAATCCGCCAAGCCGATGGAGCAGATCAGCGACATCAAGATCCTGCAGGTCGATGGCTTGAATGGCGTCGGCGGCGTGGGCGGCGATGGGGGTGGCCAAGGCGGGACCGGTCTTGCCGACCAGGCAGTCGGTGCGGCCTTGCGATATCGCACCCAGGCCCCGTTGGTCGACGCGCTGATGGGCGAGCTGGGCCTAAAGGCCGGCGATCTTTCCGGCCTCGCTGGCAGCACGGCCGATGGGTCTGCGCAGATCGACGCCAAAGCCGGCCCTGAGGCGGGCAATGGCTAACGGTCCGCTGATAGCCTGACGCAAGGGCGGCCCCTCGGGGTCGCCCTTTTTCATTCGCGTTCGATGCGGGCGTATTCGTCGTCGCGTTCCTGGGCTAGGCGATCGCGGACCACGTCTAGCGGCACACCGAAGTCTTCCAGCGCGCGTCCCGCCATCTGGAGCGCCGCTTCGATGGCTTCCGGGGTGACATGGGTTGCGCCGGCGGCGCGAAGCTGTACGCCGTGCGCCACATCCCTCGCCCGTGCCAATATGGTCGCGTCATCGCGCAACTCGCGCATGGCCGATACCATGGCGCAGGCCTTATCCGGATCATCTGCGGTGACAACAAATAAAGCCGCGTGCTCAGCCCCGGCCTTGATCAGAATATCGGGGTGAGAGGCATCGCCGAAATAAACGCGCCATCCCTCGGCGCGCACATGCTTCACCCGCTGTGCGTTGCGATCAAGGGCCAGAATCTCCACGCCCTCGGTCTCCAGCACCCGCGCAATCGCCCGACCGACCCGCCCCATGCCGGCAATCACCACATGGCCCTTAAGATCGGTCAGGCTATCGAGTGTTTTGGGTTGATCGCCCTGGGCTTCGGCTTTCGCCTCCAACGACACCGCAAGACGGCGTCCCACGGCTGCAAAGCCCGGGGTCAGCAGCATTGAAAGCCCCGCAATCGCCGTCACCACCGTGGCGGTTTCAGTATCAACCACGCCGCCTGCTGTCGCACTGGCCAGGATGACAAACGCGAATTCACCGGCCGGGGCCAGCAAGAAGGCCGCTTCCAGCGCGGTCGTATGCCCCCCGGCAAACAGCCGGGCGGCGACATAAACCACAATGAATTTAATCACCAAAAGCGCGGCTAAGCCGCTAAGCACAATCGCGGCATTGGCCCATACCGCGCCAAGATCCAGGCTGAGCCCCACCGTGGTGAAGAACACCCCCAGCAACAGCCCTTTAAAGGGTTCTAAGTCGACTTCGGCCTGGTGCTTAAACTCGGTTTCGCCCAGCAGCAAGCCCGCCAGGAAAGCCCCGAGCGCCAGCGATAGACCGGCTTCTGCGGTTAAAAGCGAGGCCCCGACCACCGTTGCCAGGATGATCGCCATCATCAGGTCGCGGCCGCCCACCTTGGCCACCAGCCGGAAGGCGGGGCGGAGCAAGAAGCGGCCGAGCAGGACGATCACCACAATCGCAATCGCGCCCTGGACCGCCGCGTCCAGCAAGGCGGCCCCAATCCCGCCATCGGCATCGCGCGCCAGAAAGCCGGCCAGGATCAGAATGGGTGCGACCAGGATGTCCTGCATCAGCAAGACCGCCAGCGCCGTGCGGCCGGTGGGGGTCGCCACCCGGCGTTCTTCTGACAGGATCTGCATGACGATCGCGGTCGACGACAAGGCCAGCGCCAAGCCGACCACCAAGGCCGCAGGCCCTGTTAAACCAATGAAAAAGCAGGCTACACCGATGACCGCCGCGCTGGCTGCCGCCTGCAGCCCCCCTGCCCCGAACACGGCCTTCCTTAAGGCCCATAACCTTTGGAACGACAGCTCCAGGCCGAGCAGGAAGAGCAAAAAGAGCACCCCCAATTCAGCAAAGGGGGCAGCGGCTTCGGGATCCGATATCGTCACCCATTCCAATAAGGGGAAGTCCTCGACGAAGCGTCCAAGGACAAAGGGACCCAGCGCAAGGCCCGCCAAAAGAAAGCCGAGGACCGCACTGATCCGCAGGGTCTTGAGCGCGGGCACGATGACCCCTGCGGCGACCAGAAAAACCGCCGCATCCTTTAGCCAGACATCATGGCCCTCAACCGCCAAGGTCGCCCCCTCATCTTTCCGTGCTCGAATCGCGAATGGCACGAGGATAAGCGCTCACTCCGGCTGCGCCAGAGTGTCGAGGTGCGGCCTATTCTTCGAAGGCCTACTGCGCGGGCGCGTTGGCCGATTTCAGGGCCACGCGGATCGCGTCCAACGCCGCATCGGCCTGGCCGCCGTCTGGACCACCGGCCTGGGCAAAGTCAGGGCGCCCTCCGCCCCCTTTCCCGCCAACGGCGGCTGAGCCGGCCCTCACAAGATCCACGGCACTGAGCGTATCCGTCAAATCCTCGGTCAAGCCGACCGCCAGGGCCGCCTTGCCGTCATTGACGCCGATAAACACCGCAACGCCGGAGCCCATCTGAGTGCGCGCCTCATCCACAAGACCGCGCAAATCCTTTCCGCCGACGCCCTGGACCACGCGGCCGGTGAATTTGATCCCCGCAATATCTTCTGGGCCCGCCGGCGCGGCACCCGCTCCGCCGCCCATGGCCAGCTGCTTTTTGGCATCCGCCAGCTGGCGCTCCAGCGTCTTTCGCTCGCTTTGCAGCGCGGCGATCCGATCGGCCAGGTCTGCGGTCGGCACTTTCAGCGCATGGGCCGCCGTACGCGCTCGGCTTGCTTCGGTTTCCAGATACTGACGCGCCGCTTCCCCGGTGAAGGCTTCCAAACGGCGCACGCCCGCGCTCACCGCGCTTTCGCCGACAATCTTGAACAAGGCGATGTCCCCGGTGCGCTCCACATGAATGCCACCGCACAATTCCACCGAATAGGCTTTGTCACTGCCGGTCAGCGCATCGCCCATGGCGAGCACCCGCACGGTTTCGCCGTATTTCTCACCGAATAGCGCCAGAGCGCCGGCTTCAATGGCCTTTTCCGGGGTCATCTCTGCGGTCTTTGACACTGCGTTCTGGCGGATCACCGCATTCACTTGGGCTTCGATCGCCGCAGTTTCGTCGGCTGTCAGGGCCTTGGCATGGGAAAAGTCAAAGCGCAGACGGTCAGGGCCGACATAGCTGCCCTTCTGGGTGACGTGCGGGCCCAGCACATCGCGCAGGGCGGCATGTAACAGGTGCGTGGCGGAGTGATTGGACTTGGTCTTGTTCTGACGTTCAGCATCCACCGCGAACGCGGCCTTGTCGCCGGGCTGAATTTCGCCGGACGTCAACTCACCGATATGGGCATAGAGCACGCCGGCGCGCTTTTGCACATCGTCGACGCGGAACACCGCCCCGTTTTCAAACCGGATTTCACCAGCATCACCAATCTGTCCCCCGCCTTCTGCATAGAAGGGCGTGGTGTCGAAGAGGAGCGCGCCTGTCTGACCGGAGTTCAGACTCTGCGATTCGCCTTCGCCGGCGACGAGGCCAATGAGCTCGCCCTGCCCTGTCGTGGCGGCATACCCGGTGAATTTCGTTTCCGGCAGCTTGTCCTTCAGGGAGAACCACACCGCGTCCGTGGCGGCATCACCGGACTTAAACCCGCTGGCGCGCGCTTCAGCGCGCTGGCGTTCCATGGCCGCATCAAACCCGTCCAGATCCACGCCGCGACCTACCTCACGCAGAGCGTCTTGGGTCAAGTCGAGCGGAAAGCCATACGTGTCATAGAGCTTAAACGCGGTTTCACCGGGCAAAGCTTCGCCATCAGCCAGGCCAGACGTGGCATCCTCCAGCAAGGCCAGGCCACGGCCCAGCGTGCGCTGGAAGCGCTTTTCTTCCCCGCGCAGCGTCTCCTCGATCACGGGCAGTGCGCGCGTCAGCTCAGGGAAGGCCCCGCCCATTTCATCGGTCAACACCTTGGCCAGACGAAACAAAACCGGCTCGGTTGCGCCCAGAAGATGGGCGTGGCGCATGGCCCGACGCATGATCCGGCGCAGCACATAACCCCGGCCTTCATTCGACGGCGTCACGCCATCGGCGATCAGAAAGCTGGTGGAGCGAAGATGGTCAGCAATGACCCGGTGGCTGGCCTGCTGCGCCCCATCGGCTTTGACTCTCAAAGCCTCTTCAGAGGCGGCAATCAGCGTCTTGAACAGATCGATATCATAATTGTCGTGCACGCCCTGCATCACTGCGGCAATGCGTTCCAAACCCATGCCGGTATCAATCGAAGGCTTCGGCAGAGTGATGCGCTCGCCGCCAGCCTGCTGTTCAAACTGCATGAAGACGAGATTCCAGATCTCAATGAAGCGATCCCCGTCCTCGTCCGGGCTGCCGGGCGGGCCGCCGGGGATGTGGTCGCCATGATCGTAGAAGATTTCCGAACAGGGCCCGCAGGGTCCGGTATCGCCCATGGACCAGAAATTATCGGATGTGGAAATCCGGATAATCTTGTCATCAGACAGCCCCGCAATCTTTTTCCAGAGGGTCGCAGCCTCCTCATCCTCTGAGTAGACCGTCACCAACAGCTTTTCGACATCCAGGCCGAACTCTTTGGTGACCAGCCGCCAGGCCATTTCGATGGCGTCATCTTTGAAATAGTCACCGAAGGAGAAATTCCCCAGCATTTCAAAGAAGGTGTGGTGGCGCGCGGTATAGCCGACATTGTCCAGGTCATTGTGTTTGCCACCCGCACGCACGCATTTCTGCGAGCTTGTGGCGCGCGGGATCGGGCGGGTTTCGGCACCGGTGAAGACATTCTTGAACGGCACCATGCCGGCGTTCACGAACAGCAGTGTGGGATCGTCCTGGGGCACCAGTGGGGCGGAGGCCACACGCTCATGACCCTGTCCGGCGAAGTAATCGAGGAACTGGCTGCGAATATCCCGCAAGGCGGTCATGGGCGACTCCACACGTCTTAGGCTTTAGTCAGGGCGCATCCGTTTAGAGGACGCAAGGCGGTCTGTCAGGCTTCATATACGAATGCGCCCGGGGGTAAACCAGAGGCGCGCCGGTTCACAGACCCTCGCATGCACAGACGCAAACGGGCACCTGGCTTTGCCAGATGCCCGTTCTCGCACGGCATCACTGAGCGTGACGCCGAGCTGATGGCGCTTGGTTTAGCCGGCGGCTTCCGCGTCGTCTTGATCCTCGTCGCCTTCGGGACCCACGAGCATCTCATCGGCGATCAGGCCGGCATTCTTGCGCACCTTGGCTTCGATCCCGGCCGCAAGGTCAGGATTGTCGATCAGGAAGCGGCGCGCATTCTCACGCCCCTGGCCAATCCGCTGGCTATCGTAGGAATACCAGGAGCCGGATTTTTCAATGATGTCGCCCTTCACCCCCAGATCAAGCAGCTCACCGGACTTCGAAATCCCCTCACCATAGAGAATGTCGAACTCCACTTCGCGGAAGGGCGGCGCGACCTTGTTTTTGACCACCTTGACCCGGGTCTGGTTGCCAATCACCTCATCGCGGTCTTTCAGAGCGCCAATGCGGCGGATGTCGAGACGCACCGAAGAGTAGAATTTCAGCGCATTACCGCCTGTGGTGGTTTCCGGGGAGCCGAACATCACACCGATTTTCATACGGATCTGGTTGATGAAGATCACCAGCGTGTTGGATTTGGAGATCGAGGCGGTCAGCTTACGCAGCGCCTGGCTCATCAGGCGCGCTTGCAGGCCAGGCAGTGAATCGCCCATCTCGCCTTCCAGTTCGGCGCGCGGGGTCAGCGCGGCCACAGAGTCGATGACCAGTACGTCGATGGCCCCGGACCGCACCAGCGTGTCAGCAATCTCAAGCGCCTGCTCGCCGGCATCGGGCTGGGACACCAGAAGCTCGCTGACATCCACGCCGAGCTTGTTGGCATAAACCGGATCAAGCGCATGTTCAGCGTCTACGAAGGCCGCCGTGCCCCCCGCCTTCTGGCATTCCGCCACGGTGTGCAGCGCGAGCGTCGTCTTACCGGAGCTTTCCGGGCCGTAGACCTCAATAATCCGCCCTTTGGGCAAGCCGCCGACACCGAGCGCGATATCCAGGCCGAGCGAGCCGGTCGAAATCGCTTCGATATCCATATTGGGCTTCGCGCCCAGCTTCATCACTGAGCCTTTACCGAAGGCCCGGTCGATTTGGGTGAGCGCGGCATCGAGCGCTTTTTGCTTATCCATATCCTGGTCGTCCACCACACGGAGTTTTGCTGAAGGCATTTGGGTCGCTCCCCTTATTTCACGCTCATCTGAGTCGGGCAATCAAGGGATTTGTACCTACTTTGTTCCCGGAACGCAAGAAGAACATTATTGCCTGTCCTCCTTCGCCTCCGCTCAGTCGGGCGCGACGTTGGCCCCCTCAGCTGTCATCAACCGCTCCAGACCGTCGCTAAGCTCTTGGAGTGTCGTGGAGTCCTCCGCCTTCGACACCCACCTTTCTCTTTCCCAGCGAAAGCTGGGATCCAGAGATCATAAGGCGCTGCGATTGACGGCTCTGTGCCCCGGCCTGCGTCGGGGAAGAGTGTGTTTGATAGCCACCTCACATTCGTCATTCCTGCTCAGTCGGGCGCGACGACAGCCCCCTCGGCTGTCTTCAAACGGTCCAGACCGTCGCTAAGCTCTTGGGGTGTCGTGGAGCCCTCCGCCTTCGACACCCACCTTTCTCTTTCCCAGCGAAAGCTGGGATCCATGGCCACTAAACGCTGCGCTCGATTACCTTTGGATCCCAAATCAAGTTTGGGAAGGAGAGGTGGAGTGGTTTTGGGGTTGCGCTGACGCTCACCCCCAGCGCCTCTTTCCCGGCGAAGGCCGGGACCCAGGGATCATCAGGCGCTGCGCTTGACGGCTCTGGGCCCCGGCCTTCGCCGGGGAAGAGGGGTTGTTTATAGACACCTTACTGTCGTCATTCCCGCGAATGCGGGAACCCAGAGCCTTGAAACGCCAAGCTCCGCCATCCCTGGGTCCCCACCTTCGTGGGGATGGCGCCATAATCTCATGAAACGCTGGCGCTTCATGATCCCCACCCCACCCGTCAGCTGCGCTGCCGTTCGTTCGCTTCGCGACCTCACCCCCATCTAGGGGAGGGAGGACGATGGGTTTTGTGCCGCACTCTGACGCTCTTAGCTCCCGTCCCTCCCCCCTCCGTGGGGGTTGAGCAGTGAAACTGATCAACGGGCCGCGCGTTTGCGCGGGTCGGGTGGGGGTGCTGCGTAGGCACCCGATCTGCCCCACCCCTCCCTCTCTTTCCCGACGCAGGTCGGGACCCAGCGATTATAAAACGCTGCGCTTGACGGCTCTGGGCCCCGGCCTTCGCCGGGGAAGAGGGGGTTGTTTATAGACACCTTACTGTCGTCATTCCCGCGAATGCGGGAACCCAGAGCTCTGAAACGCCAAGCTCCGCCATCCCTGGGTCCCCACCTTCGTGGGGATGACGAGAGAGGAAAGGTTTGGCTCCCTCGTCTCTTTCCCAAACTTGATTTGGGATCCATGGGTCAGCGCCGTGACGCTTGTGGGCCCCAGCTTTCGCTGGGGAAGAGAGTATGTTTAAAAGCAGTCCCCGCCCCGACGCCGCAGGCGTCGCAAGGCGAATAGCCGCCCGCAGCGAAGATGAGCTTGCTCATCGAAAGCGAGGACCCGACGGCCCGGACGGGCCGGAGGACAGAAAACTAGGCATGCACGCGCCCCAATTCTTGCTTCACCCGTTCAGCCAGCTGTTGGATGTCGAAGGGTTTGGGCAGGAAGGAGATTTCAAGATCAGAAGACAGTGTGTCGGAAAACTCTTCCTTGGCGTAGCCGGAAATGAAGATGATCCGGGCATTGCCCAGATAAGGCCGCGCTTCTTTTAAGAGCGAAGGTCCGTCGAGGCCCGGCATCACCACGTCGGAGATCAGCAAGTCAAAGCTTTCCGGCTCCTCTTCCAGGATTTCCAGCGCTTCTTCACCGTCGCAGGCTTCCACAACCTCATAACCGCGTTTGACCAGCGTTTTAGCGGCAATACCGCGGACCGCGTCTTCGTCCTCGACAAAGAGGATGCGGCCACGGCCTGCGAGATCGGCCGGCTTGACCTCCTCGGTCTTGGCCGCTTCGTCGGCCGCGATTTCCGCCGCCTCGTCTTCGCTCGGGATATGACCCGGCAGATAGATGGAGAAGGTCGTGCCTTTGCCAATCTCTGACTCGACAAAGAGATAACCGCCGGACTGCTTCACAATGCCGTAGACGGTGGCGAGCCCCAGGCCCGTGCCCTCACCCGCCGCTTTGGTGGTGAAAAAGGGCTCGAAGATTTTCTTCTTGGTTTCGGCATCCATGCCGGTGCCCGTATCGGTGACATGGATCGCGGCCCAGCGCCCATCGGCGGCATTGGCACCGCCCGCCTTGCGCACATCTTCCGCGTCCAGACCTTCGGTGCGGATGGTCAATTGACCGCCGCCATTGGCCTTCATCGCGTCACGGGCATTGGTGGCCAAGTTAACCAGAATATTGTCGATCTGGTTGCGGTCGGCCCGCACCATGGGCAATTCGCGGCCATGACGGATGTCTAGCCGGACCGTTTCTTCCAGGATCTGCCCCAGCAGAACCGAGCAATCCGATAAGACATCCGACACATCAAAAACGGTATTGCGGAAGGTCTGCTTTCGCGAAAAGGCCAACAGCTTTTTCACCAAGCCCGCCTGGCGGGTGACCGTGGCATTGATCTGCTGCAAGTCCTGATAGGACGGATCGCCCACCGGGTGGCGGCTTAACAGCTCGCCAACATTCAACCGGATCGCGGTCAGCATATTGTTGAAATCATGCGCCACACCGCTCGCGAGCTGACCCACAGCCTGCATCTTGCCGGCTTGAGCCACCTGGGTCTCCAAGTCTTTCCACGCCGAGATATCAACGATATAGGCTGCGCGCCGGCCGTCAGAGGACGGGCTCAGAAACACATGAACGGGGCGCGCGCCGTCTTCATGTTTCAGATTGGCCTCGCCCGGCTCACCCGTCCCGGACAGGGCTGTGGCGAAGGACGCGCTCAACGGTTCCTTGCCTTCAGCCTCAAACAAATCTGCAAACCGGGCCCCTGGGACCGCAGCCCCGCCGGTCAGCAAAAGCAGGGCCGGGTTCGCATCCAGAAGCACGGCCTCCATCGGATTCGCACCATCCAGGCGCGCCACGCCGAAGGGCGCTTCAGAGAACATGGTTTGTGCAGGTGTCGCCGCAGCGGTCTCCTGAGCCGCCTCTGGCGCGGTGTGCGCTTGAACCGGTGCGCCGGTTGACGCCAAGCCGTAGATGACACCGCGCGCCAAGGCGGGCCGGTCATCGGTCCAGGTCACCGCCAGAACAATGGGGGTCTCCGCCCCACCGGCAGCGACGAGGCGGGCATCAAAGCGTTCGGTGTCGCCGGCCCCTTGAGCATTGGCGAGCAGACGCGCGCCATCACCGGCCAGAATGTCAGCGAGCTTCAGCGCGTCGTTCGCCTGCGCGCCAACCCAGTCCCGCAGCGTCGCGTTCGCAGCCAGGAGCCGTCCCTCGCTGTCGGCCAGAAACAGTCCCACAGGCGCGTTATCCGCCCAGTCGGGCGTGGTTTCTTCGCCCGCCTCAAAGTCATCGGCCTGGGCCGGGCGCAGACGCCATACCGCGCCGCCATCGGCCATGGGCTCGATATCCGCCGCGTAAACGGCCGCATCATCAGCATCAAAGTCGATCCGCCCCAACACCTCGCGCGCCGCCTGCCCCTGCATCGCAGCCCGGGTCAGACGGTAAACCGGACCGGAGGCGGCACCGGCAAACACATGCTCAGGCGCCACCGGTGTGGAGGCTGATCCGCCTGGGCTTTTGGCGCAGAGGGACCGGTAGGCCCCATTCGACCAGCGCACAGCCCCCTTAGCGTCTGTGATCAGAACTGGATCTGAAATCGCATCCAGCGCAGCGGCCGCCAAGCCGCCCACATGGGTGCCCTCCCCGTCAGCACTCAGGGCACGGCCAGCCGCATCCCCCGCCGCCAACGCATACATCAGCAGCAGCGCTGAGGCCGCGATGCCAGACAACAGCACCACGCCATGCCAACCCGCTCCAGCGCCAGCAAACAAAGCCACAGCGGCCGCCGACAGCGCGGCCAGACTCGACACCCAGAAGACCGCCCGTGTGAGCGGTCGCATCAGCCGGTTCGCCTGATCGGTCTTTAGTCCCGCAGGCTTTGCGGCAGTGTCAGGCAGGGGCGTTGGGTCAGTCATGGCAGCCTCCAGCGGGGCCTTCAAATGAGTCTCTAGCCGGTAGAATCACCGCTCAAGGTTAACCATGTTTTCGCGAAGCGACGAATTTGCAGCTCTACTCGGTATCCTGTGGCCTGTATTGCGGTCTTGGACCGCGCCCGGTCAGCGACAACACATAGCCAATCACCTTGGCCACAGCCGCGTAGTGTTCGGGCGGAATCGGTTCTTCCAGCTCAGCGATGGCGTAGAGGCCGCGCGCCAGAGGCGGGTCCTCGACAATGGGGATATCGTGCTCACCGGCGAGCTCTCGGATGCGCAGCGCCACCTCTTCGACGCCTTTGGCCACCACGATGGGCGCAGGGGTGCGGCCCTGCTCATACTCCAGCGCGACGGCATAATGAGTCGGGTTGGTAATCACCACAGCGGCATCGGGCACGCGGGCCATCATGCGGCGCTGGGCCCGCTCCTGGCGGATCTGACGCAGCTTGGCGCGCACCTGCGGATCGCCCTCGGTTTCCTTGAACTCGTCGCGGATTTCCTTCAGCGACATCTTGTTGCGCTCGATGAATTCGCGCTTCTGGAAAGCAAAATCGACCGCAGCGATCACCGCATAGACGATCAGCGCGGCAATGAGCAGCTGGATCGAGGCGTCATAGACTTCCATTAAAATGGCCACCGGCGCGGCAGCCGGCAAAGCCACCAGATCATCGCGGCGCGGCCACAGCACAATGAAGATCGCGCCAGCGACCAGCGCCATCTTGCCGACACCTTTAAAGAAATTCATCCAGCCCTGGGGGCCGAACATGCGCTTCACGCCTTCAACCGGATTGAGCTTGTCGAGCTTCGGCGCGATCTTCTTGGGGGTGAACAATAATCCGGTCTGCACCAGATTGCCGGCAATCGCGGCGACCATCAGCGCCAGGAAGGCCAAGCCCAGCACAGCCACCAGCCGCATGCCGGTGGCGGCGGCCAGCTGAAGCGCCGATCCCACATCCATACTCATCTCATGGGGCCGTGCCAGAAATGCGGTCAGGATTTCAGCCAGATCCCCCGACACCCCCGGGGCCATGAAGGCAAAGACCGCCAGACCCGCCGCCAGGGTGAACCAGCCGGAGATTTCCTGAGACTTGGGGACATCGCCCTCTTCCTTGGCTTTTTGAAGCTTTCGGTCGGTGGGCTGTTCGGTTTTTTGTGACTTGTCTTCGCCTTCTGCCATCGCCGCCCCCTAGCTCAGCGTCGTGGCAAAACGCTCGATCCGGTCCAGCCAGACCAGCGAGGCCGCCCCAATCGTGATCGCCAGGATGGAAAAGCCGATCAGGATGTTCAGCGGCATGGCAATGAAGAAGATCTGCGCCTGGGGCATCAGGCGCGACAACACCCCCAGGCCCAGATAAAAGACCAGGCCGAAGGCCACCAGCGGGGCCGCAATCTGCAAGGCGAGCACAAAAGCGTCTGAAAACAGGGTCAGGGCCCAGATCGCCGCATCACCCCACATGGGCGCATCACCGGCCGGCATCAGCGCGTAGGAATTGGCCGCCGCCCCCAGCAGGAGATGGTGCACATTGGTCGCGAAGATCAGAACCATAAAGAGCAGGTTGAGGAATTGCGCGGGCAGCGCACCGGACTGACCCTGGGTGGGATCAAAGGATTGCGCCATGGCCAAACCGGTCTGGTAGCCAATAATCTGACCGGCGACGGCTCCGGCCATCAGCATAAAGCGCGAGGCGGCGCCGATCATAAGGCCGATCAGCACTTCGAAGATGATCAGACCGGACATGCCCAGCATGGTTTCGGGCACGGGCGGAAGCTGTGGCGCGATGACTGGCCCGACCACCAGCGAAAACGCCAGGGCAAAGGCCAAACGGATGCGCGGCGGGATCGTGCTTTCGCCAATACCGGGCAGAAGCATCAGGATCGCGCCGAGACGCGCAAACACCATGGCTGCGGCAAAGACCGCAACAGAGGGGTCGAACCCGAAAAACATCGCGCTAGCCTGCGACGATTCGGTCAGCCACCGTTTGCATGAATCCGGACAACAGTGCGCCCATCAGCGGCAGGAAGATCAGCAGCGCCAGGAAGATCGCAATAATCTTCGGCACGAAGACCAATGTCATTTCCTGGACCTGGGTCAGCGCCTGAATAAGGGCAATGATGACGCCCACCGCCAGACCGATAATCATCACCGGCGCGGCCATGGCCAGCATCACCCAAATCGCTTCCGCGCCAATATCCAGCACTTCGCCTGCAGTCATGGTGTGATCCTCAACGCCTCGTTTTTTGCGGCACTCGTGAGAGATTCTCTCTCCTCTGCCAAGGCTGAGCCGACACGGTTAACGAAGATTGAAGACCGGTTAACGCCAAGCTGAACGCGGTCACTATGTCATTAATGCAACACCAACCTGTCCAAAATTTCATCATTACAATTTTTTTATGGTGCGACGCAGCATTAGTCGGCACGCTGACAATCGAGTGCCTGACATGCGTCAAAAATAATCGCGGCGGGCACGTTCACAGGGGAGCTAACTGAACATGAAGTATTCCATTCGCCGTCACCGGACTCTCAAGTCCGCCGTGCTCGCTGGTGCCTCGCTCGGGGTGTTGGCAACCGCGCCCATGGTCGCTCAGGAAACTGAAGACCAGGCCGCACAAGAAGACCGCATTGTGGTCACGGGATCGCGGATTGCCCGCGATCCGAACCTGACCCAGCCCACACCCGTGCAATCGATTGACGAGGACGACATCCGGCTGTCTGGCGAACTGAATATCGCCGATATCGTGAACGATATTCCGGCTCTGGTGTCCTCGCTGACCGCCGAGAACTCGGCCACGGGCGCGAATGCGCTCAACCTGCGCGGCCTGGGCAATGAGCGTACGCTGACGCTTGTGAACGGTCGCCGGCATGTGGCCGGCTTCCGCGGCACGCAGGCGGTGGACACCGGGACGATCCCGCGCGCTCTGGTGGAGCGTGTGGAAGTTACAACCGGTGGCGCATCGGCCATTTACGGGGCCGACGCCGTGACCGGCGTGGTCAACTTCATCCTGAAGGACGACTTCGAGGGCGTGGATATCAATTTCCGCGGCGGCATTTCCGGCGAAGGCGACGCGGAGAATTTCGCGTTCGACTCTTTGTGGGGCAAGAACTTCGCCAACGGACGCGGCAATGTGGTTCTGGGCGTCTCCATCGAGGAAGATAGCTCAATCACCTATGGCGAGCGCAGCTGGTCGCGCGATAACGGTATCGACACCGTTCAGACCAACCCCGCCAGCCTGACCGATCCGAATGCACCGGCCCGCGCGATTATCTCAGACCCGCGCTTCTGGCTGACCTCGCAAGAGGGCTCGATCGCGCCATCCTTCTTCGGCCGCAACACGACCTATGTCGATATTAATGGCAACGGCATTCCCGACTGTCAGGAGTCTGCCGGCGGACGTGCGAATTTCCTGGCGGGGTGCTGGCTAACCAATCCAGACGGTTCGGTGCGCGTGAACCAGGACGGGACCGTGCTCAACGGCCTGTGGGGTATTGGCGGTGATGGCGGCCGGTTGAACTTCAACCGCGACTATCTGTATCCGGAAACCGATCGCTATGTGCTCAATCTGAACTCCAACTTCGACGTCACAGAGACCTTCTCGGTCTTCTTCGAAGCCAAATATGTGCGCGCTGAATCCAGCACCTTTGGCGAACAGGACACCTTCTACGACACCTTGTTCATCCCGGCGGACAACCCCTTCATCCCCGCGCAGCTGGCACCGGTGACGGCCGTGACCGGCGGCCTGCTCCTGACCCAGGATCCGCTGGACTTCACCGATAATGATGTGGACCGCTATACCCGCGAAACGACCCGTTTCGTGGCCGGGTTCGAGTGGGAGTTTGCACCAGGCCACCTGCTGGAAGCCTCGGTCAATAATGGTGTGTTTAAGAACACCTCGGACACGTCGGGCCTGTATCTGGACCGCATATTTGCCGCGATCGATTCGGTGGTCGATCCCACCACCGGCGAGATCGTTTGCCGGTCCGATCTTAACCCCAACGCCTTCTACGAGATCGACTATTTCACCGCCGGCAATGGCTATGCGGACGGCTTCTTCTCATCGAACCGCTACTACTCCTTCACCCCGGGCGATGGTCAGTGTCAGCCGCTCAATCCGTTCGGCACCTATTCGGCCAGCGCAGCGGCGCAGAATTTCGTGACCTCGAACCTGCAGGACGTGCTGGAAGTCGAACAAACCGTCTTCTCGGTCACGGCCACCGGCCAGTTTGCGTTTGATTTTGCGGACCTCTTCCTGGACGGCCCGATCGGCTATGCCGCCGGTGCCGAATTCCGCGAAGAATCCAGCGACAACAAGCTCGACCCGCTCACCCTGGGCATTCTGCCTGAAGGCACCTCCTTCACGCCGGGGGCTTTGGTGTCCACGGTCGATCCCTTCCTGAACTCCTTCACCTCGATCGATAACACCCAGCAATTCGACACCTTCGGCGAATACGATGTGTATGACGTGTTTGCCGAGATCCTGTTGCCGATCTTTGTGGATCGTCCGTTTGCTGAAGAGCTGACCTTCGATGCGGCGATCCGCCAGGCGGACTACTCCACGCTGGGCGAGGCGACCACCTGGAAGGTGGGGGGCACCTGGACGCCGCTGAACGATCTGACGCTGAGGGCGACCTTCTCCGAAGCGGTGCGGGCGCCGAACATCTCTGAATTGTTCGATCCGCGCCTGCCGATCTTCATCAATGCCACCGATGACCCGTGCGATCCGACCAATATCAATAGCGGCAGTGCAGCCCGCCAGGCGAACTGCGTGGCCGACCTGTTGGCCGCTGGCGTGCCGAACGCCGATATTCTGGATGGCAATGGCAATTATATCTGGGTGAACCCGCTGACCGGTCGTTTCTCCGGTGTGTCGGGCGGTAACCCGAATCTGCAGGTGGAAACGGCCGAGACCTTCACCCTGGGTGCGGTCTTCCAGCCGTCCTTCATCGACGGCTTCTCGATGACGGTGGACTATTGGGACATCACCATTGAGGACGGCATCGCCGCGGTGCAGGACACCGACATCCTCAATGGCTGTATCGACTCCACCAACTATCCGGCTCTGGATTTCTGTAGCTTCTTCACCCGCCGTGCCGACGGGGGTCTGAACTTCCTGGAATCCGGGACGATCAACTTCGCCGCCCTGGAAGCGACCGGCTATGATGCCGCGATCAATTATAGCTTCGACATTGGGGCCAATGAGTTCGGTGCGTCTTTGGTGGGGTCCTATCAGGAAAGCCTCAACCGCTTCTTCAACCCGCTGGATCCAACCGACGTGAACCCGGATATCGAAGAAATCCGCACGCCGCGCACCTCTGGCAATCTGACGCTGAGCTGGGCCCGGGGTCCGTTGTCGACGAACTTCCAGACCAGCTATCAGAGCCGTCAGTTCGCGGTGGGGATCCAGGACTTCGCCGACCTTGGCGATGCCGGCTTCTTTGATGAGGTCTACATCTTCGATGCCAACGCCAATTATGAGTTCAGCGACAATCTGAGCATTTATGGCGGTGTGAATAATATCGCCGACGAAGAGCCCTTCTCCACCCAGACCGCCTGGCCGGTCGGACCACGGGGCCGCTTCTTCTTCCTGGGCTTCAACTATCGTCGCTAAGCGCGCCGATGACGCCACAAGACTGAGATGCGGGGGCGAAAGCCCCTGCATTTTTGTTATGGATAGGCCATGACGACGCCATCCGACCTCACCACGCTCCTTAAAAACGCCGATGCGCTCGCCGAAAGCGGGCAGCTGGACCCCGCCATCACCGCGCTGAAGGCCGGGTTGCAACACACGCCGGCCCATTTCACCGGGTGGCTGGCCTTAAGCCGACTTTTGTATCGGGCGGACTATTTCAGCGAAGCGGTGCAGGTTGGCCAATCTGCTGAACAGTTGGACCCGCTGGGGGCCGAGTTTCAGGCGATTCAGCGCGCGATCCAGTCCCGCGACTACAGCGCCGCGACGCAAACCGCGCAGGCCATGCTGGCGCGTGTTGAAGGACACCCTCGGGCCATCTTCACCCTGGCTCACCTGGCGCTGGCTCACGGCCATGTCGAACGCGCGGTCACCCTGATTGAGGATGGCTTGTCGGTCATGCCAGCCAATTTGACCCTCATTTCGATGCAGGTGGGGGCGCTGGAACAGGCCGGGCGCTATCGCGCTGCGATCGAAGCCGCTGAAAGGCTCTGCCAACTCGACCGGTCGTCCAACAGCCTGTGGGCCCTGATCACGGTGTTGATGCGCTATGGTCAAAACCAAGCAGCGTTGGACGCGTGTGACCAGCTCTGGCCGAAGATTGGCGACCATCCCGGCCAGAAAAGCGCCGTCGAGCTGGTGCGCGCACAAATCTATCGAATCCTCGGTCAGCGCGAGGCGAGCCTGGCCGCCTTCCGTGCCTGTCTGGACCTCAATCCGCGCAATGCCACGGCCTGGTGGGGGCTCGCGGACCTGAAGACCCACGACTTCTCCAGCGCCGATCGCACGGCGATCACCGGCTTAATGAGCGCGCCAGGCCTCAATCCGCTTGAACGCAGCCTGGCAGCCTTTGCTCTGGCCAGAGCCGAAGAAAGCGCTGGCGATCCTGAGACCGCCATGGCGAGCTATCACAGGGCCAACAAGCTCCATCCCGCCCATAATTTCGACCTGAAGGCCTTTCATGCCGCCGTCACCCGGATCACATCGACGGTGACGAGGGATGCACTGACGGCCCAGGCCGATATGCCGGATAACGCCCCGCGCCCGATTTTCATTGTCGGACTGCCCCGCTCCGGCTCGACACTGGTGGAACAGATCCTGGCCAGCCATTCGGCCATTGAAGGCACGATGGAGCAGCCCACCCTGCCCGCCTTGAAACAACGCGCCCATGCCATTTGCGCGACCGAGCTTGGGGGCGATTATCTGGACCGGCTCGGTCAGGTGCCGCAGCGCGTTCTGACAGCGCTTGGGCAGAGCTATCTGGACGAAAGCGCGCTTTTCCGAGCCCAGGGCGCACCGCTCTTTACCGATAAGCTGCCGCATAATTTCGAACATGTGGGCCTGATCCATAAAATCCTGCCGCACGCGGTGATCATTGATGTGCGCCGGCATCCGATGGATTGCGGCTACAGCCTTTACAAGCAACACTTCACCCAAGGCACGGAATTCAGCTACCGGCTCGAGAATATCGGGCGATATTATAAGGGTTATCTGACCCTCATGGACCATTGGGACCGCGTGCTGCCCGGACGCGTCTTTCATCTTCAGTATGAGGATTTGGTGACCCATCCCGAGCGGGTTGTTCGCGGCCTGCTGGATCATATCGGCCTTGAGTTCGAAGAGGCTTGCCTTTCGTTTCACACCACTCAACGCCCGGTTCGGACCGCGTCGAGCGAACAAGTGCGTCAGCCCTTGAGCGCAAAAGCAATCGGCGCTTCGAAACCGCTGGAAGCCGAACTGCATCCGCTTCGGCAGGCCTTGGGCTCCCAATCGCTAGACCGCTTCAAAGCCTGGTATTGACGCGCCTTATCTCTCTTTCGTCATCCCCACGAAAGTGGGGACCTAGGGTCCTGAAGCCCGTCGCTGCCGATCGGGTTAGATCGGCATGCGCAGAATGTCCTGATAAGCCCGGATCACTTGGTCGCGCACGGCCACAACAGTCTCCAGCTGAACTTCAGCCGCGGCCACAGCGGTGACTACATCCACCAGCTCAGCCTGACCGGTCGCGGCCTGGGCGGTGAGCTGTTCAGCGGTGGCCACGGTGGTCTGGACCGAGCCGATGGCATCGGCCACCAGGGAGTCGAACGCCCCACCCTCGGCGGGTTGGGCGGGCTGCACACCGGCGGTGGGTGCCGTGCCTTGGGCGGCGGCATAAGCGCGTAATGCGGCAAGATCCATGGCTTAGCTCCCTTTAGCGGCGCAACAGGTCGAGCGTGCGCTCTAACATCCGGCGCGTGCCTTCCACCATGGTCAGATTCGCCTCGTAAGAGCGCTGGGCGTCGCGCATATCCATCAACTCGATCAGCGAGGAGACATTGGGGTATTTCACATACCCTTCCTCATTCGCCGCCGGATGGCCGGGCTCATAAATCAGACGGAACTCGCTTTGATCGGGTTGCACATCGCTCATGCGCACCATGCGGGCATTCACTTCGCGGTTCAGCTCAGACTCAAAGACAGGGATCTGACGCTGATAGGGATCAGCGCCGGGCGTTTGACCGGTGCTTTCCGCATTGGCAACATTTTCAGCGATGATGCGCATGCGCGCCGATTGAGCGCGCAGGCCCGCGGCGGCGATCTGAAGCGTTTCTGAGGCTTTATCCATGGCTTACAAAACCTCCTGACTTATTGACCCGGCGGCCGGGCGGCCATGCGGATCAGATTAAGGCTCTTCTGGTACAGGCTGAGCGCGGTTTCGTAGCGCATGCGGTTTTCATTCGCGCGCACCATCTGCTCTTCGATGACCACGGAATTGCCATTGGCTGTGGTTTCGCTGTCCGGCGTGGCTTCGGCGCGGAATTGTTGGCTCATCCCGACGCTCTCACCGCCCAAATGGCGGGCATTGGTGGTGCGCAAACCGCCGTCAGAGCGGGCCTGGCCAGCCAGGACGCGTTCAAACTGGCTTTGAGAGACATCCGACGGGGTAAAGCCCGGCGTGTTCGCATTGGCCACATTTTCGGCAATGGTGCGCTGACGGGCATTGTGATAGCCCAGCATGGTACGCAGCGTTTCGAGCACATTCAGGTCGGCAGGGTTCATTTTAAACCGCTCGCGTGAGTCGTTTTCCACACTCGAGCCTGGCCTGAGCCGGTTAAGACCCGATTAACCCCGCTTAACGCGCTGGCCGACTCTCGTTAGCTCTTTGGGTGTGAAGCCTTGCGCGGCAAGGCGATTCGACCCGTTAACGCGAGCCGGCCTCTTGGACGCTTTTGATTTCCTTCGCTATTTCGCTGCGCTCTTGCTTGTGCTGGGGCTGCTGGGGGGATTCTTGTTCATCGTCCGGCGGGGCTGGATTCCCGGCATGCCGAGCCTGGCAACGCTCACCGGCGGGCGTGCCGACCGGCGCCTGGCGGTGAAAGACAGCCTGGTGCTGGATCCGCGACGCCGGGTGGTCATCATCAAAGCCGATGAGGACGAGCATGTCCTGCTTTTGGGTCCAGAACGCGAAACCGTGCTGGCCACCCGCCCCGCCAAGGAAGAGCCGGTCTTCGAGCCGGACATGCCCACCGACGTCCTGCTGGAAAGCCCAGAGGCTGAGATAGAGGCAGATGCAGACGTCGAGGACAACAACGACAGCGCCTCCGTCGAACCAATCCGCCGGGGGGCGTCAGCATGAGACGTGCCGGTGTGTGGGCGCTGATAGCAGGGCTGGGGCTGGCCCTGACAGCTCTCCTCGCCGGTCCGGCTTTCGCGGCCGCAGCGCCGGGCGTCACCATCAATCTGGGCGATAACGACACCGCGCTGACCGAACGCGTGCTCCAGCTGATTGCGCTGCTAACGGTCCTCAGCCTGGCCCCCTCCATCCTGATCATGACCACCAGCTTTGTGCGGATCATTGTGGTGCTATCAATCCTGCGGACCGCGCTCGGCCTGCAGCAAAGCCCGCCCAACGCGGTGCTGATCTCGCTGGCGCTCTTTCTCACCGCCTTCATCATGGCCCCGGTCTTCACCCAGTCCTATCAGGAGGGGATCGAGCCGCTGATCAATGGCGAGATCACCAATGAAGAGGCCTTCGGCGCGACCACCCAGCCGGTCAAACGCTTCATGCTGGCCCATACGCGCGACGACGATCTGGCCCTGTTTCTCGGCATTGCCAATGTCGAACCCGAAACGCCTGAAGCCACGCCCGTTCACGTGGTGGCTCCGGCCTTCATGATCTCAGAGCTCCGGCGGGCCTTCGAGATCGGTTTCCTTCTATTCATCCCCTTCCTGATCATCGATCTGGTGGTCGCCAGCATCTTGATGTCGATGGGTATGATGATGCTGCCGCCGATTGTGATCTCCCTGCCCTTCAAGCTGATTTTCTTCGTGCTCGTGGATGGCTGGGGCCTGGTTGCAGGCTCGCTGGTGGAAAGCTTCCAGACCGGATTACCGCCGCCGGGGTAACGCTCTAACTCAAAGGAGAGGTAGACAGCGTCAACCATCTGACCTATGTGGTAGACAGTGTCTACCACGAAGAGCGAAGTTGGAGGCGAGCATGAACGCGAAGAAACTATATGCCGACTACGGCCCGGCGGCCCTGGTGACCGGAGCCAGCGACGGTATCGGCGAGGCCTTCGCGCGTGAGCTGGCCGAGGCCGGATTTGATCTGGTGCTTTGCGCGCGCCGGGCTGACAGGCTGGAGCGCCTCGCCAACGCCCTGTCAAATGAGCATGGCGTGTCCGTCGAGAGCCTGGCGCTGGATCTGAGCGAACCGAGCAGTGCGGACATGATTGCAGCCGCAGTCCAGCGCAAGGATGTGGGGCTGTTCGTGGGCGCGGCCGGGTTCGGCACCTCCGGCAGCGTCCTCGACATCGATGAGGCCGACGAGCTGGCCATGATCGACCTGAACTGCCGGGCCTTGGCCCAGCAGAGCCTTCGCCTCGCCAAACACATGGTCCAGCGCGGACGCGGTGGCGTGGTGTTGATGAGCTCCCTCCTCGCTTTCCAGGGCGTGGCGCATGCGGCGAATTACGCCGCCACCAAAGCCTTCGTTCAGGGGCTCGCCGAGGGGCTTCGTATCGAGCTGAAGCCGAAGGGCGTTGACGTCATCGCCTGTGCCCCTGGGCCCGTGCGCTCCGGCTTTGCCGCCCGCGCGGACATGCAGATGGGCGGTGCCGTACCGGCTAAGGCGATCCCAAGGCCGACTTTGCGCGCTTTAGGCAAGCGCACCACCGCGCGCCCAGGCTTTCTGACCAAACTGCTCAGCTATTCACTTGCCACTTTGCCTCGCGGCGCGCGATCAAGCATCCTGACCGACGCCATGGACAAGATGACTCGCCACCAGGATGCCAAAGGCTGATACCGACCCACCGCTGCGCGACCGCATTCTGGCCCAATCCCTGGCGATCATCGAACAGTCCGGGATAGAGGCGCTCAGCCTGCGCGCCGTGGCGCGGGATCTGGGCGTGTCCCATCAAGCCCCCTACAAGCATTTTGCCAGCCGCGATCACATCGTCGCGGAGCTTGTGGCCCACGCTTATGCAACCTTCTCTGGTGCTTTAAGCGCCGCCACAAAAGGCCTGGAGCCGCATGCACGCCTGGCGACGATGGGCGCAACCTATCTCGATTATGCGGCGAAAAACCCCCTGCCCTACCGGCTGATGTTCGAGACCGAACTGCCTTTACCCCAAGCCCATCCAGACATGCTGAGCCAGGCACGTAACGCGTTTGAGATGCTGGTTCAGGCCCTGTCAGACCTGCCCGAACGCCAAGGGACCAGCCGGGCGCAGATCGAAGCCGAAGCGATGTTCATCTGGTCAAGCCTGCATGGGGCCGCCAGCCTGGAGCGGTCTCCGGCGATGGATACGCTGTCACTCAGCGAAGGTGTGCGCGAGCGCCATATCGACCAGACCCTGGAGGCGATCAGCCGGGCGCTCGGCTTACCGAACCCGCCCACGCGAACCGCTTAACTCGCCGGATCGTCTTCGCGCATGAAGCCGGCCATCAAGCTGTCGGCGCGATCCAGCGCCCCCAGCTCGGCCACCAGTGCGGACAGGCGCGCATCGCCAAGGCCGGCGGTTCGCTCGGCCACCATGGAGAAGGCGCGGGCATGGCGGGTTCTGGCCATGGCCGCGCCATAGCGCGATTCAATCCGCTCCATGCCCCCTGCATCGCTGGCCAGCGCATAGGCGATCAGCGCCCGCAACACATTGTGGGCTTCAGGATCGGACAATGCGCTGTCATCACGCCAGCGTTCGCCCAGCAGCGCTTCGGTGCGCCGCCCGGCATCGCCCCAATTGCTGGCATCCCAGGCGATGCGAGCGCGCAGCTGATCCACTTCGTCACCGCGATCATTGGCGATCAGTTCCAACGCATGGTCGGTCCGTCCCAGCTCCGAATAGGCGCGGGCCTGGAGCAGGCGGCGATCATCCACCAAATCCTGCGGCAAGCGCGCAACGCGGGTGGTCTGGATGGCCCGCAGCGCCTCTTCGGGACGCCGGTTCATCAGCTGAATGCGCGCCAGATCCGCCGCAATCTGGGCGCGTCCAAGTCCGGTCATCGTGATCTGGTCTTCATAGACCTGATAGGTCAGAAGCTCAGCGGCGGAATCCAGTAAATCCATCTCCACCAGCCGCCCAACGATCCGGCGCGTCATGCGCAAGCCGTCCGGCCCAGCTGGGCTCAGCGCCTTGTGCTCGTCCCACAGCGCCAAGGCATCCAAGGGGTCCATCTGATCGGCCCGCCCCCCCAGGAAGAGGTCGCGGAAAAGTTGGGCCATGTCGATGCTGATCTGGCGGCTCACCGGGCTGCCGGGGAAGCGGTTGCGGGTTTGCTGCATGGTATCCAGCGCCGCGCGGAAGCGTCCGGCATCGGCATAGACTTGGCCCAGCATGGCCGCGGACGCGACCTCGACATCATCGCCGCGCCAGCGATAGCGCAGCCCTTCCAGCGTCTCCACCGCCGCGTCGGCGTCAATCCGGTCTTCGGCCACTTCCAGGCGGAGCTTTTCTAAGATGGCGCGCGCCTGAATGGGCAGCCAGACATGACGCTCCAGCGCGTCATAGGCGGCCAGGGCCCCGTCGATATCTCCGCGGGCGGCCATGGCCCCAGCGCCGGCAAAGGTCGCGACAGCATCCGCTTCGGGGTCTTCTGGAACGGCTTGTGCGGCCACCAACAGCGTATCAACCGCGCCCACATCATTGGTGCGAACCGCAGCCAGCGCATGCCAGGCGGAAATCCGCGAGCGCCAGACCGGGTCAAAGAAGAAGGTCGCTTCCTCACCGGCCACGAAATAGCGCCGCGCCTGGGACCAATCTCCGGCCTTCGCCGCGATCAGGCCGCGCCAAGGCTGCGCCGCAGCGTCATTTTGCAAGGCGGGATGGGCGAAATTGGCTTCAGCGTCTTCATAGCGCCCGGCCATATAATTGGCCGCGCCGCGTACAGCCGCCACCTCTGGGGTATCGGCCAGGCGCGGACGCTCGTAAATCGCCAGCGAGCTCAGCGACAGCGCTTCATGGGCGAGCTGCCACGCCAGTTGGAAGCGGGCGTAAGCCAGGATGGCTTCGGGCTCCATGCTGTTGGCGGCGCGGGTGACCCGCTCATGCGCTTCGCGGTAATCATCGCCGCCGCGCCAGCGCTCAAAGTCCAGGAAGCCTGCGGTGACCGGCCGATCGACACTGGCGGCGAGCGCCGGATCGGCCGCGCGAGACAGCGCCAATCCCCCAGGACGCGACAGCTCGGCCCCGCCGGCAATTACCGTCAGCTCCAAATCATCGACGAAGGGCAGCAGGGCCACACCATGGGCGGAGGTCAACAACTCGGTTTCGGCAAAGCGCCGCGGGGTCAGCACGCCGCGCTTCTCGCCCTCTGCGGTCAAAACCAGAAAGCGGTCGCCAATCACAGGGTCAGGCACGCTGACGGCGCTGCGGGCCCCATTCAGGCCAAAGCGCAAAAGCGCGGGGCGGCGGAAGCTGGTCTCGCGCGCCAGACGCACAGCCCGGGGCGGTTCATCCAGGCTTTCGCCCAGGATCACCGTCCAGCTGGAGCCCGCCGCACGCACATCGGCTTGGGTTGAGCCCGGCGCGTGAATTCTCAAAGCAGAGAAGTCTGGCCCGGTGACCACCTGATAGCTGCGCACATGGCGGCTGCGGGCCGCGGCAATCTCGTCGGCGTCCAGCTCGGCCGACGCATCGAAGACCACCCACAACGCGTCCCCACGGCGGAAGACGGCCGCCCCGGGCAGGTTCGCCCACGGAAAGGTCAAAGCCAGATCGGTTCCATCAATCCGCACCTGGACCGGAACAATGCCGCTCTCCGGCACCGGGTCGGGCCGGTCGATCTCAATCGGTTCAGGAGCCGGAGATTCCTCCCCCGCTTCGGCGATATCGTCCGCTGTCGCGGTTTGGGCCTGGGAAGCCGCGTAGTCGCCCAGAGCCGCCAGAACCGATTCAACTCCGCCGCCATTGGCGGGCGCGATATCCAACACCACACGGCCGGGTTCATCGGACCAGACCCGCGCCTGGGCATCGCCGATAAGGCCAAAAGACAGGACAAACTCGTCGTCATCCTCAACCGGCGTCACAACGTCCACAAAGCGGGGCGGATCGCCCCGCAAACCCGCCAGATCCACCTCTGCCCGGCGCGAAAACCGCAAAGTGGCGCGACCGTCCGCCTGCTCCAGCGCGTAGGTCACAGCCTCCGGCCACTGAAAGGCGATGCGGGTATATTCACTGGCTTCGCCCACCCGCACGCTCACTGGCAAGGGCGGCAGCACGGCTTGTTGCGCGGCAATTTGCGCGGCGGCCTGGGCCGCGGCGGCGCGCGCTTCGGCTTCAGCACGCTGGGCCTGCTCAAAGGGGCTGACCACATCGGGAAGCGGCTCGGAGCCGACCGGCGCCAGATCAATGGCAATCACGTTGTGGGAAATCGAAACCCGGCTTTCCAGCTCCTGATTGAGCGCCAAACGCAAGGTCCGGCCATCGGGATCCAGGCGGGCCATGGCGACATAGCCGGCCGCTTGATCGGTGAGCACGGAGATGTCGGCGCTGATCGCCTCTGACATGCGCGCGATCACAACCGCACCCGCCGCAATTTCGGCCTCTGCGGTCAGGTCACCGCCTTCGGCTTCCGGCAGAACGATGCGGATGCGGGTGGTTTCACCCACCTGCTCCACGTCGAGATTGGCCGGAGCCTGGGCGTGCGCCGTCGCGGTGAGCGCCGCCAGCGCCACACCCGCTGCGAGCGCGATGCGTTTACCCCTGCTCGGCAACACGGCGGACCTCCGCCTCGGCTGACGCTTCCAGCGCTTCGGCGCGCGCACGCAGCGCGGTGATGAGTTGCGCGGCATGGTTGGGGTTCATCTCCGCAATCACCGCCGAGAAATTCAGCGGGCTCTCGCGCTGATAGCGCTCGGCCACCATCAAGAGCGTGTCCGGATCGCTGTCGCGCATGGCGGTGAAGATGCTCGCTGCAGCATCGGGTTCGAGCGCCTTATAGCTCGCGACGATTTCACCGATCTGGCTTTCACGCTGGGTATCGAGCTGGCCCAGCAGGCCCTGAACCTCATCGCGCAGCTCTTCGAGCTGGCTGATGCGATCATTCACACGCTCCTGAGCGATCACCAGCAATTGCTCGCGGGTGTCCAGCTCGCGCTCGCGATTATCCAGTTCGCGCCGGCGCACGGCCAAGCCACGCTCCAGGCTTAGCCGGGACGCGGAGGGCAGTTCGCGCGGACCGGTATCGCGCAAGGGCGGCGGCGGGGGCGCATCGTCCTCCTCAGCCGCCTCCCCAGCGGCTTCGTCTTCACTCGCGGTATCCGGATCGTCTTCCTCCGGGGCTGCCGTGGCTGCATAGGCGCGCTCAGACAACAGCGCTGCGGCGTCATCCAGCAGCGACAGGCTTTTCAGCGCCAGGAGTCCCCCCAGCAAGACCGCCAAAAGAAGAAGAGGACGCGTCCCGGTCATCGCTATCTCAGCGCCTTCAACGCATCATGCAGGTCGCGCTCATCCTCGGTGCGATCTGGCGCGCGGCGCGCCGGCGGAGCGGGTCGTTCCCGCCGCGACAGGGCGGATTGGGCCTGGGTCTCGCCCTGGTCGGTCAAAAAGCGCAGCTCATCGGCCAGGCGGCGCGCGGCATCGACATCGGTCTTCAGCGCAGCGCCCTGGTCTTTCGACGCGCGATCCAGCGCGGCCAGGCTCGCCCGGGCGCGATCAACTGCATCATTGAGATCGCTCACCGTGCCTTTCAAGCCGTCTTGGCCGGTGCGCAGGGCGCGCAATCGGCGATCGACGCGCCAGCACATCACGACCGCAGCCGCGAGCAGGACACAGACCAGAGCTTCGTAGGCAAGCGCGGCAATACTCATGAATACCCCATCAGCGTTTTACGAGCGGCCTTGGACAAAGGCTTCTCCAGACGAACCCCAATGTTGTGCCCGATTCGGCCCATCTTGCCGTGGGTCAGCTGGATCGAACCGCATCTCAGATCGACCCCGCCATCCGGCCCGCAATCGAGCATCAGCGTGTCGCCAACCTTCAAATTCATGACGTCGCCCAGAGGCTTGCGCATTTCATCAAGGACAGCGCTGACCTCCATCTTGGTGGACCAGAGCTCGGTCGCCAGGTGGCTTTCCCAGATATTGTCGCGGCCGAATTTCTCACCCATGAACTGCTGGAGCAGCATTTTGCGGATCGGCTCCAGCGTCGCGTAGGGCAGCAAGAGCTCGATGCGCCCGCCGCGGTCTTCCATGTCCACACGCAGCTTGACCAGGATTGCCGCATTGGCTGGACGCGCGATCGCCGCGAAGCGCGGATTGGTTTCCACACGATCCAGATCAAACTCGACCTCGGTCAGCGGCGCGAAGGCGGCTTTGGCGTCTTCGAGCACGACTTCGATCATGCGCTGCACCAGCGTGCGCTCAATCGTGGTGTAGGGCCGACCCTCCACACGCATAGCCGAGGTGCCACGACGCCCCCCTAAAAGCACGTCCACAATGGAGTAGATCAGATTGGAATCGACCGTCAGCAGGCCGTAATTGTCCAACTGCCTCGCCCGGAATACCGCCAGGATGGCCGGCAGCGGAATGGAGTTCAGATAGTCCCCAAACCGGATGGAAGAGATGTTATCGAGGCTCACCTCCACATTGTCGGAGGTGAAGTTGCGCAGGCTGGTGGTCATCAACCGCACAAGGCGGTCAAAGACGATTTCCAGCATCGGCAGGCGCTCATAAGAGACCAGCGCGGAATTGATGATCGCGCGGATACCGGAGCGCTCATTTTCCTCATCATCGGAGACTGAGAAGCCTAGGAGGCTGTCAATCTCGTCCTGATTGAGGATGCGCTCCGGGCCCGACGTGGACTGGCTCGGAACGAACGTCTCGCCTTCGTCGCCACCGACCATGGCCTCCCATTCAGAGGCCAGCTCATCGCCTTCATCGCCCTCCCCGATGGAATCGAAGTCGGGCTGCTCTTCGGCAGCGGCCGCTTCCCATTCGGCGGCCATGGCATCCTGATCGATATCACTCATTACGTCGGTCTCGTCCTTGGCGTCGCCAGATCAGGCTATTGAATGAGCAGTTCGGTGATCAGAATCTGCTCCACGCTCACAGGAGCCAGCACCAGATTCGACCGGCGGAGCAATTCTGCGCGCAGGCGGAATGTACCCATCGACCCGTTCACATCCTCCACCCGCAGGGTGCGCAGGAATTCCAGATAGGTGTCGAACAAGGGCGTCGGGATGTCATCGGCCTCACTCCACTCCGTCACCAGGGAGTCTGTGGACACCAGAACGATGCCAATGCGCATATTGCTTTCAGAATTGCCGCCGGCATCGAAGGTCACCGTCAGCACAACCGGCATGCTTTCATACATTTCAGCCGGCATTTCGGCGACGGCACCCTCGCCGTCGGCCGCTTCGCCATACTCCGACTCAAGCTGGGCCAGCTCTTCGTCATCGCCGCCGCCCATAAACATCAGGGCTCCGGCAACCCCGCCAAGAATCACGATGATCGCAGGTAAGCCAATAAAAAGGATAAGCTTTTTAAGCCCGCCCTTTTTCTGTTCACCGTCACCGCCTTCGCCTTCGGCGTCGGCATCCACGTCTTCGTTCGCGTCTTCAGCCTCTTCGGCCATGACCCGATCCTCCTGATTCCAAGGCGCAATACGCCCGTCAACAAACCTCATTAGTGACCGACGCGGTTAACGATTGGTTTGGAAACGGCCTCAGGTGGGCAGAAATTGCCGCTTTGCGCAGATGCCGGGCAAAAGAGCCCTGGCCATTTTACCCTCCCCGCAATTCAACCCTATAAAAAACAATGCTTTAGATGTGGCACACCCCTTGCGCAGGGTTAACGCGTCGGGCGGACAGAAGAAGCTGTCGGCCGGCGCGCACTGCCGCAAAGGAGGCTTCACAGCGCCATGGACAATACGATGCTCATCGGGCTAACCCGTCAGCTGACCCTGCGCCGCGAAATGGATATTACGGCGAATAATATCGCCAATGCCCAAACCGCTGGCTTCAAAGTCGAGCAGGTCATGCTGACCTCCAATTCCGACAGCCGCGCGCGCCATCTCGATGGTCCAGATCGCGTTGCCTTTGTGGATGAATGGGCGCTGGGCCGCGACTTCTCTCAGGGCTCGCTGCAATCCACCGGGCGACCGCTCGACCTGGCCCTGGAGGGCGAAGGCTTCTTCGTCCTGCAAACCGAGGCCGGGGAGCGCTTCACTCGCGACGGCAGCTTTACGATGAATGCCCAAGGCGAAGTGACCACCGCCGACGGGGCCCGGCTGCTTGATGATGGCGGGGCACCGATCGTGCTCAATCCGGGTGCCGGGCAAATCACGATCAGCGAGACCGGTGCCATCAGCCAGGATGGCCAGCCCGGTCAGCGCCTGGGGATCGCCGTGTTTGAAAACACCGCTGCGCTCCAAAAAGAAGGCACGAACCGCTTTACAGCCCCAGAGGACGCCGAGCGCCTGATCGATGGCCTGCCCTATGTGCGTCAGGGCTTCATCGAAGGCTCCAATGTTCGCCCGATGACCGAGATCACCCGGATGATGGAAGTCAGCCGCGCCTACGCGTCGGTGACCCGCATGATCCGCGATGCCGACGAATTGTCCCGCAAGGCGATTGAACGCCTTGGCCGGCCCTAATCTGAATTAAGGAGCAGCAAGCATGCGCGCCCTGTCTACCGCCGCCACCGGCATGGAAGCCCAGCAGCTGGCCGTTGAGGTCATCTCCCACAACTTGGCCAACATGAACACCACGGCGTTTAAACGCCAGCGGGCTGAATTCCAGGACCTGCTGTATCAGACCATCAGCCAGCCTGGGGCCAATAGCTCCGACGCGGGGACGATTGTGCCAACAGGGGTTCAAGTCGGTCTGGGTGTGAACGCCGGTTCGGTCTATCGCATCGCCGAGCAAGGCAGCCTGATGCAGACCGACAATCCTTACGATGTTGGCATTGCCGGTCAGGGCTATTTCCGTGTTCAGCTGCCCAACGGCAATGACGCCTTCACGCGTGCGGGCAATTTCTCCCTGTCGCCCACCGGTCAGATCGTCACCTCTGAGGGCTATGCGGTGGCCCCGGGCATCGTGGTCCCCGCTGAAGCGCGCCAGATCGTGATCAATCAGCAGGGCCAGGTTCAAGTGCTGATCGACGGACAGCCCCAGCCCCAGGTTGTCGGTCAGTTTGAACTGATCACCTTCCCCAATGAGGCCGGTCTTGAACAGATTGGTGACAACCTGCTTTTGGAAAGCGCCGCGTCCGGGGCCCCCAATGCCGGCCTTCCCGGTGCCGCCGGCTTTGGCGTCGTCCGACAGGGCTTTGTGGAATCCTCCAATGTCGACGCGGTCACCGAGATCACCGCCCTCATCCAGGCCCAGCGGGCTTATGAGATGAATGCCCGGGTGATCACCGCCGCCGACGAGATGCTCGCCGCCTCCTCTAACCTTCGCTAGGGCCTAAGCCATGATCCGCGCCAGCCTGATTGCCTTCGCTTTGTTTGCCAGCCCCGCGCTGGCCGACGAGGACGGCCGCACCGTCATCCTGTCAGAACGCCTCTCGACATCGGGCAACACCATCACGCTGGGCGATGTGTTCGACGACGCGGGCGACGCTGCGGACGTGGCCCTTGCCCGCGCACCGGCACCGGGCCAGCGCCTGTCTCTGGATCCTGCCTATGTGCGCCAGGCCGCGGCCCGCGAGGGGCTGATCTGGGCCAATGCGGGCGGCGTGCTGCGCGTGACCGTGGAGCGCGAAGGCCGCCAGATCAACGCCACTGAACTCTCAGCGCTGCTGGAAGAATCGCTCTTCATGGACACCGGCGAAGCCCATGCAGTGCGCCTGTCCAACGCCCGTCTGTCGCTGTGGGCACCGATTGACAGCTTCGGCGCTCCAGAACTGGTCAGCATTGACCACGATGCGGGTTCCGGCCTGCTCCGCGCTGAGATTGCCGCCTATCCCGGAGGAGAGCCGGTGACCGTCTCCGGCCGCGCTGAGCGGGTTGTAGATGTGCCTGTGCTGGGCCGGGCGATCGCGGTGGGGAGCGTCATCGAACCCACCGATATCGATTGGGTCCAGCTGCCCGCCAACCGTGTGAATGCTCAAGTCCTGATGGACCCTGCCAGCCTGATTGGCATGGCCGCGCGCCGGCCGCTGCGCGCCGACACCCCGCTGCGGGCCTTTGATATCGAAGCCCCCGTGATCATCGAACGCGGTGAGATCGTGAACCTGATTTTCCAGTCAGGCCCTCTCACCCTGTCGGCCCGGGCGCGGGCCCTGGAAAACGGGGCGGACGGCGAGCTGATCACCTTTGTGAACCTTCAATCCAATCGCACGGTGGAAGCCGTGGCCGACGGCCCCGGACGCGCCCGCGTCACCGGTCCAGCCTATACTCATTAAGGAGAGGCCCTGATGCGTTCGATCCAATCCTTCGCCGTGATCCTGCTGGCTGGAGCTTCGCTGACCGCCTGTGCTGCGGTGGACCGCGCCGCCTATATCGGCCAAGCCCCGCCGATGAATGCCATCAATAATCAGGCCGCCTTAACCGGTGCAGGCGGTGTGGATGGCCCCATTGGCCAGAGCAGCGACGCCGCCCGGCTCGCGCGGGCGGCCGCCATTGCCCAAGCCCAGTCCCGCCAAACCAATCCCAACTCGCTGTGGCAATCGAACTCCGCCACGTTTTTTGGCGATCCCCGCGCGGCCGAGATTGGCGACATCCTGACGGTGGCCATCAACATCACCGACCGGGCCCAGATCTCCAATCAAACCGCCCGCGCGCGCACATCAGCCGAAGATTCAGATCTGACCAATTTCTTCGGCGGGGAAGCCGCGCTCAGCCAATTTTTCAATGACGCGGTTCAACCCGGCAGCCTGGCCAGCTTTGGCACCACCTCCTCCACCCAGGGTTCGGGCAGCGTGAACCGGTCAGAGACCATTGAATTGACCGCGGCCGCCATCGTTGTGGACGTGCTCTGGAACGGCAATATGGTGATCCATGGCCGTCAGGAAGTGCGCATCAATAACGAAGTGCGCGAGCTTCTGATCAGCGGCATCGTGCGCCCTGAAGACATTGCGGCGGACAATACCATCGACCACCAGCAGATCGCCGAAGCCCGCATCAGCTATGGCGGCCGGGGCCATATCTCAGAAATGCAACGCCCGCCGGTCGGTCAAGAGCTGTATAATCTGCTCTGGCCGTTTTGAGCCCCAGCCTTTGCAGCCACCGGACACTCCATCGCTCCCCCAGGTGGGGGGCGGCGGTGGAGGATAAATCTAGGTCTCTCTTCCCCAGCGAAAGCTGGGGCCCATGGCCACTAAACGCCGCGCTC
>JANQMI010000019.1 GCA_028280165.1 Oceanicaulis sp. | reverse complement strand
TTCTTCGTCACGTAGAAATAGCCCGTGCCCGCCGTCGAGTTCAGGCGGATTTTGATGGTTGTCGGCTTCGCCATGGTCGCGCACCCGTCATAAGAAATTGGCGCGCCGAAGACCGCTTCGGCGCTGCGAGCCGCGGAACATACGCACGGCAGGGCGAGTGTCAATCCTTTGCCATGTCCTTTTCACGCCAACTGCCCAGAAGATACAGCAAAGCCAGACCTGAGAAGGCCAGCATCAAACCCCAAGGGTTAAATCCGTCCATGGCCGCGCCGGCGACAGGCGGTCCTATCAGTGAACCCACGCCATAAGCGAAGATGAAAGCGGAGTTGGCGGCGGCGAGGGCCCCAGCCTGAACCCGCTCGCCAACCAGGGCCAGGCCGACAGTATAAAACGCACTCGAGATGCCGGCGAACAGGAAGATGAGGGGGAAGAGGAGCCACAGATTGCCGGCCGCCAATCCAATGCAGGCAGGCAGAAGCAAGGCGATAAGCGCAACCAGGCGCAAGGTGCGCAAGTGGCCCGTCCGGTCGGCGAGGCGGCCGACAGGAATTTGCAACGCGATGCCCCCGAGCGCGCCAGCGGCCATCAGATAGCCCACAATCGTCACATCGAAACCGATCCGCACGATGTAAACCGGAATAAGCGTGAAGATGGAGGTTTCCATGGCCCCGAAAACCAGTCCGGCCAGGATTGCCGCAGGCGCAAGGCGCGCCACCGCGCCCATGGCTTTTAGACCTGTCTGCCCCGCCGCTGGCGGTTCCAGTCCTGGGCCGCGCAACAGAAAAAGCGGAATTGCGCCTGCGAAGTAGATGGTTGCACCGACAATCCAGGGCAGGACGCCTTCATGACCCACGGCTGAAATCAGCAGGGCTCCGGATCCGAACCCAGCCGATAGGGTTGCGGCGTAGACCGCCAGTAGAGTCGCGCGCCCTTCAGGTTTCGCAAGCTGGTTGATCCAGGTTTCGCTGCCCACGAAGACGACTGTGACCGTAATCCCCGCCAGAAAGCGTAGAATCCACCAGGCGGTCACATCGGGCAGGAAGGGGAAGGCCAGGATGCCAAAGCCGGTGAGCACCGCACAGCCTGCCATCAGCGCGCGTGGCGGCACGCGGGCAAGCAGCGCTGGGATGAAAGGTGTGGCGACGATGGTCGATAGAGCCGCTGCCGCGCCATTGGCCCCCACCACAATGCCTGAGCCCGTCATGGCTTCCAGATTGAGGGCAATCAACGGCATCAAGAGACCAAAACCACACCCTGACAGCGCGGCGGCCAGAATGGCGGCTACCAGTGAGCGCGTGCGGGCATGGGTACCCGAAGTAAGAAAGGCCGCAATCATGGGCGGCGGCTATAGCTGGGATTTGGGCGTGTGTCGCGTGCTGAAGCGTTAAAGCTCGTCCACGCGGGGTCCTTTGGGGGTCACGCGGGCGCACCGCACAGGTCGGTCTTTGCCCTGCAATCGCGCTTCCAGTTCGGATAAAACGAAGCGGGTGATGATGGGAATGTCCAACTCATGCGCCTCCGCCAGCGTTGCCCAGCGCAAGTCTTCCAGCTCACCGGACCCGCTTAGCTCTGCGGAGCCATGCACCGCATCGGCGTCGGCCTGGAAGAAAAACGCATCGAAGCGGCGCGGACGGCCGGGGGGCGTAATAGCCCGGGCCACCAGATCCAACGGCTCGGCGTCCGGTTGAACGCCTGCGTTGGCAAAGGGCGACCATTCTGGCTTGGGCTTTGAGATTTGGCCCGGTTGGGCAATCAGCAAGCCGGTTTCCTCCGCAGTCTCGCGCAGGGCGGCGGCCGCTGCGGCACGCGCGCGCCGCTCGGTCAGGACCCGGCACAGCGTCTCCTTCACCGGCTCGCGCGGCTCACGCGCCAGCGGAGCGAAGCCATCGGTCCGATCCACACGTCCGCCCGGGAAGACGTATTTCTGAGGCATGAAGACATGCCCGCCAGAGCGGCGGCCGAGCAAAAGCTCGGTATCGCCGGACGCCCGCTTGCGGGTCAGGATCAGCGAGGCGGCCAGTTTGGGGCGGCGATGCTTGGCGGGAATCACCGTTTTAGCGTTTGCGTCGGCCATGGCTCTTCTTCTGGCTATAGCGATCGCGGCGATTGGGGCGGCCACGACCGGGTTCTCGTCCGCGCGGGGGCGGTCCGGCCTCCGGCTCAGTGAGCATGTCGAACAATAGCCCGCCTGTGACCGGAGTGGCTTCAGCCAGACGCACTGTAACCAGCATGCCCAGGCGATAACGCCCGCCGGTGCGCTGGCCCACCAGGGCATGGCTGGATTCGTCATGGGCGTAGTATTCCTCGCCCAGCCGCGCAATCGGACACAGGCCGTCCGCACCGGTCTCGTGCAGCTTCACGAACAGGCCAAACCGCGTCACGCCGGTGATCCGCCCCTCAAATTCGCTCCCCACGCGTTCAGACAGCCAGCTGGCGATGAATCGATCCGTTGCATCGCGTTCTGCCGCCATAGCCCGGCGCTCATTGTGGGATGTATCCTCGGCAATGCGATCCAGCTCAGAACGCTCGGTATCGCTCTGCCCATCATGTCCCAGCCCATAAGCGCGAATAAGCGCGCGGTGCACGGTTAAGTCCGCATAGCGGCGAATGGGCGAGGTGAAGTGCGCATAGCGCGCCAGGTTGAGCCCGAAATGGCCGATATTATTCGTTTCGTAGACGGCCTGAGACTGGCTTCGGAGCACCACCTCGTTGACGGTTTCATAGTGGTCTTCGCCCTTGGCGCGGTCCAGGAGCTGATTGAAGCGGGCAGGGGTCGGGCGTTCGCCGCGGGTCCATTTCAGGCCCACTTGCGGCAGGAAATCGGCCAGGTTTTCCAGCTTTTCCGAACCCGGCTCATCGTGGATGCGATAGATGAGTGGCGTCTTTTTGTCTTCCAGCGCTTCAGCGGCCGCCACATTGGCCTGGATCATCATTTCTTCGATCAGCTTGTGAGCATCAAAGCGCTCGCGAACGGTGACGCCTTTCACCTTGCCGTCTCGGCCGACTTCGATCTTCTTCTCCGGCGCATCGATCTCCAAAGGGTCGCGGCGCTTGCGGGCGCGGGTCAAGGCCGCATAGGCCCCCCACAGCGGCTTCAGGACGGGCTTCAGGAGCTTTTCCGCCTTACCCTTGCCCTGGCCGTCAATCGCAGCCTGGGCCTCCTCATAAGCCAGCTTGGCAGCGGATTTCATCCAGCCACGGATAAAGCGATGACCGCGCTTATTGCCGTCCCGGTCAAAGACCATGCGCACGGCCAGGCAAGGCCGCTCTTCACCCTCGCGCAGCGAGCACAGATCATTGGACAGCCGTTCGGGCAGCATTGGTACGACCCGGTCCGGCAAATAGACCGACACTCCGCGCTTGCGCGCGCCTTTATCCAGCGGGGAAGCGGCTTCGACATAGGCGGCGACGTCGGCAATCGCGACAAAAACCACCCATCCGCCTTTGTTGTCGGGATCGCTGTCGGCTTCGGCATAGACGGCGTCGTCATGGTCGCGTGCATCGGCGGGATCAATGGTGATCAGCGGAATATCCCGAAGGTCTTCGCGATTTCCCATCTTTGCAGGCTTGATGGTCTTGACCTGAACCAGCTCTGCATCGCCGAAGCCCTCCGGTACACCATGTTCGGCCAGCGCAATAATGGAGCCTGCGCGTGGACTGGAAGCGTCGCCAACGACCTCTTCGATGACCGCAGTCTTCAGGCCGTGGCGGCGTTCTGACGACAGGCGCGCCAGGACCAATGCGCCATCTTCGGCCTTCGCCATCTCCCCGCGAGCCGGGACCAATTCGTGGCGCGCCCGCCGGTCGACGGGCACCAGGCGGCCATCGCGACCATCCTTGCGCACCACACAGAGGACCCGGCTGGTGGATCGCCCCAACTTGCGGATGACTTTGGCGATATAGCCGCCTTCGCCGTCTGGCGTCAGTCGGGCAAGCACCTTGTCACCCATGCCCGCGGTTTCGCCATGCTCAGCTTTCGACGGCGACAGGCGAATAACCGGGCCTTGGTGCTCTTCCTTCGCCGGACGGCAGATGAATTCGCCATCGACATCGCGGTCGACAACTTCCAGCACGGTCACCGAAGGCATTTGCCCGGCAATAATATAGGCCTTGTCGGTGCGCCGGATGGCCCCTTCCGCTTCCAGATCTTTCAGCGCCGCGCGCAGCACCGCGCGCTGATCGCCTTTAAGGCCCAAAGCCCGAGCCAGCTCGCGTTTGGAAAACTTGCCGTCACCCAGCTTGATCGCTTCCAGAAGTCCTTCGCGGGTAAATCCGCCATTGGCATAGCGATCAGAACTCAAGAGTTGTCCTTTTTGGCGGCCGCCTTCTTCGCCGGCGCTTTTTTCTTGGCGGTGGCTTTTTTCGCCGGGGCCTTCTTCTTGGCCGGACCTTTGGCGGCCTTCGCAGCGATCAGCTCTACAGCCTGCTCCAGGGTCACACCCTCAGGAGCCATGTCCTTGGGAAGGGTCGCGTTGGTCTTGCCGTGCTTAACATAGGGACCATAGCGCCCGCTCATCACATTGACCGGTTCGCCATCTTCGGGGTGCGCGCCCAGCTCTTTGAGCGGCGCGGCCGCAGCCCCCCGGCCACGCGGATTGGCTTTCTTTTGAGCGATCAGGTCGACAGCGCGGTTCAGGCCGACCTCGAAGACTTCTTCGGGATTTGGCAGATTGGCGTAGGTCTTGCCATGTTTCACGAAGGGGCCATAGCGCCCCAGGCCCGCTTCGATGGGCTCACCGTCTTCGGGATGTAGGCCCACCAGGCGTGGCAGGTCGATCAGCTGAACAGCCTTTTCCAACGTCAGGTCAGCGGGTGTCCAGCCCTTCGGCAAAGAGCCACGTTTCGGCTTGTCCTCACCGTCGACTTCCATCTCCAGATAAGGGCCGAAGCGCCCGTCCTTGAGCACGATCGGCTTGCCGGTATCGGGGTGGGTGCCCAGCTCGCCATCGCCCTCAACCGCATCCTGACCGCCCCCGCTCAGGGTTCGAGTGAATTTGCATTCGGGATGGTTAGAACACCCCACAAACGCGCCATACTTGCCCAGCCGGATCGACAGCGTGCCGTCATTACATTTTGGGCACAGGCGGGCGTCCTTGCCATCTTCACGGGGCGGGAAGATCAGCGGGGACAAGACCTCATTCATCACGTCGATGACATTGCCGATCCGAAGATCGGAAATGTCTTCAACGCTGGCGTGGAAATCCTTCCAGAAGTCGCGCAAGAGCTGCTTCCAGTTCAGGTCGCCGGCCGACACCTTGTCGAGCTGGTCTTCCAGCGAGGCGGTGAAGTCGTACTCCACATAGCGCGCGAAGAAGTTTTCCAGGAAGGCGATAACGACCCGGCCCTTATCCTCGGGCACGAAACGCTTGTCTTCCATGCGCACATAATCGCGGTCGCGCAGCACAGACAGCGTCGAGGCATAGGTGGACGGCCGCCCTATGCCGAGCTCTTCAAGCTTTTTCACCAGCGTGGCTTCGGTAAAGCGTGCTGGCGGTTTGGTAAAGTGCTGTTCGGTGACGACTTTTTCGGCTTTGCCGTTGGCACCGCGGGTCACCTGTGGCAAGCGGTTTTCGCCTTCCTCGTCCTCGTCGTCGCGGCCTTCCTGATACAGGGCGTAAAACCCCGGGAAGGTGACCACCGATCCAGTCGCGCGCAGGCCGACCGTGCCGTCCGAGCTTTCAAAATCGATGGTGGTGCGTTCCAGCTGGGCGCTTTCCATCTGGCTGGCCACGGCGCGCTTCCAGATCAGCTCGTAGAGCCTGGCCTGGTCGCTTTCCAGATTGAGCGAGCGGGGCGTGCGCGAGAAGCTGGTCGGGCGGATGGCCTCGTGAGCTTCCTGGGCGTTTTTGGCTTTCGAGGAATACCGGCGGGGCACCTCTGGTACATAGTCGTCGCCATAGTCATTGCCGATCACAGCGCGCGCTTCGGCAATGGCCCCGCCTTCCATGGAGACACCATCGGTCCGCATATAGGTGATCAGGCCGACGGTCTCGCCGCCCAGGCTCACGCCCTCATACAGGCGTTGGGCCGTGCGCATGGTTCGCTGGGCGTCAAAGCCGAGCTTGCGCGCGGCTTCTTGCTGTAATGTCGAGGTGGTGAAAGGCGGGGAGGGGTGGTGCTTGGTGGGCTTGGCCTCCACATCCTTCACAGTGAAGCTTGCGCTCTTCACGGCGGCTTCTGCGGCGCGCGCCGTGGCTTCATCACCGATCGTCAGGCGAGAGATTTTCTTGCCCTGGAATTGATGCAGCTTTGAAGCGATCAGCCGATCGGCTCCCTCGACTTTCACATCCGCATCAACCGACCAGTATTCCTTTGGGTTAAAGGTCTCGATCTCACTTTCGCGCTCGGTGATCAGGCGCAGCGCCACCGACTGCACGCGGCCCGCAGACCGTGCGCCGGGCAGCTTGCGCCACAGGACAGGAGAGAGCGTAAAGCCCACCAGATAATCCAACGCGCGGCGCGCCAGATAGGCTTCCACCAGCTCCATGTCGACATCGCGCGGCGTGGAAAGGGCTTCTGTGACGGATTTCTTGGTGATCGCGTTAAAGGCCACGCGTTCCACCGTCTTGCCCTTCAGGGCCCGGCGTTTGGTCAGCGCTTCCAACAAGTGCCAGGAAATGGCTTCGCCTTCGCGATCGGGGTCAGTTGCCAGGATCAGTCGGTCCGACTCTTTGAGCGCATCGGCAATGGCCTTGATGCGCGGCTGTGCTTTGGAATCAACCGCCCACTCCATCGCAAAATCTTCGTCCGGGCGCACCGAGCCGTCCTTCGGAGGAAGGTCGCGGACATGCCCAAAACTCGCCAGGACTGTGTAGTCCGAGCCAAGATATTTGTTGATGGTTTTGGCTTTAGCCGGGGATTCAACAACGACGACATTCATGGAAGAGCCGGTTCACAACAGGGGACTGGGGCCAGCTCGGCGTATCCGGCCTGGCGACGGCGGAAGGTGGGGTCGGTTGCTGATGCTGTCAACCGGGCCTGTCGGGTTATGCAACTGCTGGGGGCGCACCGGGCCATTGCACGCGGGAGTACCATCGTCTAAATAACTCCTATTAGTTGTTTTTAGTTTGGGTGCAACCCTGATGTCAGGTGACCGTGGTTCCGGCGACGATCCATTCGATCGCATGATCGAACCGATGCCTCCCGCAGAAGCGGCAGGCTATATTATTGAAATGATGACCTCATTGGCGCATTTCGCGCATATTTCAGATCTGAGTAACTCGTCTGCGATGATTTCTGCGACGGCCCAGGTTGTGGCTCAGGAATGCCGTCTGATTACCGATGGCCCGCCGAAATTTGTCGGAGAGCCGCCGCAAGGCTGGCCGTTCCCGTTCAAGCCGTACAGTTCGGACGACAGCTAGTCCGCAAATCCTGAGCTGACTGAACCATCGGGATGAATGATGGCTCGCCCCGCCAATTCCAGCTCAACAAGGGCAGCGATCACCGCCCGTGCTGGAGCCCCTGTATGGCGCACCAATTCGTCGCGGTGACAGGGACTGGGGGACAGCAGGCCGGCGACCCGTTCACGAACGAGATCGGCTTCTTTGTCCAGCTGAACCGGGTCGAGGGGCTCATCTTCATACTCGTTGGAATGGGGCGCTTCGACCGAAGGACGCCGGGTCTGTTCCAAGACCGCAATGACGTCCTCAGCGGATTCGATGAGCGCCGCCCCCTCGCGCAGCAATCGATTGGTGCCTTTGGCGCGGGGGTCGAGTGGCGATCCTGGAGCCGCCATGACTTCTCGACCCTGTTCCAAGGCATAGCGTGCCGTAATCAGCGAACCGGAGCGTTCCGCAGCCTCAATGACAACAACGCCAAGCGACAGCCCCGAAATGAGCCGATTACGTCGGGGGAAGTCCTTGGCTTGGGGCTTATAATCCGGGGGGCTTTCGCTCACGATCAGGCCCTGGCGCGCGATGGCATCGTGCAATTCGGCATGTTCTGGCGGGTAGACCGATGCCAAACCTCCTGCCGTGACCGCCAGAGTGCCGGTCTGGAGCGTGGCCGCGTGAGCGGCACCATCAATTCCGCGGGCCAGGCCGGAGGCGACAACAATTCCGCGTTCGCCGAGCTGTCTCGCGAGATCTGCCGCAAAGCGCAATCCAATCGCTGATGCGTTCCTGGCCCCTACCATCGCGCAAACCGGGCGAGCGTCCGGATCCAGTGGGCCGACGACGGAGATGACCGGAGGTGCGGGATCGAGCGCGGCGAGAAGATCCGGATAATCTGGCTCACAGCTGCACCACAGGTGAGCGGACAGCACCTCCAGCCGATCAAGCTCCCGGTTTGCATCATCGCGAGATGCGGGCCGCAGCGGGTTGGTGCGACCTCCGCGCTTGGCCAAACGAGGCAGCGCCTCAATTGCCGCAGCAGGCGTCTCAAAGCGCTCAATCAGCTTGGCAAAGGTGACCGGTCCAACACCGCTTGTTCGCGCCAGCCTGAGCCAGTCGAGCCGTTCGACATCACTCAGGCGGACCCGCTTCATGTCTTTTTTGACCCGATCTGGGGTTCGGTGCCCTTTAAGATACGATCGATGTTGGCGCTGTGACGCCAAAAGATGAGGGCGGCGAGGAAGAGCGCGAGGATCGCCACATCCACGCGTCCAAAGGCCAGCGCCCATACCGGCGTGAGGGCGGCGGCAACCAGGGCAGACAGGCTGGAAATTCGGAACAATAAAGCGGTACCCAGCCATGTGGCGCAGGCCATCAGACCAACCGGCCAAGCCGCGGCCAACAAGGCCCCCAGAAAGGTCGCCACGCCCTTACCGCCCTCAAACTTCAACCAGACTGGAAAGCAATGGCCCAGGAAGGCGGCACCTGCGGCCACCAGTCCAGCCGGCGTTGAGACAAGAAAGGTAAAGGCAATGGCCGCCATGCCCGCCTTGCCAGAATCAAGCACGAGCGTGGCCAGGGCCAAGTCTTTTCGCCCCGTGCGCAGGACATTGGTGGCTCCAATATTGCCCGAACCAATGTCACGAATATCGCCCAGACCGGCCAGCCGCGTGATGACCAGGCCAAAAGGGATCGAACCAAAGAAATAACCGCCCGCGGCGGCGAGCAGGAGTAAAGGATCAAACGTCATAATCTAGCCTGTAGGTTGATTAATGATCGCGCCATTGACGAAAGTGATCAAGACCCTTCCGATCAATCGCCGATTTTCAAACGCGCTTGGGGCCTCGCAGGTCAGGCCCTCACGGCCGTAAACAAGGGGCGCATCGGGATTGAAGGCGACCAAATCAGCCGGCGCTCCGACCTCTAGCCGGCCTTGGGGCAGCCCAAGCAGGTCAGCAGGTCCGCAGGTCACAGCGCGAAGCGCATCAATGAGCGCCACACGGTCATCTGCGGCAAGTGTGCACAGCGCTGGCAGAAGGGCCTCAAGTGTGGCCGCTCCAGGCTCTGCATTCGGGAAAGGATGGGCTTTGGCTTCACCCGTGCAGGCGCGGTGGTCGCTGACAATCGCGTCCAGGCCGCCCGTGTTGAGCGCTTCAATCAGGGCGTCACGATCGGTTTCGCTGCGCAGCGGCGGTTCCAGCCGGTAGCGCGCGTCTTAGCTGGCCGTATCGACTTCGTTGAAGATGAAATGGGTGATCGGTGCGGTGGCTGCGATCTCCAAACCTTTGGCCCGTGCGGTCTGTAGGGCGGTTAGGCCTTCGGCGGTTGTAATGCGGTCCAGAAGGAGCCGCGCGCCCGTGAGCTCTGCCAGGGCGGCGGCGCGATCAATGGCCATGCGCTCTGCGCCGCCGGGACGGGCAGACAGGCCTAACCGCATGGCGAGGTCGCCTTCATGGGCACATGTTCCGCGGGCCAGGTCTGGATCCTCGGCGCGCAGTGAAGACCAGGCCTCGAAGGTTGCCGCATAGGACAGGGCGCGCCGGGCAAGCCGGGTGTCGGGGATCGGGCGTCCGCCATCGCCCAGCAAGGCAGCGCCCGCGCGCAGCATCAAGCCAATCTCGCCCATCTCTCCGGCTTCATCGACCAAGAGCCCGGCAGGAAGAATTCGCACGGGGCTGGTGAGCGCGGCATTGTCGATCGGGGCGAAGCTTTCCGGCGTGGAAAGATCCGGGTCTGGGGCGACGACGATCGTCCCAACACCACCGGCCGCGGCCGCCTGGGCCGTGGCGGCAAGGCCCGCGCGGCCGGAAGATCGAGGATTGGTCTGACAGCGCAGATCAATCAGCGCTGGGGCAAGGACAGCGCCTTCCAGGTCAATGACCGCTTCGTCGTCCTGCGCGGTCAGCGTGCCGCCCACCGCTTCAATCAATCCGTCTTGGAATCTTAGATCGCCGAGCGCGTCGCGGCCCGACGCGGGATCGATCAGGCGCGCGTTTCGGATCAGGGTCATGCGCCATCCTCCACGCCGTCCTGATAGCGTTGATTGGCGGCTCGGCCTGTGAGGAGTTCCAAAATTGCCATGCGGATCGCGACACCGGCTTCAGCCTGTTCCATGATCACGGCCCGATCTGGGTCGTCGGCCAGAGCTCCATCGATCTCAACACCGCGATTCATAGGGCCGGGGTGCGTGACCAGGCAGTCTGGCGAGGCCCGCTCCAGGCGGGCATGGGTCAGACCGTAGAGTGCTGCAAACTCGCGATCTGATGGGATGAGTCCGCCGCTCATGCGTTCTTTTTGCATACGCAGCGCCATGACCGCATCACAGCCTTCAACCGCTTCATCCAGGTCGTGATAGACGGTGACGCCCCAGCGATCCGCATCGGCCGGGAGCAGCGTCGCGGGACCGCAGAGCCGGACTTCAGCATTGAGCAGGTTCAGCAGTGAGATATTTGAGCGCGCCACTCGAGAGTGAAGAATATCGCCAATAATGCAGATACGCTTGCCACCAATATCGCCCCAGTGGCGGGTCAGGGTGAAAGCATCCAGCAGCGCCTGGGTCGGATGCTCATGGGCTCCATCTCCGCCATTGATCACCGCTGCGCCGGTGACTCTGGCGAAGTAAGACGCGGCTCCGGCTGCGTTGTGGCGCACGACCATGATATCGGGATTCATGGCATTCAAATTCAGCGCCGTATCGGCCAGGCTCTCGCCTTTGGAGATCGACGCGGACCCGGCAGAGAAGTTGATCACGTCTGCGCCCAGGCGCTTGGCGGCCATTTCGAAGCTGGCCAGTGTTCGCGTGGAATTCTCGAAAAACAGATTGACCATGGCCAGGCCGTCGAGCGTGCGTTCGCGCGCGTCTTTATTTCGGTTGGCTTCAAAATGGATCGCAGCGCGCTCGAAAATCATGGAGACATCGAGCGGATTTAAATCTCCCACGCTCAAAAGACTTGAGTGGGGAAAGTCGTAGGCGAAGCCGGTTCGGCTCATGACGTGCGTTCTCGCAGCGAATTTTCGGCGGTATAAGCGCGCTTTGCTCTGTTCACAAGAGCTGAGACACGAGACACGCCCTTGCCAACGCCTAAATTTACCATCCGGACCATGATCTGCGACGACGCCGAGGCGGTCCTGGCGATCTATGCTGAGGGCGTTGCGCGTGGTGATGCCACCTTCGAAGCGACCGCCCCGGACTGGGCCTCGTTTGACGCAGCACGGCTGGCGAGCCCGCGCCTGATCATTGAAGACAAATCAGGCCTTTGCGGCTGGGCGGTCTTGTCTTCTGTGTCACGCCGGGCGGTATATGACGGGGTCGCAGAAGTCACGGTTTACATCGCTGAGCGTGCGAAGGGGCAGGGGCTGGGTCGGCGCTTGCTGGACGCGCTTGTCGACGCGTCGGAGCGGGCCGGTAAGTGGACGCTTCAGGCCGTGGTCTTCCCCGAAAACACCGCTTCCCTCCGCCTT
>JANQMI010000017.1 GCA_028280165.1 Oceanicaulis sp. | reverse complement strand
AAGGCGGCCCGGTCGGAACCGCCTAAATCCCTTATTCGGCGTCTTCTTTGATGGGCTCCACCGGATCGCCCATCAGGCCGAGCGTAGACCAGAGCGGGTCACTCATTTCGCCAATAAAGGCGGCATGGGCGGCCCGTTCTTCTTTTGTGGAATGAGCCTTGAGCGGGACCGGCCGCGGCGCACGCGTGGGATAAACCACCTCAGAGCCCTCTGCCGCACCGGCCACAAAACTCAAGCCCTGTTCACGGCCGCCATTGAGCTCCAGATAGACCTCAGCCAGCAGATAGGCATCGATCAACGCCCCGTGCTTGGTCCGGCTTTCCAGTGAAATATCAAAGCGTTTACATAAGGCATCCAGGCTGGCGGGCGCACCTGGAAATTTCTTACGCGCCATCGCCGCCGTATCGATGAAGCGCGAGGGATCAATTGGGGTCTTACCGCAGCGTTTCAGCTCCATATTGATGAAGCCCATGTCAAAGCCGGCATTGTGAGCAACCAGCTCGCTGTCTTCGACAAAATCCAGGAATTGGTCGGCGATCTGGGCAAAAACCGGTTCGTCTTTGAGCATCTCCCAGGTATGGCCGGTCACCTTGGTGACTTCTGGCGGGATATCGCGCTCCGGATTGATCAGGATCCGCAGCTCCTTGCCCGTGGCAATGAGGTCGATAACCTCCACACAGCCCAGCTCGGTGATGCGGTCATCCCCGTCATGGTGAAACCCGGTCGTTTCGGTATCAAAGATGATCTGTCGGCCGGTCACGAGGAAGGCTCCAATAAGGCTTTGATGACTATGTCCACCTGTTCGCGGGCTGCGGTCAAACCTTTGTCTGTTTCAATAATGAAATCAGCCTTTTGGCGTTTTTCCGCATCCGGGATCTGGCGCGCGAGTATAGCCTCAAACTTCGCCGCGGTCATACCGGGCCGGGTGAGCACCCGCTCACGCTGCACCTCTGCCGGCGCGCTCACCACCACAACCGCATCCACCTGATCGGCTTGACCGGTTTCAAACAGGAGGGGGATATCCAGGACAACAATCTGGCGGCCGTCTTTCTCAGCCTGTTGGAAAAACCGGGCCCGCGACTGGGCCACAAGCGGATGAACAATATGCTCTAAGACTTCAAAGCCTTCGGGATTGGCCTGGAGCGAGGCTGAGAGTTTGGATCGGTCCACGCCGTCCGCCGCGCTGGCACACCCGGGAAAGGCGTCGGCGATGGGCGCCACGGCGGCACCGCCCGGACCATAAAGCTCAGCCACAGCTTGATCGGCGTCGAACACGGCCGCCCCCGCGTCCGCAAACATGGCCGCTGTGGTTGATTTACCCATGCCAATAGAGCCGGTCAGACCCACAATGATCACGGCGCATCTCCCAGATGGGTCAGAAGGATGGCTTTCATGTCGATATTCGGCGGTGGGTGGCCAAAAAAGGCTTCGAAGCTGGGAACGGCCTGGCCGATCAACATGGTCAGACCATCCACGGTCCGCCGTCCTGAGGCCTGGGCCGCAGACAAAAGAGGCGTCTTCAAAGGCGCATAGACCATGTCAAAGACCAGGGCCTCTGGCGCGGTGTGGGTCAGGTCTGGTTCCAGCGCGGGCTGCCCGTGCATGCCCAGCGTTGTCGCGTTGATAACAAGTCCAGCACCTGTCAGGGCCTGATCCAGGTTGGCGGTTGTGCGGATGGGCCGGTCATAATGCGACGCCAAGGCATCAGCCTTTGAGACCGTGCGGTTCACGATCGTGACCTCACGATCCTGGCGCGCGAGATGAAACAGCGCCGCGCCCGCAGCCCCCCCAGCGCCGATAAGCACGGCCGGGCTTCGGCCTGAATCCTCACGCAAGGCGGCGGCAATTCCGGTGATGTCGGTATTGTCGGCCATCAGATCGCCGCTTGGAGACACGGTCAGGAGATTGGCGGCCCCCACAGCACGGGCCGCATCTGTGGATGTCTGCGCGGCGGCAAAAGCAGCCTGTTTATGCGGAGCCGTGACATTCACCCCAGCCCAGCCCAGCTCAGGCAGAGCCCGAAACAGGCTTTCTGCGCGTCCATCTGGCAGCTCCACGCGGCCATACTCGCCCGCCAGACCGGCTTCGGTCAGCCAGGCACGCATCATCACCGGCGATAGCGAGTGATTCACCGGCCATCCGATGACGGCGGCAAAGGGCCGGGTCATGCCTCAATCACGCCCTGCTCCCGCAAGGCATCCAGAACGGCAATCAAGGGCAGGCCCAGAATGGAAAAGAAATCGCCCTCAACCTTTTCAAACAGTTGAGCGCCCAGTCCTTCAAAAGCATAGGCCCCGACGCCCTTGGTCAGAATACTGCCCGCGTGGGCGATATAATGATCATGAAACGCATCCGACCAGTCGCGCATGGTCAGCTTGGCCGAGCTTTGATAACGCCAGACAATCTGGTCGCCACGGGCGAGAACCACACCGCCTTTAAGATAATGCGAGCCGCCCCGAAGCCTTTTGAGACGCTGGCTCGCCTCTTCGATATCGCGCGCCTTGTCATAGGCTTTGCCTTCAAATTCGAGGACTTGATCCGCCCCCAGGACCAGGCCCTCCCGGCGTGTCGACACTGCAAGAGCCTTGGCTTCGGCGAGGTGCAAGGCCAGGTCGGCCGGAGATCCGTCAAAGCTTGCCTTGATGGCGGCTTCATCCACATCGGCTGGGTCCACGTCAAAGTGAACGCCCGCATTTGTGAGAAGTGACCGCCTGGAGGCCGATCCGGAGGCCAGAATGAAGCTCATGACAATTGCCGCCTGTGCTCATTGAGAAGATTGATCACCTTTGCCGCCGTTTCTTCGATGGACCGGCGGGTCACGTCAATGGAGGGCCAGCCATTTCGGGCAAACAGGCGTTTGGCAAAAACCACCTCCTCCTTCACCGCAGATTCCTCCACATAATCGGTGGATCGGTCTTCCTTCAGATTCAGCAGCCGATTGCGGCGTATCTGGACAATCCGATCGGGTGACGCGGTCAAACCGACAATGAGCGGCTTCTTTAAAGTGTAGATTTCGTCCGGAAGCGGGACACCGGGAACCAGCGGGATATTGGCCGCCCTTAAACCGCGGTGGCCCAGATAGACGCTGGTTGGGGTTTTCGAGGTCCGGCTGATCCCAAGCAGAATGATGTCAGCGCTGGCAAAATCATCCCCCTGGCCATCATCATGGGCCATGGAATAATTCATCGCTTCGATCCGGTGATAATATTCCGCATCCAGAACACGCTGAGCCCCGGCCTTGCCCCGAATGGGAGCCCCCAGATAGCTCGACAGGGTGGCTTGAATGGGATCGAGGACCGCAATGGCCGGAATATCCAGGCGGGCACAGAAGTCTTCCAGCTCCCGGCGCAGCTCGTAATTCACCAGCGTATACATCACGATACCGGGATACTCAGAGATGTGGTTGAGCGCGCGCTCTAATTGCTTGGAGCTTCTGACCAGGGCGAAAAGATGCTCAATCGGCTCCACCTTTTCAAACTGGGCGACGGAGGCGTGCATAACCTCGATCAGCGTTTCGCCCGTTGAATCGGAAATCATATGGACATGGAAATGAATGAGGGAATCACTGCGCGACATGGGCTCTCACTGAAACGCTGAATCGAGCCGCTAGAGTTGCCCCGCGCTGTGAACAAGTCACGCGCTTTATCCACGCTGCGCGGTGTTCTGGGTCTGGGGCGATCGGCATTCTTTGAGAAACCCCCAGACCATGCCCAGTCTTGCACACCCGTCCATGCGCGGGCCTGTGGGTAGTCTTTGATCTGTGAATCCGCGTGGGTTGCCCCTGACCCATCCTCGGCACTGATGGACCGTGTACCGTGTTAACGCTTTGTTTAGACAGGTTAAGAAAGCGTTAATCCGATTTTTCTCAACAGGCTGTTTTGCGCTGGGGACAGTGCTTTCCCACAGGCTGTGAATATCGCGCATCGGGTCAAAATAGCGGTGGTTTTCCACGCAATCGGCTGCTCTACTCCTTATCTCCCCTTTTCTAAAAGGGAAAAAGATGGGTAAGACCTGCAGATAAGCTTTGGGGAAAACTCCCCACATTGTGCCTATGAGGACTGATATATGGCTGGCCAGACGACCAAACCCTTTCTGCAGGCTCTGGCTGGAGAAACGGTTTCGCCTCCCCCCATCTGGTTGATGCGCCAAGCTGGACGCTATCTGTCTGAATATCGCGAGATTCGCGCCACCCAGCCGAATTTTATTGATTTCTGCCTGAACCCCGAAGCGGCCGCAGAAGTGACCTTGCAGCCCATTCGCCGCTTTGGGTTCGATGCCGCGATTGTCTTCTCCGACATCCTGGTCATCCCCTATGGGCTGGGTCAGAAAGTCTGGTTTGAGAAGGGCGAGGGGCCCAAGCTTGACCCCATAGCCCTGTCAGAGATCGGCCAGCTGAGCCGCGATCGGTCCCGGGAGGTGCTTCAGCCGGTTGGTGAAACCCTGCGCCGGGTCAAAGCCGGCTTGCCCGATGAGGTGGCCTTGATCGGGTTTTGCGGCGCGCCGTGGACGGTGGCCACCTATATGATTGATGGGGGCGGGTCTAAAGACCGGTTCAATCCGCGCCGCCTGGCCTGGAGTGATCCTGAAGGCTTCGACGCGCTGATGGATCTTTTGGCCGATGCCAGCGCCGATTATCTGATCGATCAGGTGGCGGCCGGAGCTGATGCGGTAAAAATCTTCGATAGCTGGGCCGATAGCCTGCCTGATCCGTTGTTTGACCGAGTGGTCATCCGGCCCACGAAGCGCATCGTCGATCGCTTGCGGTCCGAAGGCGTGGATGTGCCCATCATCGGTTTCCCCCGCGGCGCGGGCCCGCAAGGTGTGCGCTATGCTGCACAAACTGGGGTCACGGCTTTGGCCCTGGATCATGGCATGGATACCGGTTGGGCATCGGCTAACTTCCCGAAATCCTTACCGATTCAAGGCCAGCTGGACCCGGCGGTGTTGCGCGCTGGCGGCTCGCTCCTGGATGATGAAATTGATCGGCTTCTTTCCGCATGGGCCGGTCGGCCCTATGTGTTCAATCTTGGACATGGAATTCATCTCGAAACGCCGGTCGACCACGTCTCTCAGCTGATTGAGCGGGTAAGGTCGCGCGGCTGAGGAAAGGGCACCCCTTATGGGCCGACGCATTGCAGTCGTCTTGTTCAATCTTGGTGGACCAGACGGTCCCTCGAGCGTGCGCCCCTTCCTGCGCAACCTGTTCAAGGACCCGGCGATTATTGGCGCGCCCGGCCCGATCCGCGAGGCTCTGGCCTGGCTGATTTCCACCACGCGGACCAAAGAGGCGTCAGAGAACTACGCCAAGATGGGGGGCGGATCCCCGCTGGTTCCTGAAACCCAAAAGCAGGCTGAGGCTTTGACCGAAGCGCTGGGCGCGGCCATGCCCGGCGATGAGATCCAATGCTTTTTGGCCATGCGCTATTGGCACCCCTTCGTGGAAGAAGCGGTTGAGGCGGTCAAAGCCTGGGGTCCGGATGAGACGGTCTTGCTGCCCCTCTACCCGCAGTTTTCAACAACCACGACCGGGTCTTCGCTCAAAGCCTGGAAAGATGCCGGCGGGCCGCCCGCGCGCACGGTGTGCTGTTATCCCGAGCAGGATGATTTCATCACCGCCCATGCCAAGCTGATCGAAGACGCTTATGAAACAGCCGGCCGTCCTGACGATCCACGCGTGCTGTTCTCGGCCCATGGCTTGCCCGAAGTGACCATCAAAAAAGGCGACAGCTATCAGTGGCAGGTGGAGCAAACCGTGGCGCGTGTGGTGGAGAAGCTGCCCGAGCCGCTGAAAAATCACGAGATCTGCTATCAGTCGCGTGTGGGGCCTCTGAAATGGATTGGTCCGCCCACCGAAGAAGCCATCGAGCGCGCTTGCGAGGACGGTAAATATATCTTCCTGACCCCCATCGCCTTTGTGTCCGAACATATCGAGACGCTGGTGGAGCTGGATGAGGAATATGCTGAATTCGCCGAAGAGTTTGAAGCGCGTGGCTATCACCGCGTGCCGGCGCTGGGCAATCACCCTGATTTTATTGAGGGCTTGAAATCCCTCGTGATTGGGGCTCTCAATGGCCGGGTTGGATTAAATCCGCCCAATGGCGCGCCGGTTTGCCCCGGTCAGTTTAAGCGCTGCCCGTGTCTTGAGGCCGGGATGGGCCTTGAGAAAGCGGAGACCGCTGCGTGATCGAATGGCTGGGTTCGGGGTCGGTGTATCTGACCATCAAGGCGTTACACATTGCTGCGGTGATCTTCTGGATGGCGGGCATGCTCTATCTGCCGCGCCTCTTCGTCTACCACCACCAGGCCGAAAGCGGCGGTGAGTTGGAGGGCGCGCTTCAGATCCAGGAGCGCAATCTTCTGAAGATCATCATGAATCCGGCGCTGATCGTGATGTGGCTGCTGGCGATCACCATGCTGGTGGTCAATCCGGCTTTGCTCAGCCAGGGCTGGGTGCACGCCAAGCTGGTGCTGGTTCTGCTGCTGTCGGGCGTGCATGGATTCTATGCCGCCAGCGCTAAGAAATTCCAGGCCGGCGAGCGTCCGCGCACGGAGACATTCTGGCGCATGATCAATGAAGCGCCGGCCATTGCGGCGATCATCATTGTGATCCTGGCGGTTGTGAAACCTTTCTAAAACACGACTTTGTGTGCTTGACCTGGCCGTCCAGCCATGGCACGCGTAAGTCAAGGTTTGCGTTCGCGCGAACTCCTTTCCTTCCGTCACCTGCCAGTCTTGCCCCGTTTCCAAGACCGACCGTGTGGCGTTCAACCGAAATCCATAACCTGGCCTCAAAGCCGTTTGAGACAGGTGCGCAGTGTTGGTCCGCAGGTCCGGTTGACCCCGGCATTGCGGCGCGTTGCCCGCCAATCTTTCACGCTTTCCAGCCAGACACTTGAGTAAGAGTAATGACCGACGAAATTTTCGACGACTCCGAGGACGAAACCGAAGAGGTTTCCGAAGGCCCGGGCAAACATGCCGGCGAGCGGATGTCGCTTCAGGAATTGAAAGAGAAAAGCCCAGCCGAGCTGGTCTCCCTGGCCGAGAGCCTGGATATTGAAAACGCGTCCTCGCTGCGCAAGCAGGGGATGATGTTTGCCATTTTGAAGGCGCTGGCCGATGAAGGTGCCGAGATTTCCGGCGGGGGCACGCTGGAAGTGCTGCAGGATGGCTTCGGCTTCCTGCGCGCCCCGGAATCGAACTATCTGCCGGGCCCGGACGACATTTATGTCTCGCCCAGCCAGATCCGCCGTTTTGGCCTGCGCACTGGCGACAGCGTGGTCGGTGAAATCCGCGCCCCGCGCGAGAATGAGCGCTATTTCGCACTCCTGAAAGTCAGCGCGCTGAATTTTGAGGATCCGGAGAAGGCCAAGCACAAGGTTCACTTCGATAATCTGACGCCGCTTTATCCCGAAGAGCGCTTCAATATGGAGCTGCCCGATCCCACCAAGAAGGATCGCTCCGGCCGCGTCATCGATATCGTGGCTCCGCTGGGTAAAGGTCAGCGTGGCCTGATCGTGGCACCGCCGCGGACCGGTAAAACGGTGCTGATGCAAAACATCGCCCACGCTATCGAGACCAATCACCCCGAGAGCTATCTGATGGTGCTGCTCATTGACGAGCGCCCTGAAGAAGTCACCGACATGCAACGCTCGGTGAAGGGTGAAGTGGTCGCCTCGACCTTTGATGAACCGGCCACCCGCCACGTGCAAGTCGCTGAAATGGTGATCGAAAAGGCCAAGCGCCTGGTTGAGCACAAGCGCGATGTGGTGATCTTGCTGGACTCCATCACCCGCCTGGGGCGCGCCTATAACACCGTGGTGCCGAGCTCGGGTAAGGTGCTGACCGGCGGTGTCGACGCGAACGCCCTGCAGCGCCCGAAGCGCTTCTTCGGGGCCGCCCGAAATATCGAAGGCGGCGGCTCGCTAACCATCATCGCCACCGCGCTGATCGATACCGGCTCGCGCATGGACGAAGTGATCTTCGAAGAATTCAAAGGCACGGGTAACTCCGAACTGGTGCTGGATCGCAAGGTCGCCGACAAGCGCGTCTTCCCGGCCATCGACATCCTCAAATCCGGCACCCGGAAAGAGGAGCTGCTGGTCAATAAGGTCGATCTTCAGAAGACCTATGTCCTGCGCCGCATCCTCAACCCGATGGGCACCCAGGACGCGATCGAATTCCTGCTGGGCAAGCTGAAAGAAACCAAAACCAATTCAGACTTCTTCGACAGCATGAATACGTAGGGCGCGCTGTCCCGCCGTCTCGTCATTCCCGCGCAGGCGGGGACCTAGAGATCACAAAACTCTGTGCCTGATGGCTCTGGGCCCTGGCCTTCGCCGGGGAAGAGTAGGGTTTTTGAAGGCTTCTCTCACCGTCATCCCCATCCTGAATCGAGTACAGGACAGGCTCCGGCGGGAACCCAGAGCCGCAAACGCCATACCCACCTTCTCTTTCCCGACGAAAGTCGGG
>JANQMI010000154.1 GCA_028280165.1 Oceanicaulis sp. | reverse complement strand
GCTGGGGCCCAGAGCCGTCAAGCGCAGCATTTCATGATCTCTGGGTCCCGACCTGCGTCGGGAAAGAGAAGAAGGGGAGATCGTCGAGCGCTGGCGCTGGAAAAGAGAGGCGAAAAGAAAACCCTAAAACCCGTCAAACCGGGCGAATTCGCCCAGCTCGGCGCGCTTGGTGCGCAGCTGGTTCACTTTGGCGTCGGGGTCGGCATGGCCCAGTGCCATGCCGCAATACACGATATAGGGCGCGTCCAGACCGAGCGCTTTGGCGACGGTTTTGGCATGGGGCGTCCAGGCTTCCTGCATGCAGGTGGCCAGGCCCTTGTCCTGAGCGGCCAGGGCGACGCACATCATGAACATGCCCAGATGCGCCCACTGGTTATTATTCATACGCTCATCAATGGCGAAGAACAGGCCCACCGGCGCGCCAAAGAATTGATAATTCTGTAAAAGCCAGTTCAGGCGTGCGCCCTTATCCTCGCGCGGGACACCCATCAGCGCATACATATCCTCGCCCACCTCATAGCGGCGGGTGCGGTAGGGATCCCAGAGCTTTTCCGGATAGACTAGGAAGTCGGCTTCATTGCCGAACGGGTCTTTGGCGAGTTTTTCGCTGACCGCGTCGATGACGCGCTGGCGCGCCTCGCCGGCGACCACATGCACCTTCCAGGGCTGGAGATTGCCGCCGGAGGCCGCGAATTTCGCCGCGTCCAAGATGTCGGCAATGTCATCCTGGGACACCGGGGTGTCGAGAAAGGCGCGGGTGGAGATGCGGGCTTTGAGGGCGTCTGAGACGGTCATCTCGGTCCTTAAATCGAAAAACTCGTCCCGCAGCCGCAGGCGGCCGTGGCGTTCGGGTTTTTGATCTGGAAGCTGGCCCCGATCAGCTGGTCGACATAATCGATCACACTATCGGTCAGGAATTCCACGCTCATCGGATCGATCAGCACCGTGGCCCCATCCTTTTCGATGCGCAGGTCATCGTCGGCGGCTTCGCCGGTCAGATCGAATTTGTAGGAAAAGCCGGAACAGCCGCCGCCCTCCACAGAGATGCGCAGGAATTTGGCGGTCGCGTCGGCGGCCATGATCTGATTGATCTGGGCGGCCGCGGTTTCAGACAAGGCGATATTGGCGTCGGTCATGGGTCTTTATAGCCTGCACTCAGACTTAACTTGATAGGTTACACCCGTATATGGACACACGAGTCGGTCTAATAAACCCCCCAAAGCCGTTTTAAAGAAGGCCCCTGCGCCATGTCCTACGTCCGCGCCGCCTATGCCTGCGATCCCGCCAAGACCCGAGGCCGCCATCACCGGCAGGCTGAAAGCGCCATGCGATCCGCCTTTCAGCGCGACCGCGACCGGATTATTCACTCCAGCGCCTTTCGGCGCCTGAAAGAAAAGACGCAGGTCTTTGTGGCGCATGAAGGCGATGCGTACCGCACACGCCTGACCCATTCTCTGGAAGTTGCGCAAATCGCGCGCACGCTCGCCCGCGCCCTGCAGGTGGACGAGGATCTGGCCGAAGCCGCAGCCCTGGCCCATGATTTGGGTCATCCGCCCTTTGGCCATTCCGGGGAGGACGCGCTTCAGGACGCGATGGCCAATTATGGCGGTTTTGATCACAATGCGCAGACCTTGCGCGTGATCACTAAGATCGAAACACGCTATCCGGAGTTTGAGGGCCTGAATCTGGCCTGGGAGACGCTGGAAGGCGTGGTCAAGCATAATGGTCCGCTGATGAAGGCGGACGATGATCCCGCCACGCTGCCCTGGGGCTTTACCGCCTATCCCGGCTGGCGGGATTTGGAGCTTCACACCCATGCCGGTGTGGAGGCTCAGATTGCCGCGCTGTCTGATGATATCGCCTATAATAATCACGATATTGATGACGGTTTGCGCTCTGGCATTCTATCGATCGACCAATTGCTGGACTTGCCGCTGGTGGGCGAGGTGTTCCGCCGCTGCCGCGCCCGACACCCGGACATTTCAGAAGATATTCTGATCCATGAAGCCGTGCGCGAGATGATCGGGCTGATGGTGGGCGATGTGCTGGAGGAGACTCAGCGCCGGCTAAAAGCCAGCGGGGCGCAGAGCCCGGACGCGGTGCGGGCGCTGGATCATCCCGTGGTCGCCTTCTCCGAGGACATGATGGAAAGCTTGAGCGCCGTGCGCCGCTTCCTGTATGCGAATATGTATTTGCACTACAAGGTCAAGCGCATGAAAGAAAAGGGCAAAATGGTGGTCCGGGAGCTTTTCGGCGCGTTTCTGGATGACCCCATGCTGCTGCCCACCGATCTTTATGCGCAGTGTGAAGGTCCGCGCATGGAGGGGACAGCGCGGATTGTCTGCGACTATATCGCGGGTATGACCGATCGTTATGCGGTGGGCGAGCACCGCAAGCTATTTTCCGTGCAGGGCTGGAGCTAGCCTATTAAAGCTGTGGAAACCCTATGGGCAGCGGGGGCGCGAAACTGCGCGGTGCTTGTTATGGTATTCCCGGGACGTCTCTTACGAATCGCCTGTGGCCGAGTGAGATATGAGTGATCGCGAAACCGGCGGGACCTATGCGCCGCCGCATGATGATTATGACACCTTCGACGCGCGGGACGTCGAGCAGGACCGCCGGGGATGGCTCTTCCTCGGCGCGTCGGTGGTTGTGTTCGTCCTGTTTGCCGCGGTGGTCTACAACACCTTCCAGCTCGGCGTGCGCGATCGCAATGATAGTCCGATCATCGCGCCCGATGCGCAGCCCTATCGAGTGCCCCCGGCCGATCCGGGGGGCTATCAGGCCCCGGACCAAGATCTCAGCGTGACCAATCTGCGCGAGGGCGGGACCGAGACCGACGAGGCCGTAACTTCCGGCGAGGCGGAGGCCGCGCCCGCGCGCGAGGTCTCAGAAGAACCGGTCGATCCGCCGCAGCGCGATATGCCGGCGGTTCAGATCGAAACGACGGACGCGGATGCGCTCGATGAGCCGTCTGATCAGACGGGGACGGACACCGCACCGAGCGCACCCTCTGCGTCGCCACAATCCCCACCTGCGTCGCCAAACCCAGAGCCTGAATCCACCGCTCCAGAACCAGAAACGACCCCTCCGCCACCAAGCCTGGATGACCTGCTCTCAAGCGGTCAGACCGGGGCCTTCGTGGCGCAGATTGCGGCCTATCGGTCCGAAGCGGACGCCGAGGCGGGGTGGATCAATTTCGTCAGCCGTTACCCGGACTTAGCCCGCGGGCGTGGCCCCGATATTCAGCGCGCTGACCTGGGCGAGCGCGGCGTTTTCCACCGCCTGCGCATTGCTGCGTTTGAAACCCGCGCCGAGGCTGCCGCCTATTGCGAGCAGCTGTCCAATCAGGGCCAGGCCTGTCTGGTCGCCACGCGGTGAGGGGGCTGGACACCATAAGGGGCGCTGCGGCTTGAGCGATCTGTTTGATTCCATGGGCGAAGAGCCGTTTGAGGCCGTCGCGGAGGCGGGCGAAACCGATGCTCTGGTGCTGGACATTGGCGGGTGGGAAGGCCCGCTGCACCTGCTCCTGGCGCTGGCGCGCAAAAACAAGGTGGATCTGGCCGAAATCTCCATGCTGGAGCTGGCCGAGCAGTATCTCGACTTCGTCCATGAAGCGCGCCGCAAACGCCTTGATATTGCAGCCGAATATTTGGTGATGGCGGCCTGGCTGACCTATCTGAAATCGCGCCTGCTTCTGCCCAAGCCCAGACCGGAGGACGATGAGCCCGAGCCCGAGATTATGGCTGCTGCGCTGGCCTTCCGCCTGCGCCGGCTGGACGCGATGCGCGCGGCTGGTGATGCGCTGTTCAACCGCGCGCTCTTGGGCCGCGATGTGTTTACTCGGGGCGCGCCGGAAGGGGTGCGGTCGGTCAAAACCCCGGCCTATGAGGCTGAATTACATGACCTTTTAAAGGCCTATGCTGCCCGCCGAGAGCGCAAGGCCTTCGCGACCTACAAGCCCGAAACGCCGCGCGTCTATGGCCTGGAGCAAGCCCGAAAACGCCTGTCTGCAATCGCCACACGACTGACGGGCTGGGAGCGTTTCGACAGCCTTTTGCCTGATCAGGTCGAGCTTGGAGCCGAGGCTCCTAACCAGGCCAGCATTACCGCCAGCTCCTTGCTCGCTGCGCTGGAAATCACCAAAGAAGGCGACACTCATTTGCGCCAGGACGGGACTTATGAGCCGATCTGGATGCGCGCTGTGGATCGCCCTGGGCCAGAAGAGGAGCGGTCATGAGTGACGAGGATCGCGATCCGATCGGCGAGGCCATTGCCGCGCTGCGCCAGAAGGCTGAAACCGCGCCTGCGGGGGATGCCGGTCCGCCAGGTGTGCGATTGGCCATAGATAATGATGCACAGCTTCAGCGCATGGCCGAAGCGCTGCTCTTTGCCGCCAGCGAGCCGCTCGATCTCGACACGTTGCGCACCCGGTTGCCAGATGACTGCGATGTGCGCGCGATCCTGAACGCGCTACAGGCAAACTATGCTGAGGCTGGCGTGAATTTGGTTGAAGTTGGAGGGCGTTGGCGCTTCCAGACCGCTGAGGATCTGTCCTTCCTGCTGCGTGAAGAGCGTGAAGAACCGCGCAAGCTGTCCCAAGCGGCGCTCGAGACCTTGTCCATCATTGCCTATCACCAGCCGGTCACCCGCGCAGAAATCGAAGAGATCCGGGGGGTTGCGGTCTCAAAAGGTACGCTGGATCAGTTGCTTGAGCTGAAGTGGATCCGCATGCGCGGTCGGCGTCGCTCACCCGGACGGCCCGTCACCTATGGCACCACCGATGCCTTCCTGGATTATTTCGGGCTCTCCGGCATATCGGATCTGCCAGGGGTGTCGGACCTGAAGGCTGCGGGCCTGCTGTCCAACCGCTTGCCGCCGGACTTCTCGATACCGGCACCCGGGCGTTTGCCCGGTGAAGAAGAGGACCTTTTCAGCGAAGAAGAGGCCGCGCAATTCCATGTCGACTTCCTGGAGGGTGAAGATCCCGAAGGTGAAGAAGAGTAGGGATAGGCCTTCTCTCCCCACCAGGAGAGGCAATCAGGGGCGCTCACAAGACCGTGACATCTGCGCCCGCGCGTGCGCCGGATATTGGACCCCCAGGACGTTATCCCTTACATCTATAGCCGATCGCCGCGCGTGATTGCGGCTGAAAAGGAGTGAAGGGCCATGGGTCCGAATTGGACTTACTTCGTAATCATTGGCGTGCTTGTGCTGATCCTTTTTGGGGGACGCGGCAAGATTTCCTCCTTCATGGGGGATATGGCCAAGGGTGTCACCGCTTTTCGTAAAGGTCTGAAAGAGGACGAGGCGGACGGCGATGCCAAGGATGACGCCTCCAAACAGGCTTTGGGCAGCGAAGCGGACACCCCCTCCGAGGCGCGCCGCGAAGACGAGCGCACGGGGCGCTAACGCTCATGAACCCGGGCATCGGCCTGCCCGAAATTCTGGTTTTGATGGTGCTGGCGCTCGTGGTTGTCGGTCCAAAAGACCTGCCGCTCATGGTGCGCCGGGTTGGCCAATTCGTCGGCAAGATCCGGGGGCTCGCGCGGGACTTCCAGCGTAGCTTTGATGAATTGGGCCGCGAAGCTGAGCTGGATGAATTGCGCAAGGAAGTCGAAGCTTTAAAGCAAGCCAATCCGCTCAATGAAATGAAACGTGAGTTTCAAACGGCCGAGATGGAAGCGCTGCGCGAAGACGTTCCAGACGATAAACCCCACCCGCGCGTGGCGGCAAAGCCCAAGCCCAAGCTAGAAGCTGGTCAGCTTAAACCGGCTGATCCGGTTATCGATCCAGATCCTGCGCCCCCGGGCGAAGACGCACGCAAATCAGGATAAGCCATGGCGGACCTGGACGACGATATCGACGAGGTAGAAGCCTCGCGCGCGCCCTTGCTGAGCCATCTGGAAGAGCTGCGCACCCGGCTCATCTGGTCACTCCTGGCGGTGGCGGTGATGTTCGTGGTGTGCTTCATCTATGCCGAGTGGATCTACAATGTGCTGCTCGTCCCGTTTGAAGAGGCCGCCCGCACGGTCCGCCCCGACTCTGAGCTGACGCTCCAGCTTATCTTCACCGCGCCACTGGAATTTTTCTTCGTAAAGCTGAAGCTGGCTTTGTTTGGCGCAATCGTGCTTGCCTTCCCCATGCTGGCTTATCAGGTCTGGGCGTTCGTTAGCCCAGGGCTTTATAAAAACGAGCGCCTGGCCTTCACGCCCTTCCTGGTCGCGTCTCCGGTCTTGTTCGGGGCCGGCCTTGCCTTTGTCTACTTCGTCATCCTGCCCTTCGTGATGGGATTTGCGCTGGGTCAGGAACAGGTGGGCGGCGATGGTCCGCAAATTCAGCTGCTGACCCGGGTGTCAGAATACCTCAATCTGGTCACCACACTGGCGCTCGCCTTTGGGATCAGCTTCCAGCTACCGGTGCTGTTGTCCCTGCTCGGCAAGGTTGGGATTCTCACCAGTGCCGACCTCATCAAATTCTGGAAATTTGCCCTGATCGGCATTGCCACCTTTGCTGCGTTTGTCACGCCCCCTGATCCGATCAGCCAGCTCTTCTTGGGCGGAGCGATGTTCGGGCTTTATGGCCTGTCTATCCTGGCCGTGAAGCTGGTGGAGCCGAAGGATGAAGACCAGGACGCTGTGTCCTCGTCCTGAACGCGCAAACCCCGCTGGACGCGCGCCGCGCACGCGCGTATCACCGCGCGAAAGGCACAACATCTTTAATTTCGAGCCCACCGACCATGCACGATATTCGCTTTATCCGAGACAATCCTGATGCGTTCGACGCTGCCATGCGCGCGCGCAATCTGGAGCCACAGGCCGAGCGCCTGATTGAACTGGACCAGCGCCGCCGGGACGCCACCACGCGCCTGCAGGAGCTAGAGACCGAGCGCAATACGAAGTCTAAGCAAATCGGCAAAGCCAAAGCGCAGGGTGATGAAGACCTATTCAACACGCTGCGCGCTGAAGTCGAGCGCCTTAAGGGCGAGATGGAAGACGCCGCAGAGGCGGACCGCACCGCTGCTGAAGTACTGAACCAACATCTCGCCGCGCTGCCGAACCGTCCGCTGGACGATGTGCCGGACGGTGAAGACGAAAGCGATAATGAAGAAGTCCGCGGCTGGGGCACGCCGCGCGCCTTTGACTTTGAGGTGCAGGACCACGTCACTGTCGGTGAGCGCCTGGGCCTCGATTTTGAGCGCGCAGCGGCCATGTCCGGGGCCCGCTTTGCCGTCCTGACCGGTCAGCTCGCGCGGTTGGAGCGCGCTCTGTCGGCCTTCATGCTGGACCTGCAGACCGACATTCATGGCTATCGGGAAACCAGCGTGCCTTACCTGGTCCGCGATGAGGCGGTGTTCGGTACCGGTCAGCTACCGAAATTTGCGGAAGACCTGTTCCGCACCACCGATGACCGATGGTTGATCCCAACCGCAGAAGTCCCACTCACCAATTTGGTGCGGGACGCGATCCATGCCGAGGGCGATTTCCCGATCCGCATGACCGCCCACACGCCATGCTTCCGTTCGGAGGCGGGTTCGGCAGGGCGCGATACGCGGGGGCTGATCCGCATGCACCAATTCCACAAGGTGGAGCTGGTTTCGGTGACCACGCCGGACCAGTCCGCTGACGAGCTGGAGCGCATGACCCAGTGTGCCGAAGAGGTGTTGCGCCGTTTGGAGCTGCCTTATCGGGTCATGTTGCTGTGTTCGGGTGATATGGGCTTTTCGGCCCGCAAGACGTACGACCTGGAGGTCTGGATGCCGAGCCAGGATACCTATCGGGAGATCAGCTCGTGCTCGAACTGCGAGGACTTTCAGGCCCGCCGGATGAATGCGCGCTTCCGCCGCGAAGGTGAGAAAAAGCCGGAATTCTTGCATACGCTCAACGGGTCAGGTCTGGCGGTTGGCCGTGCGCTGGTCGCGATCCTGGAAAACCATCAGCAGGCTGATGGCTCGGTCGCCATCCCTGAAGCGCTGCGTCCGTACATGGGCGGTATTGAGGCGCTGAAGCCGTGAGCAGCGGGCGTCGCATCCTGCTGTCCAACGACGATGGCATTGACGCACCCGGCCTGAAGGTCCTTGAGGAGATCGCGCGCACGGTCTCTGACGATGTGTGGGTGGTTGCGCCGCTGGAAGAGCAGTCTGGAATGAGCCGTGCGCTGCCGCTCAGTGCACCGCTGCGCGTGATTGGGCGCGGACCTCAGCGGGACGCGGGCACGGGCACACCACCCGATTGCGGGCACATGGGTCTGG
>JANQMI010000151.1 GCA_028280165.1 Oceanicaulis sp. | reverse complement strand
TTCGAGGACACTCCCCCCGCTGGGCAGGGGGAGATATCGTTTGCCTCTGCCTTCGTCATCCTGAACTGGATTCAGGATCGGGGAAGAGAGGAGAATGTGGGGCCTCTGGATAAACTCCCGTCCTCTCTTTCCCAAACTTGATTTGGGATCCACAGATCATCGAGCGCTAGCGCTGCCCCCCACCCGACCCGGGCTGACGCCCGGCCCACCCTCCCCACAAAGGGGAGGGATGGTGTTAAAGTGCAATGCGAGGGTTTTCCTCCTCCCTCCCCTTGATGGGGAGGGTGTCCGGGAACCGGACGGGTGGGGTGAGGATCATCAAGCGCTGGCGTTACCCCTATGGATCCCAGCGCCCGCTGGGAAAGAGAAAAAGGGCAGAGCGCTATGCAGCACACAGAAATCTATCCGCCCCCACCCCCAGCCCCGCTAAACTCACCAGGCGCTCTTTGACCTCGTCCATCACTCTGCAGCCTCAAAACCGCGCGCAGACCGGCGGTGGTAATAGTCGTAAGAGACAAAACGCAGTGGTGATAAGAGGCTTCAGTGCCCTACCCGGCTTGCTAGCCCCATGCCCTCGTCATTCCCGCCCTGAATCGAGTTCAGGATAAACTCCGGCGGGGACCCAGGGATCGCAGAGCTCAGCGTTTGATAGCTCTGGGTTCCCGCTTTCGCGGGAATGACGAAGGGAGGGGCACCCCGAGGCCCTGCAGCCGTTATTCAATGCCTTGCTACTGGCTCGCCCAGACGATGCGGGCCATCCACATCACCTCGGCCTGATCCAGGACGCGGTTATCATAGGCCGGGTTGAGGCTGATCAGCTCAATCGTATGCGCTGTGACGCGGCCCAGCTCTTTGGCCAACACCTCACCGCTCCGGGTTTTGACAACCACGCGGTCGCCTTTGCGCGGTGGCGAATCCGGGGCGACGACGATCCGGTCTCCGTCCCGGTACAGGGGAGCCATGGAATCCCCTGAGATCTCGAGCGCGTAAGCGTTTTCGTCACTCACGCCGGGGAAATGGACTTCCTCCCACCCGGTCCCCACCGGGAAGCCGGCATCATCGAAAAAGCCATTATTGCCCGCTTGGGCCAGGCCCAGTAGCGGCACGGAACGGCCCGCACTCGATCCCGACGCCAGGGTGGCAAAGTCCTCAAAGCTTACGCCGACCGCACTTAAGGTTTTGGCCAGGCTTTCGGTGGAGGGCCAACGCGGTTTTGTGCCATCGGCACTGATCCGCTTGGAGGGATTGAAGGTGGTCGGGTCAAGGCCGGCGAGCTTGGCCAGGGCCGACGGTGACAGGTCGGCACGCTGCGCCAGGCGATCAATGCCGCGCCAGATCTGGCTATGGGTCAGCATCACTGAGAGCTTCCTGTCCGTCCACAAAACATCACGATATGGGACCACATCCCTATCTATCAGGAAAATTTTCCTTTTCCTAGGGTAGGTGAATGGGAAATCTGCGCCCTTGGCGCTTGCCAGCACCGGGCGCGCGGGCTAGGCGAGCGGGCATGACCGATCCGATCTATCGCATTGCTGCGCCTGAAGCCCTGGCGGCGGCGTCACTGGCTGGAGCCTATCAGGGCGAAGCCCATGACAAGGCCGATGGCTTCATCCATGCCTCGACCCGTGCCCAGCTGGCGGGCACGCTAGCGGCCCACTATGCCGATGCGGAACGCCTCGCCGTGGCTGTGATCGATGCGCAGGCCATAGCCGATCTGATCCGCTGGGAAACCTCGCGCGGCGGCGAAGACTTCCCGCATATCTATGGCGATCTGCCCTGGAGCGCGGTCACCGCGGTACATCTGCTCAAAAAGGGTGAGGCGGGTTGGCGTCTGCCCGAGGAGCTGACCGGATGAGCGATCTTGGAGCCAAGCTGCTCACGCTTTTGCCGCCGGAAACCGCGCATCGCGCGGCTATTCTTGGGCTGAAGCGGGGCTTTGGGCCGAAGGCGAGGTCTGAGGCTGACCCGGTGCTTCGCACGGCGCTGGCCGGGATTGAGCTGGCCCACCCGGTGGGCCTGGCCGCAGGCTTCGACAAAAATGCCGAAGCCCCTGATGCGTTGCTGGACGCCGGGTTTAGTTTTGTTGAGGTGGGGGCGGTGACCCCACGCCCTCAGGCGGGCAATCCCCGCCCACGCCTGTTCCGCCTGCGTGAAGACAAGGCGGTCATCAATCGCATGGGCTTTAACAATGAGGGTCTTGAGGCCGTCAAAGCCCGGCTCGAGGCGCGTCAGGAAATGTCGAGCAAAGGCGTGGTCGGCGTCAATCTTGGAGCCAATAAGGACAGTGTGGAACGCGGCGAATCCGCGTCAGACTATGCGGTTCTGCTCAAAGCCCTGTCCGGGTTGGCGGACTTCTTCACGGTGAATATCTCTTCACCGAATACGCCGGGCTTGCGGGGCCTGCAAAGCGGCACGGTGCTGGATGAGCTGCTGGCTCGCGTCAATGACGCGCGCTGGGCTGAACCGGTATTTCTAAAACTGGCACCCGACCTCAATGAGGACGATGTCGATCCCATCCTGGATTCGGTTACCCGGCACCGGATTTCCGGCCTGATTGTGTCAAACACCACGCTGGCGCGCCCGGACACGCTGCAGTCAAAGCATGCCGGTGAAAAAGGCGGTTTATCCGGTGCGCCTTTGCTGGACCCGTCGACGGCGTTGCTGAAGCGCTTTCGCCAAGCTGCAGGTCCGGACCTGCCTATTATTGGCGTTGGAGGGGTCGATGGGCCCGAGGCGGCTTATGCGAAAATCCGGGCCGGCGCGAACGCGATGCAGCTCTATACCGCACTGATCTACCAGGGGCCGGGACTGGCGCTGCGCATCCGCGAGGGTTTGGCAGACCTGATGAAAGCCGATGGCTTTGAACGCCTGGCCGATGCGGTGGGGGCGGACCTCTAGGTGAAGTCGCGTTTCAGGCCGGGCCATCCCATAGCGAGGGTGAGCGCGCGCGCCACATAATAGAGCAGGAAGGCCATCCACAACCCATCGACGCCAAAGACCGGCCGCAGCGTCAGATCCAGCGCCAGATAGATCAGCAGGGATGCAATCATGGCATTGCGCATCAGGGCCCCGCGCGTCGTCCCGATCATCAGGCCATCGAGCTGAAAGCTGGGCCAGCCCACGATGGGGGCCAGCGCACACCAGATCAGCGCCGCGCTTGCCGCAGCGCGCGTAGCTTCGTCGGTGGTCATCCAGGTGATGAAGGTCCCGCCAAACAAGAAGATCGCCAATCCCAGAAGCACGGCCGTGCCCGCCGCCAGCTCGCTGGTCAGCCGAAACGCGCGGGTCAGGGCCGGCCAATTCCGGGCTCCGGCCGCCCTGCCGGTTTCGGCTTCAGCCACATGGGCGAATGCGTCCAGGAAAAAGGCGGTCACCGTGATGAATTGGAGCAGGATGGCCGTGCCCGCCAACACGTCCGGGCCCTCGCGCAGGCTGGCTTCATAAAACCAGATAAAGCCTCCCAGCAGAGCGAGCGTCCGAAGGAAAATGTCGCGATTGACCTTGAGCAGGCGCACCGCAGCAGATCGGTCCAGCAGCTGAGCTTTCGAAGGCTGGCCCCGGGTTCTCAGGATGGGCAGCAGCACGATCACCGCAAGCCCCAGATGGATCCACTGGGCCAGTGCGCTGGCTCCTGCCACACCCGCCACACCCCAATCCAGGCCCAGGACGAACCAGAGCGACAGCGCGATATTGGCCAGATTGAGGGCAATTTGCAGGATCAGCGCCCGGCCTGTCAGGCCTAGGCCGATCAGCCAGCCATAGATCGCGAAACCGGCGAGCGCTGCAGGTGCTCCCCAGATACGCGCATCGACATAGTCCCGGCCTGCCGCCTCGGTCGCGACGTCGCCAGAAAACGCCATGAAGGCCAGTTCGCGAAGCGGCCATTGGGCAAGGACCATGATCAGGCCGAAGGCGGCACCCACAGCGATCGCCCGCCACAGCACCGCGGCCACCTCGCCCGGCACCGACCCGCCCTCAGCCTGCGCCGCCAGCGCCGTCGAGCCCATCCGCAAAAAGCCAAAGGACCAGTAAAAGGCGTTGAAAACCAGGGTTCCGAGTGCGACCGCGGCAATCGCCGTCGTGTCGCCGGTATTGCCGATCACCGCCAGGTCTGCGAGCCCCACCAAGGGCGCAGCCAGATTGGCTCCCATAATCGGGATGGCGCGGGTCAAAAGCCCGCGGCGGGTCAGGCGTTGGCTCACCCGCTAAGCGCCTTGCCCAGCGCTTCACCTGACAGCCAGGCACTTTCGGCCTTGCCGCCCAGTCGCCAGTCGCCGGCAACACCGACGCTGCCGCTATCGTCAATCTGAGTGGGTGAGCCGACCGCTTCGGTGACCATCGCATAGCGCCAGCGATGCGCTGTGCGCCACACCGGTTCGGGCATACCAAAACGAACGAAGACTTCCTCGCACAGGGCTTTGGCGACGCTCTCAGGCTCGTCTTCTAAAAAGGCCGTCGACCAATCGGGTGAGGCCTGCAGCACCACGCCCACGGGCGCGGTGGTGGCGGTCAGGGCCATCCAGCGCACCGCCCCGCCAAGTAGCTTGGCCCCGTCAAAGCCGGGATCGAAAGGCTGGTCGAGGGCGGCCATCACCGTCCAGCAGGGCGCGATCTCGACGTGCTTGGCGGCCGCAATAAGGGGGGCGAAGTCGCCATCACTGCGGGCCAGGAAATCGATCAGCTGTTCGGGCGGCAGGGTCAGAGCGATCCGCTCGAACGGACCCTCGCTGCTACCGTCTTCGAATTTGATCGTCCACGACCCCGGCTCTCCTATGAGCTTTGTGGCCCTGCGCTGGGTATGAATGTTGAGCCCCGCTAACGCGTGTTTGACCAGCCCATTCATGCTCGGCATTCCAATCCAGCGGCCCCCACCGCGCAGGTCTGCCTGATTGCCACCGCGATCAATGCTGACCAATCGGCCGTCCCAAGTCTGCGCGGCACCGGCAGCGGCGGCATCGGTCAATAAGGCTGTGAAGCTGTCCGATTGCGCGGTGACATATTGAGCGCCGTGATTAAAGCGCAGCGCTCCGGCGGGGGTCTGCGCCCGGCGGCTGGACATCCGGCCGCCCACGCCGCGGCCTTTGTCGAAAAGCGAAACGTCGTGGCCGTTGGCCTTGAGCACGCGGGCTGCCGCTGCGCCTGCCAGTCCTGCACCAATCACCGCGACATTCATGCGCATGCCCTATCCAAGCCCAGGCCGAAGCCTATCTCAGGCCATATGAGCGAGGAAACGCAAAAAACGACTGAATCAGCTGCACAAACAGCGCCGCAGCCCGCGGCGTCCTGTGAAGTCTTCTTCGATGGCGATTGCCCGCTCTGCCGGGCAGAGATCGGCCTGTATCAGCGCAGCGGTGCGGATGCGCGCTTCACCAATGTGGCCGATGCCGATAACACGCCTGAAGACCTGACACAGGCTGAAGCTCTATCACGCTTCCATGTGCGCAAAGCCGATGGCACGCTAGTATCTGGCGCGGCCGCCTTTGCCGAATTGTGGAAAGCGACGCCCGGCTGGCGCTGGCTGGGCCATATCGGCGGCACGCCACCCTTCGTGTGGGTCGGCGAAGCGCTCTATCGTTTCTTCCTGATTTTTCGACCGCGCCTGCAAAAGGCGATGCGCCGGATGGGCTGATGGCAGTCGAGCTCGTCTGGTTCAAACGCGATCTGCGGGTCCATGACCATGGACCGCTGGCCCGGGCCTGTCAGAGCGGGCGGCCGGTGCTGTGCCTCTATGTCATAGAGCCGGGCCTGTGGTCTTTGCCGGAGTATTCCGCGCGCCAGTATGCGTTTCTGATCGAGACTCTGCAGGATTTGGATCGCGCGCTGAGACAGCGTGGCGCGCATTTGACGGTTCGGGTCGGGGAGGTCCCCGATGTCCTCACCCAGCTCAACGCGGAAATGGGCTTGTCAGCCATCCATGCCCACGAAGAAACTGGCCTGACCTGGACGTGGCAGCGCGACCGCGCCGTTGCGGCTTGGGCGAAGGCGCAGGGCATTGGGTTTCACGAAACGCCGCAGCATGGCGTTATTCGGGGCCTGGCCTCACGCTATGGCTGGGCGAAGCGCTGGGACCAATTCATGTCACTGCCTACGGTGCCAGCACCTGACGTGATCGCTCGTGTTGAGGTTGGCAGTGAGCCGATCCCCAGCGCTGCGGCCTTGGGTCTGGTGACGGATCCTTGCCCGCAGCGCCAGCCGGGCGGGCGTCGTGCCGCGATTGCCGATTTAAAGAGCTTCCTGGACGATCTTGGAGCCGACTATCGCCGTGCCATGTCCTCGCCGGTGACCGCCTTTGACGCATGCTCGCGCTTAAGCGCGCATCTGGCGCTGGGCTCGGTGTCCATCCGCGAGGCGTATCAGGCCGCAGAGCGGGCCCGCCTCGTCAAGCGCAAGGCTGGGCAGGGCGGTTTTGCGCGCTCCATTGAGAGCTTCATCTCCCGCCTGCACTGGCATTGCCACTTCATGCAGAAGTTCGAAGATGAGACGCAGATGGAGCACCACGATCTCCATCCGGCCTATCGCGGTGTCCGGCCCGAACCCGATAAAGACACCCTGGCGCGGTGGATTGACGGGCAGACGGGCTTTCCCTTCGTGGACGCCTGCATGCGCGCGCTGGACGCCACGGGCTGGCTGAATTTCCGCATGCGCGCCATGGTTGCCGCATTTGCCAGCTATCATCTCTGGGTCCATTGGAAAGCTCCGGCTGAAGCCCTGGCGCGGCGCTTTGTCGATTTCGAGCCGGGGATTCACTATCCTCAATTCCAGATGCAGTCCGGCACCACAGGGGTCAACACGCCGCGCATCTATAACCCGGTCAAGCAAGGCCTGGATCAGGATCCCGAGGGGGTTTTTGTACGCCGGTGGGTCCCTGAGCTCAGCGCACTCCCGGCCAGCTTCATTCATGAGCCGTGGAAGACCCCGGCTGACATGCTGGCCAAGGCCGGTGTTGTGCTGGGCGAGACCTATCCAGATCGCATGGTCGACCATGAGCAGGCGGCCCGCGAGGCTCGCGCCAGGATCGGAGCATTGCGAAAGGGTCAGGATCACCGTGACGCCGCCCGGGCGATACAAGCCAAGCATGGCAGCCGTAAATCAGGCATCAAGCAAACCGGGTCGGCCGCCAACCGGCGTAAGGCCCGTCCGGTCGAAGATGACCGCCAAACCCGGTTTGAGTTCTAGGCGTACCCGATGGCCAAAAACACCCATCGCGGCACCAAGACGACCAAAGCGACCCTGCCTGAAAAAGACTGTGTGACCTGCGGCCGGCCTTTCACCTGGCGCAAGAAGTGGGCGCGCGACTGGGATCAGGTGAAATACTGCTCCAGACGGTGCGCGGGTGGCGCGCGATCCTGACCGCAGTCTGACGGGGAGATTGCCGGACCGTAAGGCCAAGATTGCCGACTTCTCATGTCGCTGAAAAGGTCGCGTCATGTCGCCTGCGCAATCGTGCCTGTCAGAGATTGGCGCGACGGGGTGACACCTCATGATTGCTTCGGGTGACCGATCTCCTGGTCGAAACAAGAGAAAGTCACCGTCATGAAATCCCTTATTCTTTTTGCTGCCGCTGCCACAGCTCTGTCGGCTGCGCCCGTTGCTTTCGCCGATGATACCCAGGCCTATGTGTCCTATGAGCGCAATCAGCTGACATCGGCGCGCGGTCTGGCCGAGTTGCGCTACGACATTCGTGAAGCGGCTGAAAGCGTCTGTATTGCGCCTGAAAACCCCTCGCTGCGTGAACGTCAGCTGCGTACCCAATGCATTGATGACGCCGTTGAGGCGGCCGAAGCCCAACTCCAGCAAAAGCTGGCCTCGCTGGGTCTTCGCCAATTTGCCCAGACCCGCACAATTACTGTGACCGCGTCGGCTGCCCGCTAAGCCCGACCGGTTCCATCAACAGTCCCTAAACGGCTTTTGTTGCTCACGAGCCGTTCCCCTGGTCCCGCCTGGCTTTGCCCCCCTTCAGCCAGGCGGGACTTTTTATGGGCGCGACTCAAAACGGATCGGGTCAAGGCCGCTGGGTATGAAAAATTGCCGGGCCGGACCTGCATTCGTGTGTGGCGAGACGTCATTCCCCTGTCAAGGAGTGCAGGCAAACACACGCCTGAGCTCAGCGCAACGCAGGAGCTCTCTGATTGGTCGGGTCGCTGATTACCGGGCGGCCGTAAATATATGAAGGACGATGCCATGCGTGCTGTTTTCGCCCTCACCGCTGCTCTCGTGCTCACTGGCGCAGCCTCTGCCACTCCCAACTCCGTCGAAATTCCTTACACCCAGCGTGATCTCATTGATCCGGCCCGTGTCGAACTGCTGCAGGACCGCATCGAGCGCGCCGCTGAACAGGTTTGCGGTGTCCGCCAGGCGCGCGGCCTGCGCATGCGCGCTGACGCTCAGCGCTGTGTCCGTGACGCTGAAGAGCGGGCCACGGCCCAGCTGGCCCGCGCCGTCGCTCGCGCCGGTGGTAGCGTCGTTGTCGCCGTTCGCTAAGCCACGGGCGGTCCAAATAAGAGCGCTCCGCTGAGATCTCGGCGGGGCGCTTCTTAGGCGTGCTGGCGCAGCGCTTTGGCTCCGGCCTGGTGGAGCAGCGCATGGCGCTTCGCCAAAGCCTGGATGTCTTTCGAATAACCGCCGCCCAAAACGCCAACGATCGGGACGCCGCGGCGCATCACCAGGTCAAACACCAGAGCGTCGCGGGCGGCCAGGCCCTCATTGGTAAGGTCTAAAAGCCCCAGGCGGTCCTCGCGATGGGGGTCAACGCCAGCATTATAGAAGACCAGATCAGGCCGGCTGGCTTCCAAAGCGTCGATGACCGCGTCGCGTGCGGCTTTCAGATAGCCCTCATCGCCGGTGCCCTGGTCTAAGCCCACATCACTGTCCGAGACCGCTTTACGGCGCGGCCAATTCTGTTCGCAGTGCACCGACAGGGTGAAGACCCGCGGGTCGGTTTCAAAGATGCGGGCCGTGCCATCGCCTTGGTGGACATCCAGATCGATCACCAGCACGCGGCTCACCGATCCTTCGGCGAGCAGCAGGCGGCTTGCAACGGCGACATCATTAAAGACGCAGAAGCCGGCACCCCCGTCTGCCATGGCATGGTGGCTCCCGCCGGCTGTGTTGCAGGCTGCGCCATGCTCCAGCGCCAGGCGGGCGGCGAGGGCGGTTCCTGCCACAGCGCAACGCGAGCGCAGGGCCACCGGCTCGGTCATCTTAAATCCGATCCGCCGTTCCAATGCAGCTGGAACGCTTTGGGTCAAAACCTGATCGACATAAGCCGCATCATGGGCCAGCTGCAGCCAGCTGGCCGGGGCTGGGGTTGGGCGATAAAAGCTGTCGAAGTCTTTGACGATCCCCGCGCGTAGCACTTCTTCGGCGACCGCCCGGAATTTACCCATGGGGAAGCGGTGTCCGGAGGGCACGTCGCGGGCGACATAGGCATCGTGGAAAACAACAGGCAGCATGGCCTTCGAGTTAGCGCGTGAAGGGCTCAGCGCAAGGCCTTACGCATGCCCGCTGGACGCGGTGAGAAATTCAGGGGTCACCCCCAGCTTCGACAGCGCGATGGTCCATTTGCCATCACAGGCAGAGTCAAAAAGCAGGCTCTCATCCGCATCACAGACCAGCCAGGCATTGGCCGCGATCTCATCTTCCAGCTGACCCGACGCCCAGCCGGCATAGCCCAAAGCCATCATGGCTTTGCGGGGCGGTGTGTCGGAGACCAGGCAATCGAGCATTTCCTTGGTTGCGGTCAGGCCAATGCCTGGCTCCACTTGCAAAGTGGCCGGACCACATCCTGAATCGTCGGTGTGAATGACCATGCCGCGATCTCGATCCACCGGACCGCCATCAAACACCGGCGTATCACTGGCGCGCTCCCAGTCGGCAATGTCCAATTGCTGGAGAAGGTCGGGCAAGCGCAAGCCATCCATGGGGCGATTGATAATCAGGCCCATGGCCTGCTCATCATCATGACTGCACATATAAACCAAAGCGCGATCAAATCGGGGATCGCCGATCAGCGGGCTGGCAATCAGGATTTTGCCATTCAAGAAGCCGGTCTGGGTGCGTGCCTCGGTCATGTTGAACAGCTTCAGCTGTGGGAGCGATCCTGTCCAGAGGTTGATTTTTGTGATCGCTCGCTTGCCGGGCGCGCGCGCAATGGCTACCTCACCGGTCAAGCTTTCTCTTTGACGCGTTAAAAGGACTTTGCCCATGACCATCCAGACCGGTGACCGCCTGCCTGATGCCAATTTCATGACCATGACCGCGGACGGCCCCGCGCCCTTGGCGACAGCTGACGTGTTTGCCGGCAAGCGCGTGGCGCTGTTTGCGGTGCCGGGCGCATTCACCCCCACCTGCTCCGCGCGCCACCTGCCGGGCTTTGTGGAAAAAGCTGACGCATTAAAGGCCAAAGGCATCGACACCATCGCCTGTACTTCGGTCAATGATGTCTTCGTGATGGGGGCCTGGGCCGCCGATCAAGGCGCAGAGGGCGTTGTCATGCTGGCCGATGGCAATGGTGATTTTGCGCAGGCTCTGGGCCTGGTGATGGACGGGACGGCCTTCGGCATGGGCCAGCGCTCTCAGCGCTACGCCATGGTGGTCAATGACGGTGTGGTCGAGCATCTTTTCGTCGATGACGCCGGCGGCTTTGAAGTGTCCAGCGCCGATCACATGCTGACGGCGCTGTAGGGCTCAGTCTTTCGCCTTCCCACATTGTGGGGAGGGGGAGTTTCTAAATGCCCCCTCCCTGTCCCGGCCGAGCGCAGCGAAGAGCCGGGATCCAATGAAGGCGTAAAGCGATTTCGCTCAGACGCTGTCACGTGATCCCGGATCGTCTGCGGCATCCGGGACAGGGATGAAGCCGCTCCAGCGCTTGACCCTCAGCCCACCACCTCTTTCCCGACGCAGGTCGGGACCCAGGGATCACAAAATGCCGCGCTTGACGGCCCTGGGCCCCGACCGGAGCCTGCCCTGAACTTGATTCAGGGTCGGGGAAGAGAAAGCAATCACTTCTCTCGTCATTCCCGCTTGCGCGGGGATGACGCCACAATCTCACGAAACGCTGACGCTCTACGATCTCCACCCCACCCGTCAGCTGCGCTGACACCCTCCCCCTCAAGGGGAGGGAGGGCGATGGATCTTAACGCCGCGCTTTTCTTGTCCCTCCCCCTTGTGGGGAGGGTGGGCAAGCCGAAGGCTTGGTCGGGTGGGGGCAGCGCCACATCGCTTCCACGCCTGTCCCAACCCTGAACTTGATTCAGGGTCGGGGAAGAGAGAGGGTTGTGTATAAACACTCCGCCTTCGTCATTCCCGCGCAGGCGGGAATCTAGAGATCATGAAGCGCCCGGCTCTGCCTCTCCTGGGTCCCCGCCTGCGCGGGGATGACGAAGAGAAGTCAGCGAAGCCTGAACCTGCACCAGTGCAGCAAAGCCACACCCATAATCTCATATATCTCAGGCCGCTAAATGGCGTTGCCTGGTTTGGCTTTGTTCTCTAAACCATCCGCTGATGTAATAATATAACATTACGGAGTGGTCATGTCCCCGCGTCTTGTAGCGTCCTCAAGCCTGTTGGCTCTGGTCGCCGCCTCCCCAGCTTTTGCCAATGCCGAAAACACCGAACAAGCGCTCACCGATGATGTCATCGTCGTGCGGTCCGTTCCCATTGAAGTCACCAGTGACGAAGTGGTCGGTTCGGTGATTGTGCTGAATGAAAGCAATCTGATCAGCCTGTTCAACGGCAATATCGCTGACACGCTTGAGGCTCTGCCGGGCGTCACGTCCAGCTTCTATGGCCCGGCGGCTGGCCGTCCTGTAATTCGCGGTCTGGGTGAGGACCGTGTTCGCGTGCTGATCAATGGCGTTGATGGTCTTGATGCTTCGGCCTCAAGCCCGGACCACGCCGTGTCTGCAGAGGTGTTGGGCGCGCGTCAAATTGAAGTTCTCCGCGGGCCGGCAGCACTGGCCTATGGCGGTAATGCCATTGGCGGTGTCGTGAACATCCTGGATGGTCGCATCCCCACCGAGCCGGTGGATGGCAATATTGACGGCTTTGTTTATCTGGGGGCCACCAGCGTGGATGAAGGCACTCAGGTGGCCGGTCGCGCCAGCGTTGGTGCCGGACCGCTGGTCTTCCAGATCGATATCCTGCAGCGCGACGCTGAGAATTTCGACATTCCTGGCTATGCAGAAAGCGCCCTGCAGCGCGCCATGGAAGAGGAAGAGCACGACGATGATGATCATGACGATGATCACGATGACGATCATGGGGACGAGGAAGAAGATTTCGGCTCGGTGTCGAACTCCTTCTACACCTTTGAATCGGTCTCGCTCGCCGGCTCTCTGGTTCAGGATTGGGGCTTTGTAGGCCTAGCCGTGAAAGAGACTGACGCGCTCTACGGCCTGCCGGGTCACAGCCATGCCCATGGTCATGAAGACGAGGACCATGATGACGATCACGATGATGATCATGACGACGATCATGATGAGGATCACGAGCACGGTGAAGAGGAAGAAGACGCTATCCTCGACATGGAACAGACGCGCATTGACCTGCGCGGCCAGATCAATCTCGGCGAGGGTCTGTTCTTTGACCGCTTCCGCTTCTCTGTCGGCCACGCGGACTACTCTCATATCGAGCAGGAAGGCGACGAGCTTGGAACACGCTTCGATAAGGAGGGCCTGGAAGGCCGGTTTGAGCTATCCCACGCCCATAACGATGTCCGTCGCGGGGCCTGGGGTGTGCAAGTTCTAGCTCAAGACTTCGAGGCGGCCGGTGAAGAAAGCTTTATCGAGCCGGTGACCACCCAGGACTGGGGCATCTTTGCCGTGGAGCGCTGGGACTATGGCACCTGGGGTTTTGAAGGCGGAGCCCGTCTGGAAACCCGCAAGCTGAACGGCCTGCGTTCTGAGCGCCGTTTTGATACGGTCTCTGGGTCCGGTTCGCTCTTCTATCGCCCGTCTGAAGGCGTCTTCCTGTCGGGTACGATCTCGCGCACGGAACGGGCTCCGACCGATACCGAAGTCTTTTCCTTTGGCCCGCACTTTGCGACCGAAACCTTCGAAATCGGCGACCTGACGCTCGACAAGGAGACGGCCTGGTCGTTTGAAGGTACGGCACGCTGGCGCGGTGAGCGCGCCCGCACCGAGCTGAGCGTCTTCCATTCCGATTATGACGGCTTTATCGGCCTGTTCCCGACCGGTGCGGAAGAAGACGAGCTGGATGTCTTTGAATACCGCCAGTCCGATGCGACGCTGACCGGTTTTGAAGTCTCCGGCGCGATTGATCTGGGTGAAGCGCTGGGCGCAGCCTGGTCCGCTGACGGCTCTGTGGACTATGTCCAGGGTGAGACCGACAGCGATGGTGACCTGCCGCGTATTCCACCCCTGTCCAGCCTGATTGGCGTCGAGGCTGACTTCGGTCAGTGGAATGCCCGCGCTGAGGCCCGCCTGGTCGCAGAGCAGGACGAAGTGGCCACCAACGAGCTGCCGACAGATGGCTACACGCTGTTCAACGCTTCGGTGGAATGGCAGCCCATCGCCGAGCGTGATGTGTCGCTGATCTTCGGCGTGCGTAACATCACCGATGAAGAGGCGCGGTCCCACACCTCCTTCCTGAAAGACCTGCTTCCGCAGCCGGGCCGCAATTATCGTGTGGCTCTGGTCGCCGGGTTTTAGGGCGGCCAAGCTTTCCTCCCCTGCCCAGCGG
>JANQMI010000087.1 GCA_028280165.1 Oceanicaulis sp. | reverse complement strand
GGAAAACTCGTTACGGCTGCTTCCTTCCGGACCTGACCGCGTTGGCGAGGCGCTCGTCCGCCGCCGATCTTCCAATACCCAATATCGCGATCTGGACCGGCAAAGGCAAGCTGGGTGAGCAGGGTCGTTCACGACTTTGCGGACCGCGCAGTTGAGCGCACCTGACTATTTTGAACGCGCTGGAGGTGCGGCGCGCTGAGAGTCGGTGCCAGCTCTCATTCGAAAGCTGACGCAGTATGCCTTCGCATCGGCGGCTCGCTCTACTCTGAGCCGACGACCATGTGCTGCGCCTCGGCCAGAAAGTGCCGGTGCTGCTCCAGCACAGCAACTAGCTGGATATTGCCGTTTTCCGCGACCAGCTGGTCGATCCAATGCTCAACAACGCGTTGTTGCGCACCGAGCCAGTGATCGATCTGCAAATTGTTTTGACGCGGCATTGGGGGCTGCGCGGCCGGGAAGGTGAGAACACACGCCATGGATCGGTCCTTGATTCATATTAATAATGCAAATCATTCTCAATATGGCCGCCGCTGTCCAGTCAAACTTTGGTGGAATACAGTTCAAGGAGCGGCAAGGTCGTCACGCCGAGAGGCGCACAGAGCCGTTAGCCCCTAAAGCCTGGCTGGTGCCCGATGGGCGCGAAAAGTCTAAGGCTTGGCCTCATCTTGAGGGACAAACTCAATCTCTCCGTCTTCGGCGGGCTGGATTTCAAACTCCTGCCCGATCGGTTGGTTCCCAGAAAACAGCCACAGGGCCAGTAGCGCCCCCAGTGTTGCCGCGGCGATCAACATCGCCCCACCCTCCAGCCAGCGCTTGCGCGAGGCGTTTAGAAATCTGCCCGGGTTTGCCGAGGCGGCTGGCGGGCGTACTGCCGTGGTGGCCTCTGGCGGCATGGTCTTTGGGACCGCCGTCACAGTCGCGGACAGGCGATAGCCGACCCGAGGCACGGTTTCGATCGCCTGACGGTCCTTCAACAGCTTGCGCAACCGCGAAATCGCCTGGGTCAAGGCTTCATCGGAGGCGTCCGCATCCCAGGCGAGGGACAAGAGTTCATCGCGGCTGAGCGTCTCGCCCGCCCTTTGAATCAGCACAGCCAGAACCCCGGCGAGCCGGGGTTCAAGCCGTATCGTTTCGTCACCCACCTGAAGGGTCAGTTGATCAAAGTCGCAGACCGCCTGGCCGACCTGTACGCGACGGGGTGCTGATGGTGTGTCAGGCATGTTTTCAAGACGTTTCTGTCAGGTCAAAGCTTAAGTGGTCAGCCATCCATGAGACCCGGTTCAATCAAAAAAGGGCAACCAAGGTGATGAGGGTTTTCAAGACATGGATTTTGATGACATGCAAGGCGTGGTCATGTGCGGTGGTGATGGCCGCCGGCGCGTCTGCCCATCCAGGACTGGCGCAAGCCGACAGGGCTGTTGATACATTGGCGCTGGAAGGCTTCACAGGCGTTGCTGTGATCGCGGTGGGCGGCGAGATTGTGTATTCGCGCGCCGTTGGACCAGCCAATGCCCTGTCCGGTCAACCCATTGATCTGGACACTCAGTTTGATATCGCATCAATCACCAAGAGCATAACCGGCATGCTCGCTGCAGAGCTCATCGCGTCCGGTGAGCTTGCCGCAGAGGCGATACTGGCAGACTTCTTCGCCGATGCTCCGCCACAGATGGCTGCGATAACCGTGCATCAGCTTCTGACACATAGTGCGGGTCTGCGTGATGCGGTCGGTGACGATTATGAGGCGCTGGATTTCGATACGATGCGCGCTCGTGCCTTCGCGACATCGCTTCTGTATTCGCCTGGCACTGACTATGCCTATTCCAATCTGGGATACAGCTTGGTCGCGGGCATTCTCGAGCAGGTGACTGGCCAGCGCTATGAGACATTGGTGATCGACGCCTTCGGTCGTATCGGCGCGCATTCCACGGGATATATGGATGCGATCGAGGCTTCGAACCAGATCGTTTTCAACGTCGGCGAAAGCGTCGTCGATTCGTCGTGGGGCGGGCATGCGCCAGGCTGGGCTCTGATTGGCAATGGCGGTTTAGCTTCGACGGCGCGCGATCTGGTCGCCTGGCGGCGCGCCTATGCTGGAGCGGAGCTGGTGTCGCAAGGCGCATTTGATCTGGCCCACGCCCCGCATCAGCAGGAGGGGGCCGGCGCGCCCAGCCACTATGGCTATGGACTAGTGGTCGAGACCCGGCCTGATCTCGGCCGGATCTATTGGCATAATGGCGGTGCGCGTCGGTTCAGCACCCATTGGCGCCACTTTGCCGATCAGGATGTGCTCTTCGTAGTATTGGCCAATCAGCACGCCGTCAGTGCCGATGCCGTGGTCGGTGCGCTGACTGAGGCCTGGTTCGAGCGCGACGAATAGGCATTGGATTTGGTATCGGCGCGATGCTTCCCCTCTGGCACGGCAACTCGCTCGCTGTTGTCGTGCTGGAGGGCAATCAGATTCCTCCGGTCTAAGACGTCGGAGCGCTGAGCTTCGGCCAGCGGTCGGTCAAAATGCCTTGCGGGCGGCGACGTCGTCGGCAAAGGGAGAGGGGCTTCACCTCAGGCAAATTTGGCAGCGAGTTGTTCTGCCGCATCTAAAACCACTGGGTGTTTTCCAAATCTCTGCCTAGACTAATTCCGCTTTGGAGCCGACGTCATGGCCAATAGTCTGGAACACTTCATTGAGGCGGTGGCGGCGGCCCCGACCAGCGATGCGCTGAATGATCTGTTCTTGATGTATTTGTCTCAATTCGGATTTGAGGCGGTCAGCTATCATTTGCTTCGCGACGCTCTGGATACGCTCAGCTTCGATGCCAGCATCAATCTGTGCACCTTTCCCGAGCCTTGGGTCGACCATTATCGTGATGCGGATTACTTCAAAGACGATCCCATCATGCAGCACGCCCTGAGTGCGACGCTGCCCTTTCACTGGTTTGATGTCGAACGCGACGATGTCTTAAGCCCGAGCCAGAAACAGTTTTTCGACGATCTCCACGCGGCTGGATACTCCGATGGGATCGGTGTTCCGGTTTTTGGGCCCTTTGCCACGGCAGGCTTCTTTGGGATGGGCATTCGCTCTGGCAGACTGACCTTGGCCCCTGCCATTATTCGTGAAATCCAGTTTGCCTGCCATCAGGTTCACAATCGCGCCTTCACCCTGCGCCAGCACGAGGCCCCACCCGCCCTGTCGGAGCGCGAGCGCGAAGTGATGTATTGGGCCGCTCAAGGCAAAAGCAACGCCGTGATTGCCGAGATACTCGATCTATCCACTCACACCGTCGACACAATCATGCGCCGCGTCTTTAACAAGCTTGAGGTGTCCAGCCGGGTCAGCGCGGTGTTGAAGGCGGTTGGGTCCGGGCTGGTGGCCGCTTGACGGCCGACAATAAGGCAGAAGCGTGGCCGTGCTATGTTGCAGTGCCGCAATTTGTCCCCCAACTGCGTGACATGCATGGGTCAGCGACCGCTTGTACAAGCCGCGTCCAGATTAAACGGCAGTAGAAAACCGGCTGCATTCATGGACAGGCCGGAAGCAAAGTTGGGCGCGCGTGATGACGGATTCAGACTTTATTGAAGTGGCATTTAAGCTCTGGCGGGAAACACGCCTGGAGGGTGACCCCAGTACTGAAGCCCCGTCCCATCTGTATGCGGCTATCGCTGGGGCCGGTGCCCAGAACTGGCGTGATGTTGCCATAAAGCTCGCCATGTGGCGCTGGACGGGGCAATGCCTGCCACACTCTGATAGCAATCTCAGTCCGCGTGACCGGCTCGTCTACTCAGCGTTTCGGGACGCGGTTCGGCTGTCGAACCATCCCGACTTGGGCACACAGGCTGATCAGGATACCGACTTTTTTGCAGACTTGCTCACTGACGCGCGCGCGGCCTGATACGCGCTGGTCTGGTCGGCCAGTCTGAAGGAAAACCCCCGCGCAGAGGGCGCGGGGGTTTCCGGTTTAACGGATTGGTTTTAACCAGGCTTAGAAGCGGCGCACATAGGACAGCGTGAAGGCGTCGGTTTCACCCGCGTCATAGTCATTGCGAGTGTAATCAAAGCGCACAGCGTTGGGGCCGGCAAAAGCCCATTCAGCGCCGACGCCATAGGCAATGCCGCTTTCTCCATCACTGATGGAGAAGTTCTGACCCGCCAGCGCAGCTGAAGCTTCCGCCTCGGTGTAGACATAGCCCAGGCGCGCAAACACAGAGAATTGCTCGGTCAGCGGATATTGCGCCTTGCCGAACAATCCAAAACCATAGTCGTAAGACAGGTCACCGGTCACGCCGAGGGCCGACACGGTTTCGTCAGACAAGCCGAAGCTCAGCTCAGCCTCAGCACCGAGATAGTCCGTGAAGTCATACCCGCCGCGCAGGGTGATCACGTCGAACTCGACACCGTCAGCATCAAGATAGGTGTAGCCGGCACCGAGATGGAATTGACCGTCCTGGGCGGAGGCGGATCCAGCGGTCGCAATCACAGCGGCGGCGGCGAGGAGAAGTGCTTTTGTCATGGGGGGATTTCCTAGATTTCACGCATTTGCCTCCCCAGCCCGGCCAGCATGTGCGGACATACCGGTGCTCATGCAAGGGCGTTTCTGCTTCCTCACCGAAATTTCATCTAGGTGAACGCTTCTGTCAGCCGCAGCGGGCATTGGCAGCCAGGCCCACTTCGGTCTAGCTAAATGCCCATGCAATTGACCTTTACTGACTCACCACTCGATTTCGCAGGCCTTCAGCGCGGCAATGCGGACTGGATTTTCGAACAGCAAGCCTCCCCAGACGCCAAAGCGGTGCTCTTTGCAGGACCGGATCTGGCGCTGGATGAGCGCGGCGAGCCGATGATTATCCCTGCGCGGCGCACCCGCATGCTGCCATTGAAGTCACCTGGCCTGGTTTTTCTCGGTCTTGAAAATGGTGCGCCCTGGTTTGCCGGCACGCTGGAGCGTGGTGTTGCGGACAAGGGTCCGGATTTCCGGATCACAGCCATGCAGGTGGACCCGGCGCTGGCGTGTATCTTTGGGCGCGCACGGTCACTCCTTCAGTGGCATGGACGCCGCCGCTATTGTTCCAATTGCGGTGCCGAGAACGCCCCTTCAGATGGCGGGACACGTTTGAAATGCCCATCGTGCGGCATGGAGCATTTCCCGCGCGTTGATCCCAGCGTGATTATGCTGCCCTGGTCCGGCGATAAATGTGTGCTGGGCCGCCAAGCCAGCTGGCCTCAAGGCATGTACGCCACGCTGGCGGGCTTCATGGAGCCCGGGGAAACAATCGAGGAGGCCTGTGCGCGCGAGACGATGGAAGAAATCCACCGCCCCGTCATCCATGCGCGCTATGTGGCTAGCCAGCCCTGGCCTTTCCCATCGTCACTGATGGTCGGTCTGACTGCCGAGATCGAACCGGGCGAGCTCGTGCCCGATGATGATTTGGAAGATGCCAAATGGTTTACCCGCGACGAAGTGCGCGCGCTTTATGACAGCGAGATCGCGCGCTGGGCTCCCAAACACTTCTCAATCTCGCGGCTTTTGATTGAACGCTGGCTTGACGGTGAGGCCTGAGGGCTTCCGCGACCCTGTGCCGCGCTGACTGGGCAGTGTAATCGGCTAGTTAGACCACGGCGTGAAAATGTTGCCAGCTCGGGCGCGTCGTGCCAAACAGCGCCCGCATAACGCGGCATCAGATCTGTCAAGGAAGAGGACGCAGATGGGCTCCCTGTTTTGGAACAAAGTTTTCGGCGCAATTATCGCCGTCGGCCTGATCATCATGGGCCTTTTGGAACTCAGCCACGTGCTGGTGCACTCCAAGGTTCCGAGCCAGCTGGCTGTCTTCGTAGATCTGTCTGCCGTGACCACGGCCTCTGCAGAAGACGAAGTGGTCGACGAGGGCCCGACCGATTTCGGCTTGCTGCTGGCTAACGCTGATATTTCTGCCGGTGAGCGCGTCTCGCGCCGCTGTGCCTCCTGCCACACCTTTGACGAAGGCGGGGCCAACATGACCGGCCCGGCCATGTGGGATGTGATGGGTCGCGCAGTCGCAGCCATCGACGAGTACGGCTACTCCTCGGCCATGGAAGACTATGCCGAAGGGGGCGTCGTCTGGGGCTTTGAGAACATGTACGCCTATCTGGAGCGTCCGTCCGCATACGTACCGGGCACAGCGATGAGCTTTGCCGGCCTGCGTGATCAGGAAGACCGCATCAACCTGTTGGCCTACATGCGTTCGCTGTCGGCAAACCCGATCGACCTGCCAGCGCCGCTAACCGCGGCCGAAGCTGCAGCCGACGCTATTGATGCGGCCGCAGAAGAAGTCTTGGAAGGCTAAGCCTTTTTCGATTGACCTTGATCAAGAGCGCGCTGTGATCTAGCGCGCTCTTTTTCTTTTTGCGCCCTGTCCCGCTGATGGCGTTCGCAAGTCACCCTCAAGGGCTTAGGCTAGGAGTTCCGACGCTTGCTGATTCGAGGCTTGGATGTCCGCCGCCGGTCCTGAAATTGAACGCCTGATCCAGCTTTTGGCGCGCTTGCCAGGGCTGGGGCCGCGCTCGGCGCGCCGGGCTGCACTGCAAATGCTGCAGAAGCGCGAGGCGGTGATGCGCCCGTTGGCGGAAGCTTTGGCGGAGACTGCCGACAAGATCAAGGTCTGCTCCACCTGCGGCAATCTTGATGTCAGCGATCCGTGTGCGGTTTGTTCGGACCCCCGTCGAGATCCAAGCGTGATCTGCGTTGTAGAGACCGTGGGCGACCTGTGGGCGCTGGAGCGCGCTGGGGCGTTTAAGGGGCGCTATCATGTGTTGGGAGGCGTTCTGTCAGCCCTGGATGGTGTGGGTCCTGAGGACCTTAACATTGCCAGTCTTATCGAGCGGGCCCGCGCTGACGAGGTGACCGAGATCATCCTGGCGCTGAATGCCACCGTTGATGGCCAGACCACCGCGCACTTCCTGTCTGACAAGCTTGCCGATGCCAGTGTCGACCTCACCACGCTCGCCCGCGGCGTGCCGGTGGGCGGGGAGCTTGATTATCTTGACGATGGGACCTTAAGCGCGGCGTTCAGAAGCCGGCGGCCGGCTTAAAGTGTAGCGCGCGCCTGTGGCATGATGGCGCTCGACAGGGTCCGGCAAGCGCTAGAGACTTCGCGTCGTTGCGAGTTTCGCGGGGGCGGGCAGGAATGACAGACAAGATCGGTATGGACGATCTGGCAGGTGATGTTTTTAGCCTGAACATCCGCGGCCTGAAATCCATCAGCACGCTCTGGAGCAGTCCCAAGACCTATTTCGAGGCGGCGCGCGACCATGACTGGCAGGGGCATTTCACGCCATCGGTCCGATTATGGCTCTCGATTGTTGCGTTAGCCTCGCTGCTTCAATTCATCTGGGTTGGGTCCGGGTCTCCATTAGTGGAAGCTTATATCCAGGGCTTTCGCGATGCAGGCGCAGTCTCTGCAGGCGGGACCAGCGTTGAAGAGCTGGGCGAGATCGCCGCCGTCTGGATTTTTGGGATATTCCCCATTGTCCAGTTGCTGATCTTCCTCTTCCTGTTGCCGCTCATTCCCCTCTGGGGCAAAGGCACAACGTTCAGCCTTCGGGTTCGCTATGGCTTTGCCATGATGGTTCCGAGCGCATCTGTGATGATCTTGATTATGCCCGCGACGGCGTTGTTACCTTCTAGCGTGATGACCTCGTTCGGCTTCGCAATCGGGATTCTCGCCTTTTTGATTGATGCGCAAACCAGTTTTCGTGCCGGGCTCCACGGCAGTGCGCTGAGGCGGGTTTTGCGCGCGATCGGGCTGGCTGGGCTGGTCTTGTTCTTGAACATCGTGGCCCACATCTCCACCCAGATTGCAGGCATCGTTTTTGTCAGCATTCGCTATGGTGTCACCACGGGGTAGGCGCATAGCCCTACCTCATTCGAGGCGATCGCTTGCGTAGATGCGCGTCACGGTGAGGGATGCAGGGGTTTATCTCACTCTCATCCCGAGGTTCGAGCATTCTAGCTTCGCAGGAGAGGTCACAGGCTGGGTGCCCCGGACAAGCGGGGGGATGACACGCTATGCTCGCCAAATCGATTCCTCGCTGGAGCCTGCAATGACCGCGCGCCACAATTTCCCATCCGGAACGCTCACCCGCATCCATATCGAAAGCGACCTTCTGAAAGGCAACTTTCTCGGCGATCCCCATATCCGCGCGATTGATGTGTGGGTGCCCCATGATCATAGCGGGGCGGGCTTACCGCTTTTGGTGGATCTGACGGGCTATACCGGCAGCGGGCTAGCGCACACCAGTTGGAAGAATTTTGGGGAGAATGTTCCCGAGCGCCTCGACCGCCTGGTGGGCTCAGGGGCCATGAAGCCCTGCGTTGTCGCCTTCCCGGATTGTTTTACCCGACTGGGTGGAAATCAGTATGTCAATTCGGCGGTGATGGGGCCGTGGGCGGATGTGATCCTGACCGAGTTTGTTCCAGCCGTTGAGGCCCAGTTGAAATGTGGTGGGGCCGGACGCCGCGGTGTCTTTGGCAAAAGCTCGGGCGGCTACGGTGCAATCTATCACGCGTTGGTCCACGGCAGGTTCTGGGCGGGCGCGGCCTGCCACAGCGGGGATATGGATTTCGAACTATGCTATGCGCGCGACTTTCCCGCTGCTCTGCGGGCCATCGCCAAGGCGGGATCGATCCAGGCCTTCATGGACAAGTTGGAAGCCAATCCGAAGCCGAGTGGCGGGGACATCCACGTGCTCATGACATTGGCCATGGCTGCGACCTATGATCCAGACCCAAGCGCGCCGTTTGGCGTTCGCCTGCCCGTCGATTTGCAGACCTGCGTCCGGGACCAAGCCCTATGGGCGAATTGGCTCGCCTTTGACCCGCTCACGCTGGTCGAGAGCCATTTTGAAACTCTCAAAGGTCTCAAGGCGCTGTTCATCGATTGCGGTGATATCGACCAGTATGATCTGGTCTATGGCGCGCGCCGTTTACATACGCGGCTGGAAGCGCTGGGCGTGAACCATGTCTACGAGGAGTTTCCCGACGATCATTCGGGCATCGACTATCGCATGGATGTCAGCCTGCCCTTCCTCGCGGACCGGTTGTCTTAGGGGCAGTTGGCGCAGCGCGAGTGTTCAGCGCTGCACCAGACACAGGGTTTAGACTTTCAGGCCGCCGTCCACATCCAGCAATGCGCCTGTAACGTAGGACGCTCCAGGAGACGCCAAAAACCCGGCGAGTTCCGCCACTTCATCGGCCGTGCCATAGCGCCCGACAGCGGTTCGTGGGGCCAGGAAGCCAGCGAACTCCGAATCGGCGGGATTCATTTCGGTATCAATCGGCCCCGGTTGGATCGCATTGACGGTGATCTGGCGGTCAGCGAGGTCCCGAGCCCAACCCCGCGTGAGGCCTTGGACGGCCGATTTGGTCATGGCGTAGACTGAGTTGCCGGGCACCAATGCGACGTCGCCATTTACCGAACCGATATTGATGATGCGCCCACCGCTTTGAAGAACTTTTGCGGCTTCATTGGCCAGGATGAAGGGTGTCTTCACATTCCAGTTGAAACTGATGTCAAACGCTTCGACCGCCTCGTCGGTGCCAATAGCACCAAGGCGGAACGTGCCGGAATTGTTGACCAGGATGTCGAGTTGGCCGAGCGAATCGACGACCTGACCGACCAGGCCTCTAGCGGCTTCGGGGTCAGAGGCGTCGGACTTAATGGCTATAGCTTTGACGCCGAGAGCTTCCAGTTCAGCGACCTTCGCGTCTGCGGCAGCTTGATTGCCTGCAAAGGTGACAGCGATATTGGCACCGTCCTTCGCCAAGCGGGTGGCAATCGCACCCCCGATGCCGCGTGTGCCGGCGGTGATGAGGGCAGTCTTGCCTTGAAGTGAGGCGGTCATGAGATCATATCCTTGTTGAAGGTTCCAATGAGTGGAACCGTGACGGGTTCCGATATGTGGAACCCTTCTGCTGACTTCAAGGCAGACCCGGAAAAAGAGTTTTGATGAGGCCGAACAAATGGCTGAAGCGAGCTGTGTGGATGAGAGCGGGTTTGACCGACCACACGTGGAAGTGCTGGAGCTGACGAGCGTCTTGCACGCGCTGTCTGACCCGGTGCGCCTGGCTATTGTTCAGCGCCTGGCAAACCAAGGCACACTCACGTGCCGCGCAGCGGCGGGGCCGGACGTGCCCAAAGCCACGCTATCGCGTCATTTCAAGGCGCTGCGTGCGGCCGGGATTGTTGAGACCAGCAAGGATGCGAGCGGGGCCTATCACTCGCGCGTGCGCACTGAGTGTCTGGACCAGCGTTTCCCAGGCTTGCTCGCGTCCGTGCTCGCGAACGCTGGATCGGCCTAGTCTCGTAGAAGGGCGTTAATGCTGGTTTTGGCGCGGGTCTGGGCGTCCACCCGCTTCACAATCACCGCGCAGTAGAGCCCGGGCTTGCCGTCTTCTCCGG
>JANQMI010000064.1 GCA_028280165.1 Oceanicaulis sp. | reverse complement strand
ACCCAGTCGCCTTTTTCTGCTTTGGCCTGCAGACCGGAAATCTCGCCGTCCAGGCGCTCGATTTCAGCCACATCCCAACCTGCGATCTGAGCAAAGCTGGTCACGCCGGCTTCGTTCAGCTTTTTCGCAAAGGCCGGACCCACGCCGGTCAGCTTAGTCAGATCGTCATTGGCCGCCGGAGCCGCCTTGGCTTCGGCCTTTTTCGGTGCGGCTTTAGGCTTGGCTTCAGCCTTCGGTGCGGCCTTCGGGGCCTCTGTCTTGGCAGCGGCCTTCGCCGGAGCCGCCTTCTCAGCCGGCGCTTCGGTCTTGGCAGCCTTCTTCTTGGCCGACAGCTTGGACTTGGAGCCCGGCTTCAGGATCTCAGCCACGGACACCACAGCCAGCCACTGGCGGTGGCCCTTTTTGCGGCGGTAGTTTTGACGACGGCGCTTTTTGAACACCAGAACCTTCTTGTCCTTGCGCACATCCAGCACTTCGGCGGTCACCGAAGCGCCATCAATGGCGGGCGTTCCCACCAGAGCGTCGCCTTCGCCACCAATCATCAGCACTTCATCAAAGGCCACGACGTCGCCGGCTGCTGCGTCGAGCTTTTCAACGCGCACGACATCGCCTTCGGAAACCTTGTATTGCTTGCCGCCGGTCTTGATTACCGCGTACATCGCCATCTTCCTTTTTGCTCAGATCCGTCTCGAGCTGGGATGCCCGACCGGGTCTCTTTTTCTTCGCGGGTTCATGATCCGAGCCCCGCGTTGTCAACAACAAACCGCCCCGCCAGGCAGGCCTGACGGGGACGGAGCGCGGCTTATAAGCCGAGGATAAAGTCAGAGTCAACGCAAAAGCCTGTCTCAGCAGGCCATAACGCAGGCTCTTAAGACAGCCCTACTGGCCGCCGCCAACACCAGCCGGACCGGGCAGCACAACATTGTTCTGCTCATCGCGATCGCGGCGAACCTGCTGGGCGTTTTCTTCCATATCGGCCCATTCACGCTCGGTCAGGCAGATACGCGTGGACATCCGGCTGCCAGTTTCGCGAACCGACTCGCAGCGCACACGGGTGCCATCGCTGCGCTCACCGGTGAGCTGGCCCGCGTCAACGAGTTCCTGACGATCGGTATTCTCAGTCGTGGCAGCGCACGCGCCGAGAGACAGAGCCACCACACCAGCAGCGGCTGCGAGTACGAACTTCATGATGTTCCCCTTATGAACAGATTGTTTTGACGTAATCTAGCTCAATACGCGCTTAAGGCGACTCACAAATTCAACTTCTGTCGAAATCGCGACGTTTCGCCCTCGATCGGCCTGTGCTCCAAGCCCGGGTGGCGACCAGATTGAACGCGCGTGCCTGGACCGCGTTCCCATCTCATCGCGCTAAAGCCCGGTGATGCGGACCAAAGCCAGGCCTGCTGTTTGCGACCGCGATTTGCGTATTGATTTTAGAGCCGTCATGGGCCAAACCACCCCACCCGTGCGGAGAGGTGCCGGAGTGGTCGAACGGGGCGGTCTCGAAAACCGTTGAGCGCGCAAGCGTTCCGAGGGTTCGAATCCCTCTCTCTCCGCCATTATTCTCGATCCCTGCGATCTGACCAACCTCCCAAACGGTCCGCCGAAAGCGTGTCGGAGGCACCGCACTGACGTCTGGTGCCCCTCAGCCAGACTCTGAGTGCGATAGCCCCTATCCGCAATTGCATATTGCAACGTTGTGGCGCGCCTCAGCCTCAACCGTTGCAACTTGCAACGAATTGTCCCGGCCACGCTCTTGCTCTCCTCACATTGAAGTCATGTGGAAGAGGAGACGGTTATGCCGGCATCATTTTCGAGCGGTCAGTATCAAGCCCTGGAACAACGCCAGCGGCTGGGCCAACGCGGTCAGGCGGCCGTCAGGATTCTCGGACTGAGCTTTGAAGAGGCAGAAGCCATGATTGAGGCTGAAGCGCTGAGCAATCCGGTCCTGCGACCGATGACACGGGCCCTTGGATCACCCGTCAGCGACGTCTTAGAGAACACAGTGGCCAGCGAGATCGGCCTTATTGACCATCTCACCAGCCAGTTGGCACAAAACGCCGCGCTGGAGCCGGACATAGGTGCCAAGGCGCAATACCTGATCGGGTGCCTGGATGAGCCCGGCTATCTGCGCGAAGCCCCAGACTGGATCGAAACCGAAGACGGCCAGCTCGCCCTTCAGGCGCTGCAAGGCCTGGAGCCCGCCGGGATTGGGGCCCGCGATCTGTGCGAATGCTTCGCCCTGCAACTGGAGCGGTCTGGCGAGCGCTCACCGATTTGGGCCGATTTGCTATCGCGTTCGGACCTCATCGAAAAACAGGCCTTCGATGAATTGGCGCGCCAGCTGGCGATCAGCATGAGCGAGTTGCGCGAGCGATTGGTCATGCTGCGGAGCCTGGACCCAGCCCCTGGCCATGCCTTCCATCGGCCTGCACCCGTGATGCCACCGGATTTGGTGGTTCGCACCTCGGACACCGGCGAGCTGAGCGTTGATCTCACGCGCGATCGGCAGATTCGTGTGGGTGTGGACCGCGACGCCATTGCCGCCCTGCGCAAAATCGAGCACGACCCCCAGCATGCCGCCTATGTGAAAGACCAGCTGAGCCATGCGCGCTGGGTCCGCCATATTTGCCGTCAGCGCAGTGACACTCTGCTCCGGGTGGCCCGCTATGCGGTGGCCTTTCAGCATGAGGCGGTCATGCGCGGGCTGGGCCATGTGCGCCCGTTAACGCTGCGCGCAGCGGCAGACTTCCTGGATGTGCATGAAAGCACGGTGAGCCGAGCGGTCGCCCACAAGGCGATCGAAACACCGGTTGGCGTCATCGCGCTGCGGGCGTTGTTTTCTGGTGTCACGGCAGATGGTGCCGCCTCTGTGACCTCCGTTCGCCAGAGGATCCAATCCATTCTCGACACGGAAGCGCCAGGCGAAGTGTTTGCCGATGAGGCCATTGCCGCTCAGTTGTCGGCTCAAGGTCTGCGTTTGTCGCGGCGCTGTATCGCCAAACACCGCAAAGCCATGGGCGTCGCCGGCGCGCGTGTGCGCCGCCGACGCCTGGCGCTATTTGCCGGCGCTTGATCAAAGGGCTCCGGCCCCGCCCATGGCGCAGGGGCCGGGGCGGCGCTGAATCCGGCTTCGCAAAGCCTCGAATTGTTCAGAGGGCAAGAGCCGGAGGGCCAAGGCCGCGGCCACTGTGATCGCGGTCTTCACGGGCTCTCTGACGCCGATTGAGGGGGCGGTCTTCAAGGCCTGCAAGGCAAGCGATAAGGACAGGCCGCGATCACGCATATTGATCGCCCGGCGGGCCAGATAGCGCAGCTGGAAAGCCTCTGCGAGACCCGCCCATTGAGCCGCAAAGTCGGGATGATTTCGGGCCACCCTGTCGCGCATCCGGCTCCAGGTTTCGAACTGCCGGACAATATTGGCGGACAGGCCACCGGAATTGATCCGGTAATCGGTCAGGATTTGATCGACGCCTTCGAAGGCCCACCGGGTATCCAGCGCGATCCGCATCCAGCACTCAATGTCTTCGGATTGGCGGAAATGCTCGTCAAACCAGCCTGCAGATCCGTCGGCGCAATAGGGGCCTTCGATCTCGTTGAAAACGGCGCGGCGCACAACGGGTGCCGAGCCATTGCCGACAGGATTGCGCATAAAGATATCCGCCGCCGTTACGCCGGTCAGCTGAGGCGATTGGGTAATGCCCATGGGTCGGCCATGATCATCAATCAGCCGCGATCCAGCATAGCTGACCCCAACGCCGGGCTTTTGTCGTAGATGCTCGACATGGGCCGCCAGCTTGTTAGGGGCCCACGCATCGTCAGAATCCAGAAAGGCGATGATTTGCCCGCGCGCATGGCGGATACCCGTGTTGCGTGCGCCAGCCAATCCCCGGTTTTCCTGCCGGATGATCTTAATGCGGGCATCGCGAAAGCCCTCAGCGATGGCAAAGGAGTTGTCGGTCGATCCGTCATCAACGATGAGCAGCTCGAAATGGCGATAGGTCTGTTTCAGGACGGACCGGATGGCGACGGCCAGATAGCGTTCAACATTAAAGACCGGCATCACGACGGTGACAAAGGGCGGGTTCATGCTTGGCTCCGTTGTATGGGAAGACTGGCTAAGGTGATCAGGACCAGGATGCAGGCCTTGGCTGTGCGCAAAGGGCTGGCAAACAGGATGGACGGGTCACTGGCGAAGGCGCGCACAAGGCAGGTCAGGCCGGTCAGTGGTTGCCGGGTCCCGCGCACCGCGCGCAGCGCCTGCTGGCGATAGAAGACCGCCGTGGCCCGCTTTCGACAGGCTTTGACAAGCAAGGGGGCAAACCGCTCGGCCTTGGCGATCAGGTGTTTCCACCCGGCTTCCATGGTCTTCAGCTGAGCTGATAGACCGCGGGTGCTGAGCCGATAGGTCAGCAGAACCGCATCCAGGCCTTTCACCGTCCACGGGGTCAGGTAGGCCAGGCGCAGGACGATGTCCTGGTCTTCCGCCGCTGACATCTCCGGATCGAAGCCGTCGATGGATTCAAAGGCCTCTCGCCGGAACACCAGGTTGGAACTGGTGCTGATGGCAAACTCGCCGAGCAGGTTTTCAGGCACCAGCTTGAAGACGTGCGGGGTGGTTCCAATCTCGATGTTGGATCCGGCCTCGACAAGGCGAACACGGGAGAATAGACAACCCGCGCTGGGCCGTGCGGCAAAGCCGGCTGCCATGCGCTGAAGGCGGTCGGGCGACCACACATCGTCGGCGTCCAGAAAGGCGATAAAGTCACCGCTGCCAGCAAAGGCTCCGAAGTTACGCGCATCAGCGGGACCTGTGCCCAGATTGTCGACGACCCGTACACGCGCATCCAGCGCAGCAGCCATGTCGCAGATAATGTCGCTTTCGTCGGTCGATCCGTCATCCACCAGGATCAACTCCCAGGATGGATCAGTCTGGTCGAAGACGCTTTGAATGGTTTCAGACAGGGTCGCCTCGGCGTTATAGACCGGAATGACCACCGTGAAGCGGGGCTGAGAGGGTGTGTGGGTCATGGCAGCGCAACTCCTGTTGTGCGTGAACGAGCAAGGTGAGACAGGGTGATGTGACTGATCGCGGCGGCGGCAAGGGCGATCCCGGCGGTGTAGCCCGCCGCAGCACCGCCCAGCCCCCAGGACGAACCCATCACCAGGCCGACGAGCGAGGCTGAGGCGAGGAGCGCAGCCCCCGCGCACTCGCGCCCCGGGGCTCCGTCAGCACGCAGTGCCAGAAGGCTGGCCTCACCGAACAGACGCACGGCACCGGACAAGCACAGGATGGCGACGAGGCCAGCACTCGCAGCCCAGCTCGCGCCAAACACGATTGGCACATAGAACAGGGCGGCCAGGCTCTGGGCGAAGAACAGACCGGAGAAGGCGGGCGCGTGCGCGCGCAGCACCTGGCCATGGGATTGGCGCAGGCCGCCGGGCTCGTCTGCCGCCTTGCAGAACCGCGGATAGACCACCCGGTTAAACGCCGTTGAGATTGCGCTCGACAGGCCGACGCCGGCATTGAAAGCGAAGAAATAGATGCCTGCGGCTTCCAGCCCGAACAGAGCCGCGACCACCAGTTTATCGGCATGCAGGCGCAGGCCGCCGATCAGCTCTGAGACCAGGACCGGTCCGCAGAACCGCAGCAGCGGTTGGAAGGCGGCAGGTTTCACTCCGCGGTCGCGCGTCCAGGGGCGGCCCCAGGCCATGCCAACCAACCAGATCGGCGCGGTGAGAAGCTTGGGCAGGACAATGGCCCAGACTTCAAACCCGGCGAATGCCAGCGCGATGGTCAGACCGTTGTCCGCGATCAGCTGGGCGGCATTGACGCCCGCCATGCGCGCCATGCCTTCACGACGCATGATCATCCAGGCGTGCACGCAGCCGGCCGGCATGAAGAGATAGACGCCCGCCAGAGCTGCGATCAGCCAGAACAGCTCAGCTCGGCCTGACAGGATCGCGGCCAAACTGCCAACCCCGATCTGCAGAAGGGTCAGTGCAATGGCAATGATCCAGCTTAGGCGGTAGGCCGCCTCGGCAACCTGGGCAAGCTCTGATGTCTTGGCGCGGATGACTGCAGCCGCGAGACCGTTTTCATTAAACAGGCGAATGATCTCAAAGGTGGCGAGCGCCAGGGCGGCTTCACCGAAAATCTCCGGCGTCATTAAACGGGCGAGCAGGATGGTGGTCGCCAGGCGGGTGACCCGGATGGTCAGCTCAGCACCGGCCATCCAGCCCATCCCACTCACGATCCGGTCCTGGACCAGGGCGTGTGCGCGTGACGCGATGTTTGAGAGGCGTGGGGCCGACATGGCTGTGCTCCTATTTCGTCAACTCACACCGCTCATGTCCTGGACCAATGGCGCACACCCCGGCGCATCAATTCGCTTTGTCATTGAAAAGGTGAGTGAAATCAGCGCTGACACCTTGAGGCATCCATCAAGGGCGCGTTTCAAAATGCGAGGATTGTTTCGGATTGCGAGACGCGAGACGCGAGGCGCGCCCTCACGCCGAATTCTCTAGTACATTGTTTTCAATGCGTTTTGCGGGCCCATCAGCAAGTGGTCCCTGCCATGAGCCAGAGCGGTCAGGTCCAAATTGATGGAGATGACCATGCTCGATACCGCATTTGTCATGCACGCGCTGGAGCGCCGGGTGCCGGACGCTCATCAGGCAGTCGATCACGCTTTACCGGCGATTGCGCCAACCCGCAGTCGCGCGCTGCCCAGCCAGCCCGTGCTTGGCTTTGATCTGACCGATGCCTCGCAGGATGTGGCCGTAAAGTGGATCATTGATCGCGCAGCGCGCCGCATTCAAACCCGCATCGGTTTCCTCAATGCCCATTGCGCCAATGTTTCGCGCGCCGACTGGCGCTACCGCCTGGCGCTGAAAACCTGTGACGGTTTGTTTCCCGACGGTGCCGGAGTGGAGTTGGCCGCCCGTCTGGAAGGCCGCAAGCTCAGCGCCAACCTCAACGGCACCGATTTATTCCATCCCCTATGCGCAGCCATGGCAAAGGCCGGCTTGTCGCTCTACCTGCTGGGTGGACGCCCGGGAATTGCCAAGCGCGCCGCTGAGCGGGCCCGCAAGGCCCACCCCGGCCTTCGCATCGCTGGCAGCCAGTCCGGATATTTCGCGCCAAACGCCGAAGCTTCGGTCATCGATGCGATCAATGCCAGCAAGGCCGATATCGTCATGGTCGCCTTTGGCGTCCCGGATCAGGATGTCTGGCTTGCGCGTGTGGCACCGCGCCTGACCGCGCCGGTGACGCTGGGCGTTGGGGGGCTGTTCGATTTCATCTCCGGCCGGATCCCACGCGCGCCGAAGTGGATGCGTCAGAACGGGCTAGAATGGGTTTACCGTCTGGCGCGCGAGCCGGGTCGGCTGTGGCGGCGTTATGTGATCGGCAATGCTGGCTTTATGGCCCACATCGCCGCGCGCCGGGTTGGGCGCGATATCGCCGCGCTCGGACCCAGGACCAGCCTCGGTTTGAAACGGACGGTCGATATGGCCGGCGCGACGTGCGGTCTGTTGGCGCTCAGCCCGGTCCTGCTGGCCACCGCCATGGCCGTGAAAGCAGGCTCCAAAGGTCCAATCCTGTTTCGCCAGCGCCGGATTGGCGAGAAGGGCGAAGCATTCGAGATGCTGAAATTCCGCTCCATGGTGGTCGACGCCGAGGCGCAACGCGCCGCGCTCCTTAGCCAGAGCGACCGTGATGGCGTGACCTTCAAGATGAAAGCCGATCCGCGGATCACCGCGGTGGGCCGGCTGATCCGCCGCTACTCCATTGATGAGTTGCCGCAGCTGATCAATGTGCTCAAAGGCGACATGTCCCTGGTGGGTCCGCGCCCGGCCTTGCCTGAAGAAGTCGAGCAGTACGCACCGCATCACCGCGATCGGCTGATGGGCAAGCCGGGCCTGACAGGGCTCTGGCAGGTCTCCGGCCGGGCGAGGGTCGGGTTTGAAGACATGGTTGTGCTCGACAGGCGCTATCTGCAGACCCGCAGCTTCTGGGGCGATATCGCCATCATATTGAAGACCCCTCGGGCCGTGTTTGGAGCCGACGGTGCGTATTGAAGCCCTCTCGCAAATTGCAATCTAAGCATTGCATTCTGCAATCTTAGCGCTTTGCAAATTGCGAGTTTACGTCCTCTATTATCATGATTTCAGGACCTTAGCTCCCGTGTCGTGTTGGCGTCAGTCTTGCGCCTCTCCAGCTCATCTGAGGAGGCGCAGCCGATGTCTGACGACACATCCCATGTCCAAATCTTCCCCGCGCCCGGTGAGCCGCGCACAAGGCGTGCCGGGCGCCGGGCCACCGATTTAAGCCATCTGCTTAGCGAGGCGGTGATCTCTACCGCGCTGGATGCCATCGTCGTGGTCGATGAGGCGGGAGATTTCGTTGCGTTCAATGAGGCGGCCGAAGCGCTGTTCGGACACACAGCCCAAGACGTGATCGGCCAACCGATGGCCGATCTGATCATCCCCAAGGATATGCGCGGCGCACACCATGCCGGAATGAGCCGATACTTAAAGACCGGTGAGAAGCGGGTGATCGGCAATCGGGTGGAAGTCCCAGCCATGCACGCCAGCGGTGAGACGATCTGGGTTGAGTTGACGGTGGCTCCGGTGCCGTTCGAAGGCCAGCATTATTTCACCGCCTATATCCGCGACATCACTCAACGCCGCGAACAAGAGGAGGCTCTGAAAGCCTCTGAGGCCCGGTATTCGGAACTGTTCCGGAACAGCGTCGATGCCATCATCATCCATGATCTAGACGGGCGTATTCATGATGTAAACGCCCAAGCGATCAACTTGCTCGGGCGGTCGCGCGATGAATTGCTGGCCACGCCGATCCCAGCGCTCCACCCCGAAATTGACCACCCCAAGGCCAAGGCCGCGCTCAAGGAAGTTACAGAGCGCGGCCAAACCCGCCTGGACATCAATTTCCTGCACAGCTCGGGGCGGATTATTCCGACCGAGATTAACGCCCAGCGTTTTGAAACCGCCGAAGGCCTGTTGGTTCAGGGCATTGTCCGCGACCAGACCGAGCAGGCGCAAGCCAAAGCCGAACGCGAGCGCTATCAGCGGCTGTTATCGTCAGCGGAATCCATCGCCCGCCTGGGCAGCTGGCGCTGGGATGTGAGGACTGGTGAAATCTTATGGAGCAAGGCGACTTACGATATCTTCGGCATGGATCCAGATCAGGCGGTCACGCTGGACAGCTACACCGCACGTATTCATCCCGATGATTTGCCGATGCTGCAGGACAAGGTCGATTGCGCCATTGCGACCGGTAAGGGCTATGAGATCGAACACCGCATCCGGCGGCCGGACGGCCAGGAGGTGATCGTCAAAGCCCAGGCCGTCACCGAAACCTCGCGCCACGACAAAGATGGGCAGGTGCGTCGCCTGCTGGGTACGATCCAAGATGTCACCGATGCGCGCCAGGCTCAGGATGCGCTGGAAGCCGCACGCGATGCCGCTGAAGCGGCCAACAAGGCCAAAACCGCCTTTCTGGCGAATATGAGCCATGAGATGCGCACCCCCTTAAACGGGGTAATCGGATCGCTGTCGCTGATTGATGCTGAAGGGTTGGAGGGCGAAGAGCGAGCCCATGTGCGGACCGCTCAGCGCTCGGCCGACAGCGCGGTGACCCTGGTCAACGATCTGCTGGATATCACCCGGATTGAAGCCGGCGAAGTCATGATCGAATTCGCGCCCTTCAAAACCGAAGATCTGTTGGAACAAACGCGCGAATTATTCGGCCCCACAGCCCGCGAAAAAGGGCTGACTTTGACCATTCGCGGCGAAGGCTTGCCGGAGATCCTGGCCGGTGATGCGGGACGCATTCGCCAGGTATTGTTCAACCTGGTCGGCAATGCGGTGAAATTCACCGAGGAGGGCTCGGTCGATGTTGGCTTTCATGCCAACACCTCTGGGCCGGAGATCGAGCTTCTGGTCCAGGTGTCCGACACCGGTCCAGGGGTTCCGGAGGATTTGCGCGCAACCCTGTTTGAACGCTTCCAGCAAGCCGATATCTCCAAGTCGCGCCTGCATGGCGGTGTCGGCCTCGGGCTGGCGATCAGCCGGGAGCTGGTCTTGCTGATGGGCGGTGACATCAATCTGGAAAACCGCAATTCAGGCGGGGTCCTGGCCTGGTTCAGCCTTCCACTGATGCCCGCTGAGACCAACACTGAACGTCCCAAACCCGATCATGAAGTCGAGGCCACGCTGAGCGGCCATGTCCTACTCGCTGAAGACAGCGCCACCAATGCAGCCGTGGCACGCGCCATGCTCAAGCGCTTTGGCCTGACCTGTGACCATGCCCAGAACGGTGATGAAGCGGTCAAAATGGCCCTGGCTGGACACTATGATGTTGTCCTGATGGACATGGCCATGCCGGAAAAAGATGGGCTGGAGGCCACCCGCGACTTGCGTGAGGCGGGATATAATGTCCCCATAGTTGCATTAACCGCTCATGCCCTGCCGCAATCGCGCGATGAAGCGCTGGAGGCGGGGGTCACGTCCTACATGACCAAGCCGCTGAATATGGGATTATTGAAGAAAGCCCTCGCCCCCTGGATTGGCGGACCGTCGGGTCCCCTCATCGATGAAGCGGACAAAGCTGCACGCTGGGCCGATATGGACGAGGTCTACGCCGAAATCGCTGGCGTTTTCTTGCTTGAGCTGTCCGAAAGGCTGGCGGTCATTGAAACCGGCGATGTCGCTGCGGTTGAGCTGAATGCCCACGCCATCAAAGGTGCGGCAGAGAATCTCGCGGCCAAGCAATTGTTTCAGGCTGCGCGCGCTGTCGAACAGGCCGCTATCGATGGCGTGATCAAGCCCGGCGATATCACCCTTTTGAAACGTATTGCGGACCAGACTGCTGGCGAATTGCGCCGCGTTGTGAACGCTGAGTAAGGACAAAACCCATGTCGATTGCCCGCGTTCTGATCGTTGAAGACAGCCCGTCTCTGGCACGCACCTACGAGACTTTCCTGCGCAAGGACGCCGCCGAGATCACCATCGCCGAAACCGGTGCGGCGGCCCGCGACTATATCACGGGCCGTGAAGCGCCGGACGTGGTGCTGCTGGATCTTTCACTGCCTGACGCCAATGGCTTGGAACTTTTACAGGAATGGCGCGGGGCTGGGGTGAGCTGTCCCATTGTTGTCATCACGGCCAATGGCAGCCTGACCATTGCGGTCGATGCCATGCGCGAGGGGGCCACCGATTTTCTGGTTAAGCCCTTTGGGGCAGAGCGCCTTCTGACCACGATTCAGAACGCCGCTGAGAAGACGCGGCTGGAGCGCGTGGTAACCACCTATGAGAAAGTCGCCAAGCGCGCGGAGTTTTCCGGCTTTGTCGGCAAGTCACTGCCCATGCAGGCCCTTTATCGCATGATCGAGGCCGCCGCGCCCTCTGATGCCAGCGTGTTGATCAGCGGGGAAACCGGGACGGGCAAGGAATTAACCGCCCAGGCCGTGCACCGCAATTCCAATCGCCGCAAGAAAGCCCTGGTGTCGATGAACTGCGGTGCCATTCCCAAAGATCTGATCGAGAGCGAGCTATTTGGCCATGTGAAAGGGGCTTTCACCGGCGCGACCGCAGACCGGGCTGGGGCTGCGGAACGCGCTGATGGCGGTACGCTTTTCCTGGACGAGCTGGGCGAAATGCCGATCGAGCTGCAGCCGAAACTTCTGCGTTTTCTGCAGACTGGTGAATACACACGGGTCGGCGATTCCAAAACGCGTCATGCCAGTATTCGCTTTGTGGCCGCGACCAATCGCGACCCGCTCGCGGCGGTGCGCGCGGGCCTGCTGCGCGAGGATTTGTATTTCCGACTGAATGTTATCCCGATCGAACTGCCGGCTTTGCGCGAACGCGGGGAGGACATTCTGACCCTGGCTGAGAGCTTTCTGGAGCGCTTCAGTAAGGAAGAAGGCAAGGCGGCCCCGGCGATGAGCGAGGCGATGCGGGCCAGCCTGATCGCCCATGTCTGGCCGGGCAATGTTCGCGAGCTGGAAAACTATATCCGCCGCTGCGTCATCCTGAGCGCTCCGGAAGGTGGCGTGCTGGATGCCCCGATCGAAGCTGGCCCCGCGTCGGTGCCGGCCACCCCTGTTGAGGTGGATTACGCGGTGCCAATAGGCTCTGCTTCGGTGACGCAGCCCGCCGCTACGGTGGCGCGCACGGTGCCGGCGGTGCCGGATAGGGACGCACCCAAGCCGGGCCTTGAACCGCTTTGGTTGACTGAGAAAAAAGCCATCGAAACCGCCATTGCTCTGTGCGATGGCAATATCTCTCTGGCGGCCAAACAGCTGGGGGTGGCACCCTCCACCATTTATCGAAAGCGCGACAGCTGGGCCGACAAGGTCAGCGCCTAGGGCTTCGACACGTCGCGATATATCTCAGCCAGCTTTGCCGCTGATCTGTCCCATGTGTAGGTCTGCTGGACCTTTGTCCGACCATGCTCGCCCATGGCGTCGGCCATGATCGGGGCAGAGAGCAGGCTGTTGACCGCCTTGGCGATTTTCCAGCCGACGGGATCGGTCAACAGGCCATCATCTCCCTCATCGACAACGCTGGACATCACCGGCGTGCGGGCAGCGATCACCGGTTTTGAAAAGCGCCAGGCTTCCAGATAGACCACGCCCAGGCTTTCCTCGGTGGACGGCACGCAGACCAGGGTGGCGGCGGCCAATGCGGATTGCTTTTCCGCCTCTTCAACACAGCCCAGATGGATGATGCGCGGATCTTCGGTCAGTCCGGCAAAGGCGAGGTCGGACTGCGCGGTCGGCGGGCCGGCAAACACAAAGCGGGTGTCCGGGTGGTGCCGCCAGACATCGTGCCGGGCGTCCAGGATCGCCTGATAGCCCTTATAATCCGCCATCCGCCCCAGGAAGAGCACGATGGGCGCGTCGCCGATCTTATGGGTCCTTCGGAACCCGTCCGGGGCCGGCACGACGGTCTCATCGAGCAGCGGGGCCATGGGCACCACATGGGTGCGCTTGGCGTGGGCCCCGCGATCGATCAGCCATTGGCGCTCATACTCGGTCATGGCGATCACGGCATCGGCGCGGGCGTAGAGGCGTTTAAACCCTGGGCTCGACCAGGCAGTGCCCTCCGGTTTGGTGGTGTGCGCCAGCGGTGTGAAGACAAAGGGCTTGGCGCTCGCCGCCGCCGCTTCGGCCAGGGGCGTACAGCCATTATAGATCACGTGATTGAGGTCAGCGCCCGCCAAGCTGCGGCTCAGGTTTGCGCGCAGGGCAAGCTGGGCAATCTTGCGAAACGCGCCGCGGCTGTAGCGATTGTCCGTGGCGTGGCGCGCGAGCGCGCGCAGCGCAAGGCCGGCCAGCGCGGATGGGGCCAGCTGATGGGTCTGCACCCCCTCATCATCGAAGATTTCAGGTTCGGAAAATGCGTAGGCCGTATCGGTGGGGTGGGCGCTGTGCGAGCAGATTTTCGCCACCCTGGGGCGCACCGTCTCCGGCAGGGCATGGACCAGCGCGCGCGCGTGCTGTTCGGCACCGCCCATGGCCGGCCAGTAGCGCGGGACCAAAATGGCAGGCTGAATCGCGGTCATGAGATCGCTCCGTCTTTGAGTACCTGCTCGCGCCCGCGGGCGCACGCGGCCATCGCCGATCCCAGGATCAGAAGGCCGGGCCAGAGCAGGTAGGCGAGGATTTCCAAATTCTCGCCGATGGTGAACAGGATCATTAAGAGCAGGATGGCCAGGGCCGCTCGCCCGATGCGCCGGGTCAGCGACAGCGCGGCAAATTCGATCAGGCTCCAGACCAGCGCGATCCCGAGCGCCCCCGCGCCCACGGCCCCTTTCACGAAGAGCAGACCGAACCAGGTGTGGTGGCTGCCGATGGGCATGAACTGGACGTAGTGCGAGCCGCTTTCGACAATGCCGTGGCCCCAGACCGGCGCTTCATCACGCCAGCGGTCGAGGGCCAGCCGGCCCAGCGCTTCGCGCACCCGCGAGGAGTCCGCGCGCAGGCCTCGAATATCCATGTAGAGCTTGTCGAGAAAATTCAGGATCGGACCTGAGAACAATAGCAGCATAAAGGTGGGCACCGCGCCGGATAGCCACAGGCCCGGACGCCCCAGACGCGATACAGCCCAGGCGCTCGGCCAGATGATCACCGCCGCAACCAGACCCAGGCGCGATTTCGAAAGCACGATGATCGCCAGTGCAGAGACGATCCCAATCCAGCGCCAAAGCTTGCGCTTATCTTCAATGGCCAGGATCAGATACAGATTGCCGATCATGGCGGCGGCTGGAGACCAGGGCGTGAAATAGCGCCAGCGCGGCAAACCATCGCCAGGGTCCATGGAGTAGAGCTGGACCGCGAAGAATTCCGGGCCAGGTCCCCCCACCGCTTTGAGCGGCGACACGAACAGGGTCGGCGGCAGGCCGATTTTCGGGGCCATGAACAGGAGCGGTGTGAGCAGCAGCGAGATCAGCGCGGTCACAGACGCCGCTTTGATCACGGTCTCCGCCTTGATGTTCAGGCAGGCTCCGGCCAGCGGAAACAGGGCGAACAGCGCCCAACCCTTCGCCCAGCCAATGGTGGATTTCAGGGTCTGTCCGGTGGACAGACCTTGTGTCCAATGGCCCATCAGCAAGGCCAGCAGCATAACCACCATGGCGGCGATCCACACCCATACGCCGAAGGGGATAGGCGGTGGCGCGCCCGGCGTTCCGGCGCGCACATAGGCGCGCAGGCAAAACAGCGCCGTGAGCAGGACTCCCAGCACAGGGCCGAGCACGTAAAGCCCGCCGATGGCATAGATCGGCCAGGTGCCGACCAGCGCCGCGGCGACTACACGATCTTCCAAAGCAGGCGGATCAGCGGCAGGCGCAGCCATAACAGCAGCACTCCCATGACAAAGACCAGATAACCGGCGACGGCGGCACCAGCGGCGATTTTCAGCGAGGGCGAGGTGGGGCGGTCCGGGCGGGCCGGAGCTTCCAATACCTGCACCATCGGGTAGGAGGTGAAGAGGTCGGATTGCGCCGTGCTCAGACGCGCCACCGCGCTGGCAAACACGGTCTCAGCAACCCGGTGAGCGCGCAGGCGCGCTTCCAGTTCAGCTGCGATCGGCGACAGCGCAGCGATCCGCGCACGGTTGGTGTCGATGCGCTCGGCCAGCGCCGTGGCGGATGCCTCTTCACCCGCCGCTTCAGCCGCGTACTCGACCATCTGACGCAGCATATTGGCGCGCTCGTCATCCAGATTGATGTCCGCCAGACGCAGCGCCTGATAGCGGGCCACGCCCAGCAAGGCTTCGCCGCGTGAGGCCATCTCCGCCAGCAGCCCGGCATGGCGGTCGCGGGCCGCGCGCATATCGGGGTGGTTGGTGCCCAGCACTTCGCGCAGGCCGGCAATCTCGTTGGCGGCCTCGCCCAGATCAGAGCGCAGGGCCTCAAACTGAGGATCGCCGCGCAGGATCAGGATGGCCGCAGCCACATCGCGATCCAGCCCAATCAGGCGGGCCAGCGTGCGGCTCTGCGCGTTCAGCAGGGCGGCACGG